>LFTP01000245.1 GCA_001513395.1 Clostridia bacterium DTU080
GCTCGATGGTGAATGACAACTTCTTTAGTGACTACCTCGGCATGCGCAACGAATACGTAGACATGACGGAAATAAAAAGGCGCCTGGATCGCGGAATCTATGATCCGCAAGAATATGAAAAGGCTATCGCTTGGGTGAAACGCCACTGCAAAGAGGGACCCGACCGCAACTCGGTAGCTTCCCGTCGGTCCCGTGAGCAAAAGGACGATGATTGGGAGATCTGCGTAAAAATGGCCCTGATTGCTCGCGATCTTATGATCGGCAATCCTCGCCTGGCCGAGCTCGGATTTGTGGAAGAAAGCATGGGACATAACGCCCTCGCCGCGGGCTTCCAGGGACAACGTCAATGGACCGACCACTTGCCTAACGGCGACTTCATGGAGGCGATTTTAAACTCCTCGTTCGACTGGAACGGTATACGCAGACCGTTAGTTCTGGCCACTGAAAACGATTCCCTCAACGCAGTGGCCATGTTATTCGGTTATCTGTTGACCAATACCGCTCAGATCTTCTGCGATGTGCGGACTTATTGGAGCCCGAAAGCTATAGAACGCGTCACCGGTGAACGCCTGAACGGTCCGGCAGCCGAAGGGGTCATTCACCTTTGCAATTCCGGGGCGGCCGCTCTTGACGGTACCGGAGAACAACAACGTGACGGAAAACCGGCCATAAGACCGTTCTGGGAGATTGCCGAAGAGGAGGTTGAAGCTTGTCTCAAGGCGACACTGTGGAGTCCTGCCGTGACCGAGTACTTCCGCGGCGGTGGCTTCAGTTCCACATTCACTACCCGCGGCGGCATGCCGATGACCATGTCGAGAGTTAACATAGTCAAAGGCCTCGGACCGGTTTTGCAGATCGCGGAAGGATACAGTGTCGATCTGCCTCAGCGAGTCCATGACATCATTACCCAACGCACCGATCCTAGCTGGCCGACCACTTGGTTTGTCCCCCGATTGAACGAAACACCCGCTTTTGGCGACGTCTACTCCGTCATGAGCAATTGGGGGGCCAACCACTGTTCACTCTCCTACGGGCACATCGGCCGGGAACTCATCGCCCTGGCCTCCATACTGCGCATCCCTGTGTGCATGCATAACGTCGATACTGATCAAATCTTCCGTCCGTCCGCCTGGTCGGCGTTCGGCACCACAGATCCCGAAGGTGCGGACTATCGAGCCTGTGCCGCTTTCGGACCTCTTTACGGATAAAGTCGAAGATCACATCCTGAGATCTGTATAACAAAATATCTATATATCAAGAAGGAATACCTGGATGCATGACTAACAATATGCTGTGAAGTAAAACACTGAGAGGAGCGTTGGAACATGAAGCGCTTAATTGCAACTGTAGGTCTCGCGTTGTGTCTCGTCTTAGCGTTGGGTACCTTCGCGGCGGCTAACCTCGAGATAGTGGTACCCAAAGTAAACAGAGCCCCGAACATCGACGGCAATCTGAACGACCCGGCTTGGCTCCAAGCCAGCATCAAGGGCGGTAAGCTCGTTGTAGACCTCGACAACAATGGGACTATCATTACCGATTATCCTCGCATCGCTTATGTCTGCTATGATGACCAGGCCCTCTACGTCGCGGTAACCATCTTCGCTCCTGATGTCGACAAGCTGATGACCACAGCCGGCAGTGTTTGGTCGAACGATGAAA
This sequence comes from Clostridia bacterium DTU080, assembly GCA_001513395.1. GTDB lineage: Bacteria > Bacillota > Limnochordia > DTU080 > DTU080 > DTU080. The sequence continues at coordinate 1,660 of LFTP01000245.1, forward strand.
TCGAGATCTTCCTCGATCCCGCCAAGATCGGCGTTTCCTATCAGTGGGGCATCGATGCGGGCGGCGTACTTGACAGCACCCATGCACCCGGTGCTCTCAAGCATGCCATCTCCAAGTCGGGTATCAGATGGGTTGTCGAGACCGCCATTCCTTGGGATGTTGTCGGCTACACTCCCAAAGCCGGTGACAAGTGGGGATTCAACATCTGCGGTCGTCAGATTGCCACCGGTACGCAGTGGCTGTGCTGGAACTGCACCTTCGGCGGCTTCCAGAGACCTCAGGCGTTCGGTAATGTGATCTTCGGCGAGTAATCACTCGGTTCTTTTGATTGACACTCATAGAAACTCTGGCACGTACACGTAGAAGAAGCTGTTCTTCTCTAGTTCAGTAATAGGAAAGGAGCGTAACCTAATGAAGAGGTTCACCGTGTGGGCACTCGTTTTGGCACTGACACTGGTTCTCGGCGCGGTAGCTTCCGCTGCTAACCTTGAACTGGTAATTCCGAAAGCAAGGACTGCTCCGAAGATCGACGGTAAGTTGAACGATGCCGCTTGGCTCCAAGCCAGCATCAAAGGTTCGAAGGTCGTTATCGATGTTGACAACACGGGTTCCTGGATCGTAGAGTACCCGCGGGTCGCTTACCTGACCTACGATGACGAGGCTCTCTACATCGCTTTCGTCATCTTTGCTCCCGATGTCAACAAGCTGGAAACCAGCCAGAGCAACTGGTGGCAGAACGATGAGGTCGAGATCTTCCTCGATCCCAACCAGAAGGGTATCCATACCCAGTTCGGCGTCACCGCCAGCGGCTACAAAAACCTAGATACGTTTGAGGCTGCCATCGACAAGTCCGGTATCCGCTGGGTTGTCGAGACTGCCATTCCCTGGAGCGCCGTCAATGCGACGGCACCCAAAGTCGGCGACAAGTGGGGTCTGAACCTCACCGGTCACCAGATCGCTGCCGGCGAATCCTGGGTAGCCTGGAACACCACCTACGGTGCCTTCGCCAATCCCAGCAGATTCGGCGTCGTCACCTTCGGTGAGTAAGACTCGGCACGAGAGTGATTGGCTGACAGCCTTCCCACAAGATACCCCGGGCGAATGTCCGGGGTATCTGGCTTTTGTCGCAGATCACTCTCCGCACGCCTACCGAAGCTCTGATGCAGAGGGCCACAACATCTCCAGCTCAGGCAGCGATGCTCTTTGCGGATGCAGCTG
>LFTP01000193.1 GCA_001513395.1 Clostridia bacterium DTU080
ATATAAAACACCGAAGGGATGGACCCTCCGCTGCTCATCGAGGCCTTCCACAGAGCGGCGTATTTCGGATCCCGGTAGTGTAAAGCGGCCAACCCGTAGGTCCAATCCCAGCTCAGCCTGGAGGTGAAACTGGTATTGCCCACCACCGGGTGCATACCGTCGGAGAATGCGTGATAGATGGGGCCGTCGAACATCAACTTCAACGACTTACCCCGGCTGCGGAAATTGTACAGATCATACCCATGCCTATACGCCATCTCGGCTAGGAAGGTCAGGGCACTGCGCGTGTAGTTGTGGTAGCCGATGGCCTGTTCCCACCAGATGCCGTCATCGCGGATGCCGTCGCGGATGTGAACGACAAAGCTTTGCGATCCGGTCAGGATCGTGTCGATCCACTCTTGATCATTGAGAAGGAAAGCCACGGCGCCGATACCCGCATTGTGCCAGGCTTGCCAGTTGGACAACCCCTTCTTGTAACGGTCGATCACTCGCACACTTTCCCAGAGCAGATCATTTTCGATGACCTCTCGGTCCTCTTCTGACAGCAGACCGCTGTTCCAGATGAGATCGTAAGTCCAGGCTATGTCGATCAGCCAGGGCGATTCGTTGAGCGTCTGATAGGTTACACGTCCGTCGTAGTTGTTGAGAAGCGGATACTCTTTATATTTGGCGGCATAGGCCATTAAGATCTTCTTGGCGGCCTCTGCGTATGACAAATCGCCTGTAAACGCGTAACCCAAGGCCGCGGCGCGCGCTTTGCCAGCCAAAGAAGCGTGGGCCGAGTTCTCGTTCTTTCCCGGCAGGGTGACCCCACTTGTGTTGATCGCAAGAGCCGTCATGCGGGCCGGCGTAATGATCTCATTGGTGATCAGCAACTTGAGAGCGGGATTGCTCCGGGCTGCTTCGTTGAGATCGTCAATCTCTTGTTGGGTGATGAACAGACGAGGATGTTCTTCCACTGATACCGGACGCGGGAGCGTGGGCAAGAATCCTTCCAATTGAGTCACCATGCGGGCGGTCTCCTCCCAGTCGGGCCCGAGGACCGTGATGCCGTAGCTCACTTTTTCCCGGGCGTCGTCCGGCACGTTCGTGTCGACATATTCGCTTTGCCATGCCGGAACAATGGCCAAAAGCTGCCATTGATCATCCGTGTCAGGACCTTTGCGCTCCAGTCGCACCTGGCGCGCTCGGCTGTTGCCCAAATCCCAGGTGAGCCTAGCTTGCCCTCCGTCCCAATAGGCGAAGAAGGTCTTTGGAGCGGTCACGGCCGTAGCCGATGTGATCCGGGCCTCCAGCTCGGGAGAAAGATCGCCGAGTTCTTCTTTGTCTCGTTTCATGTAGAAAGGCTGGATGCGATAGTAATTGATCTGACCTGGTTTGGTGTCCCGGTCGATGAACTCCGGCTGGTCGATGACGGCTACCGGAGCGCGACCGCTGATTGAGAAATCCGGCAAGGGCGAGCGATAGATGCGATAGCGCACGTTGACCTGTTCATACGCCGTCGGGATCTTCCAGCTCAAAGCCACGGCGCCGGATGTGAAGATCCTGACAGAGGGGTCTATCAGGGTCAGCGGTTCGCTTTCGGCCGGTATAAGTTCCAGATCATCAAACCAAACCGTACCCTGCGCGGAGTCCAGGAACGGCTCGATGGTCAGGGTTCCGGTTCCTTCGGGAACCAGGAAGCTTTCTTCGAATAAGGCCCAATCGCTAGTGCCGCTCAGTCGGCCGACATAGAGGTGCGGACGGGTCTTTTCCGACGGATTATCCGCCAGGTTAAACTGAATGCGCACATAGGCCACCTGGCGCGAAACATCTTGTGTTTTCATCCAAACCCGAAAAACATAGGTGGTCCCGCCTTCTACGGTCACTCGTTGATTGACTGAGCCTCGATCGGTCGCCGTGAATCCTGTGATGCGCAAAGAACCGGGGCTGCTGTGCCATTCCTCGCTGTCTATCGTGACTTCGGGGGCTCCTCGCGGCGTCCACACGCCCCAGCCTGTGAGGTCGGAATCAAAACTGGGATTGGCGATCAGGTTGTTAGAGTAGGCTATCCCAGTGCCGACCATAAGCAATCCTACCAACAGGAAAAGAATCGCTGATCTGAATCTGCTCATTGCTTTCACTCCCGAATGAAGTCATCTCAGGCGTCGTGGGGAGAGAGTCCGTCAGATCTATGTTGGCGGCAGCACCTATCGGGCTCTGCAAAAAAGCAGAGCCCGATAGGTGAGTGCTGAGTCTTCAGTGTGCGCTCTGGTCGATCAGGGTTTGAACTACCGGCGCCACTTCTTCCATGGCGGCAGTGGGTGATTTGACGTTGTTGATCACGGCCGACACAGCAGGATTCATGACAGCGTTGATGTCGGTGAAGGTGGTGACCTTGCGGATGTTGACGATGGCGCCGTGTTCAGCCACTTGCTGGACGAAGGCAAACGGATTCAGGCCGGCCTTTTGAGCTTGTATGGATTCTTGCCAGCGCCGGTAGGCCTGCGGAGTTCCGGGAAGGGCACCGGCGGCATTGGCAAACAGGTAGTTCCCTTCGGGATCCAAGGTGCTGAATTTCACGTATTCCCAAGCGGCCTCTTTGTTCGGGCTGGTCGCCAAGATGGCCAGACCCATGGGGTTGATGGGACCCTTGGGCGGATGCGTGCCGACGACGAACCAAGGTGCCATGCGCAGGTTCAAAGGACTGCGGATCATAGCCGGCAGATTCCAGGTGCCCCAACCGACCATGGCAGCGCGTCCTTCGAGCAGACCGCCGCCCGTACCCATCACGCGGTAGTTCCAGCGCAGATCTTGCATAGCCTGCAAAGCGTCCAGGGTTTCGGGCGAGGTACCCATAAAGCGCTTCAGCTCGGAGTCGATCCAGTCACCGCCCCACGTGTAAGGCAGTGTGATCCAGCTGTCCCAGGGCGGACCGCCCAATCCGTACTGCGTGATATTTCCGTCGCCATCGGTCTTTGTCAGTTTCCTCAACGTGTCGACAAAGGTTTCCCAGTTCCATTCCGGTCGACCCCAGACGTCCGGCGGATACGCGACGCCTGCTTCGTCAAAGAGCTGGACATTGTAGACCAGGGGAAGGCCGGATGCTCCGTAGGGCATCATATACTGTTTGCCGCGCCATTGCAGGGCACTGACCAAGATGGGGATGATGGATCCGGTGTTGACTTTGTCTCTTTGGATAAAATCATCGACAGGCAGGATGAGGCCGTTTGCCGCGTATTGTACAAACTCTACGCTGACGGCTCCCACCACGTCAGGCGACACACCGCCCGCGATACGGGTGATGACCTGTTCCCACTTCTGGACTTGTCCACCGGGAGCTTGTTGATGCTCGACACCGATGCCGGTCTTAGCCTTAAACGCATCAAAGTTCTGCTGATACATCGGCACGCGGTCTTCGCTGGAGTAGACGACGAACTGCACGTCTCTGGTAGCGGCAAGCGCTACGGTCGAAAGGATCAATCCAAGGAGCAAGGTACATGCGGTCACATGGGATAGTGTGCTCTTTGAGGCCTTCACAAGTGCACGTCCTTTCTGTTGTATTCTTTCGCCGATCTGAAATACACCGGCGGGATTACCAGGTATCCGGTGCGCTTCGTTCATGACATCGATAATGGATGAAGATGAGGTTGCGGGCTTTATTGTCTGGTTTGTCAGGGTCATTATCGATATTGGGATGAGAAACACACTGTGGCCGTCTGTGACGGTATAGGCCATGTATGTGTCTTTCAATATCAGTGTCTTGTTTCCTCCATGCGACTGAATTAAATGAAACCTCGAGGACGCGGCGCATCCATAGCGGTGTCCTGCATAGCGATTTGCGTCAGAATCGGATGATAGGACAGTGATTGTCGGTGCTTTGGAATGCTGCCGGCGGAGCAGGGACTCGCCGAGAGCCAGCCGATATACGTTTCCCGACGGCAAAGGACACGTAGCCGTGGGGAATCTGTTGGGACAGAAGCATAGACGTTGCCGTTCGGGGTTCCGATAGATCACAAAGAGGCGATCTGAGCGCGCGGCGGCGATTACTCAAGATGCATTGTCTTGCACTTATCATAGTGCGACCTCCGTGCCACGAGCTGTCTTGCCGGCAAAGACGGTTTGGCTCATCGCACATGGACATTGGGACATTGAAAACAGCTTGTTCACCACTCTGCTACGCCAGATTGCATGGGGGGATTCTAAACGACCTCTGGCCCGACGGAAGGCGCAGTAGATGCAGACTACTGTGTTCGGATCACTTGTATGGGGGGATAGTGTCACGACAACTGAATCTCCCGTTTTGATGGCATTGGGCTTTGAGGACACGGGTCCAGCATTCCGAAACAGGAGTCAAAGACCTTAAACCTGATCATGAGGTCAGATAAACGGTGAGTCTTTGACAAGTTCTTCCGGAAGTGCTGGAAGTATTGACTTTGAGCAGGAGAAGAGCGATGGACGTGGAAAATACTTCATATGTAGGGTCCGAGATCGCGGATCGCTAATGCGGATTAATGCGGAGTATTTTGTTATACGCGCAATAGTTTCCGTTGCGCGGGTCTCGGGGCTGTCCCAAAAGCAAGGTTGGGACAGCCCCGGCTTTTGTCTATCAGACGTGTAATG
>LFTP01000303.1 GCA_001513395.1 Clostridia bacterium DTU080
TCTCTAAGCCGAGACGCGAGCTAAAAGAGACGAGGGGCCGACCTTTTGGGACAGCCCCTTTTCTTAGACCCCGCACCTGTCTTTTTGGACTCAGCGGAGGAGCCGATAACCCATACCCGTAGCGAAACGGACGGGACTTTGATCGCAGATCCCTCGCCGGCGGAGGTGTGGCGACATCGTAATGCCGCCACCCGGGGCGTAGCTCACCCGTGTCGCAGGCGATCCAAAGCGCCTAACAACACATGGGCAAGCCCGAAGCCCATGATGCCCGAACCCAACCGTTCTCGTCTGCGCATGGTCAGCGCACCTGCGGTCGTCACCACGGCTCCTAAGCCGGTAATGATCCAGTCGGTCATCAGTCTCCTTCTCAAGTGCCCCACCTCCTCCTATAGCATCTGCCTTTTGGGCTGAGTTCAAGCGTCAGGCAGGAGGCCGTGGTGTGAAACCGGGTGAACGGGTTGGAGCAAAAGGACCGGCTATTCTCACAGACTGACCGATCAAGAGGGACTCGGGAGCCGCTGACTTGCCGCACAAAAATGCAGTCATCTGTTTCGTGCGAACGATCCCTATGACTCGGACGATGCGACGGAAGGTGAGAGGAGTCGGGTCCCGCAGGTTTGGGACCCGACTGTGTGACTAAAGAAAGGATCATCTTGGTCACGAGGATAGTATGCTTTTGGCGACGCTTTCCCCCAGATCCAAGAGACAGTCAATTTCTTCTCCCGGTACCGAGAGCCTGGATCGGACGTCCTCCAAGTAGGCTCCGGCGGCAATCAGCCCTTTGCAGGCCGTGTATCCCGTCAATTGCACTGACTGAAACGGCAGATACCAGGCCTCAGCCGCGGTCAACAGCACTGTGGCCCGTTCAGCACCGTTTACCGTACCGCGAATCGTCTCCAGCACCGGTGTGATAACGCGGGCCAGGGTCAACTCCGCCTGACAGGAAGGATCAAAAGTGTCTACCCCCTCTTTCAGCGAAAGATGGACATCCAGAAGGCAACGCTCGGGATTCAAGGGAGTCAGACGGGCGGCACTGACCTCTTTCGGCAGTCCCTCGGTGATCGTCAGCGGACAATCGATCTCAGTACCGGAAAGAAGCAGCCCGAAAACGACGGTCGGCGGATCTTTCTTGGTTCGGAATTGTCGAGGGTATTCTCTTACCAAACGCCCCGTGTGGGTGGCGTCTATTACCAGGTCGGCTGATACCGGAAAGGGCCCGTTGCGGATAGCCAGTACGATACCGGAGAATTGCTCCTTGTCCCTTCGCAGACGATGGGGTCGGGCGTGAAAGAGCAACTCGACACCGGCTTCTTCGACCATGCGGTCGAGGGCCATCTCAACGACAGCGGGATTGAGGACCCCTGAGCTAAAGCCCTGTCGCGAAGTGACGAGGCTTTTCAGAGTGCCGGCAACCTGCCCTTGGCTGAGATCGGCGAAAAGGCGGCCTGCCCGGTTGACTTCCCATCCTAAACAGCCTCGTTCTTCAGCGAGGAGGACGCGAAAACCAGCCCGTCCCAGAGTCACCGCCGCTGCTACACCGGCGAGTCCTCCGCCTACTACTACAACCTGATCCATGGTCTATTGCACCTCCGCCCGACGCGCCATAGCAAAGTTGCGCACATAGGCGCGATCATCTTTAAGGTACTTCTCCAGCGTCTGCATGCCCAGCGGATGGTTGAGGTGGGCCAACAGGCCGGCTGCTGACGTATCGAGGCTCCAACTCATCGATTCCACGGCAAAGCTGAAGTTGCGGAAATGGTCGCCTGGCTTGCTGTGAATGAGGCCCTCGAGTACTTGGCTAAGGTGCGCGTGCTGTTCAGGACTTAGTTCGTCAATCACCTTGTAGAAGTATCGCAGGGCAAACATCATGGCTCCGATGGCTCTGGAAACGGGATCTATCCAGTCCGGAGTGCGAGTTAGGGCGATGGTGAGAACGCGCCCCTGGGCCGTCAGCTCCTCGCTTTGGCGAAGGTACTCCGTGAACTCCGGCGTGTCATAAAGGCCGAGAACCTCCAACATGCAATCGGCCGCGCACAGCGGTGCTTGTAAAGCTACCAGAGCCAGAGCACTGATCCAGCGGGCATGGGTGCGCCTTCCGGGCAGTATATCCGGATCACGGCGCCGTATGGTCTCGATGACTTCGGGCCAGGCGGCCGGATGATTGACCAGGGCTAAAGCGAAGGCCGCCCCGCGGCGCCGCTTCGGATCACGGTCATCCAAAAGCCGTACGAGTTCAGATTCGTACTTCCCGGGATGCTTGTATATGTGCCAAAGCGCCTTGCCTTCTGAGGGGGTGCCCAGCAGTGCTAAGATGTCCGGCTCCTTCCGAAGCCACCAAGCCATGGAGATCGGTTCCTTGGCCGTGGCCAGGTGATCCAACGGGTTTTCGTCATCCACCTGGTCCGACGGAGCGCCGGCCAACCATTTAGTCCGACCCTTTCCCGTGAACAGTTGAGATAGACGGGAGATGTCAAAGACCAGGCCCCTGGCCTTAAGGCGCTCTTGCAGTAGTCGCACATCGAGAGAGCTGGGCGAGATCTCCTTTTTAGCACATAAAGCGGCCGCCACTCCAGCCGCCTCACCTATGTTCTGCAGGTCACGTTGCATACGAACGGCCATGGCTACATCCGGCGTCAGGGATATAGCCCGCGACGCGACCAACATCCCATCGGTATCAGCGGGGATCAGGCAGCGGTAGGGGATCTGGCAAGCGACCGGTATCCCCCACAATCCGCATACGCAGGCCCATACCCAGGTCAGCTCACTCTCGTTGGCATAATCCAGAGCGTGAGGATCGTAATTCGAGTAACACAAGGCGATGGCGTCATCGAAGGTCTGTCCGGACAAAAGATCGTCCAAGGTCAGAGTATACCGGCCTTTGATATAGCGCCCCGCTCTCAATGAGATGGTGGGACAAAAGGGCAGGAGCCCCGGATCCGGTTCTTTCGCCAGCCGGGACCAGAACCGTTTCCGTCCGTGCAAATATGCTCGGGTGATATCCCACGGATCATGGGTATCTACCCAACCTGCATCGCCTCCGGTGCTGATGACGCGGCCTTGTTCGGTGACTCTACGTGCGAGCAGTGAGTAACCGTTGGCCAAACCGTCCCATTCACGCCCGTAATCGTAGTCTGCACCGGCCAAGACCGCAATGTCCGCATCGCCGGTGCTGTCAATGATCACTTTGGCCGCGATGCTGATGGAGCCCCGGCTGGTCTCGGCCAGAACTCCTGTGACGCGGCGGTTCTCGTCAAATAACACGTCGTAGGGCAATCCTGAAAGATACTCGATTCCCGCATCCGCAACCGCTTGGGCCAAAGCAAAACGCTTACCGTCCGGATGTGAGACGCGACCGGCCAATGTTTGACTCATCGCCTCGGCGGCGCTGTCCAGTCGGGGGAACATCCCCGTCTCCAAACCGTAGTGGTATCCGTGCACGCCCCCGGCCGATCCCATACCTCCGATGATGCTTCCCATCTCCAACAAGATCACCGCGGCACCTTCTTCGGCGGCGGCCAAAGCGGCCACACTCCCTGCGGTCCCGGCCCCCACCACCAGCACATCGCAGGTGAATTGTCGCACGACGGGTGCGCTGTCCTTCGTCAACACTTATCTCCTCCCTTCGCGATCTTAGCGACAGTCTATCAGTTAAGACGAACCTTGACCATTGAGCATTGTCCGAACTCGCATTGCAGCGACAGGATTTGGCAATCGGAGCACTAAAATATCCCAGGATATCTCAGTTGTTGTATCGGAGGGTTTTAAGATGAATGAAGTATTTAAAAACAGATGGCTGCCGTGGCTTTGGTCGGCCATCGTCGCCGTCTTGTTGGCCGGCGCTATGGTTCCCGCGCTCGCCGGGGAGCAATCCGTGGCTGCGCACAGGGTTTTGTTCGTCGGCCCAAGCGGGCACAATCAGTATATCGGTTTGGAAAGACTCGCACCTGACGCCGATATCACGGCGGTAAAAGAAAACGAACTCGGGCAGATCAATCTCTTTTCCTACGGTACCATCTTTGTGTCGAGTTACTCGAACCGGAATTTCCTGGCTAACGAACCGGTCCACTCACGGCTTCTTGAAGCCATCGAGCGGGGAGCGGTCCTGGTCGCTTTCCGCAGCTACGGTGGCGGATTGGCACCGCCTCAGGATCTGTGGTTGCCCTCACCGGCGACAAAAGACGGGGCTTACCAGGTGGGCGAGATTCTGGAACCTGAACATCCGATCTTCAATGAGCCGCATGAGATCACGTTGGATATGCTTCTGAGAGTGCACTCCGGTGTCATGTATCATCCGTATGTCAACTTGGGAGAAGGCTGGATCCCTCTTGTCGGTGGGCACTATCTGATGCCTTTCTTCCGCAACGATACCGGTGTTCCGCCCTACGACGGCCAGCCTCACTACGGGATTATCGAGCTACCCTACGGAAAAGGGCGTATCCTTCTCGTTCAGATGATCCCGGATCATCAATGGTTCAACAACGACGGTGGTCGCGACACTTCCGTGGGACGCCTCTTTATGGAGAATATCGTCCGTTACGCGCTTGACAGCAGTCGGACGGTTGTCATCGGAGCTCCCGAGGCACCCGCGGCATATGTCGAAGGCGGTCTGGGCGCCGTGCTCGACTGGGTGGAGCGACCCACACCGTTTGAGATGACTCTTGAGCTGTGGCACAGCGCCAGTGAGGGAGATTATGTCCTCAAGTGGGATGATCGGGATATCATCACCATTCGTCATGCCGAAGTACCCGCAAAAGCAGGCAGTTACGCTCGCATCAGCCGTGTCTTCCCCCTTGACAAGCAAGCCCGAGGCTCCACTTTGCTTACCTTCTACCTGACTGACGACTATCAGGGCGGTATGGACCGCTTCTACGAAGGCGACCGTATGGTGGGCGAGGCGCCTAATATGAAGGCCGAGCATCGCTTCGTGGAGGTGGCTCTTGACGGGGAAAAGATCTGGGAAGAAGACCTCCTGGGTCCCAATCCTTTTCCGTGGCCGCATCGGTTGCGCACTATCGATGTCACGGACTTGGTTCGGGATAAAGAGCAAGTCGAAGTGAGCATTACCGTGGTCGATCGGCAAAGCACCGAGGATCCTTTCTGGAGCGAGGTGTTTGTCAGCCGAGTCGCTTTGCTCGAAAGCATACCGTCCATAGAGAAAGCGGGAAGCATAGAGGTTCCCGTTGATGGCCTTTATCTTCCGGCGGTCAAAGTGACCGATGTGCCGGGCAAAAGAAGCGGCGTGTCTTTACATCGCGGCGAAGAAGAACTGCTCAGCTTTCTGTTGTCGGCCGACGATCTGAAAACGCATTGGGCCATCGGTAAACCGGTGCAATTGAAGGCCGGCGAATTGATCGCCTTGAGCTTTGATGCGAATGAAACCGGCGACAACGACGAGCGCGTGCACAACGCCTATTTGATTCCGGAGCGGTTCTTGGCCGGTCCTGACCCGGAACTGGTGGACGTGCGCTCATGGTTCATCCGTGACTTCGTGACGGACTACGTCGTCCTGCAGGTCAAGGGTCCGGAAGGCGTGGATCTTGCAGCGCCCGTGTCGCACGGCATTCCGTTGGCGAAAGGCAGCCTCAATCCTGACGAGCTCGACCGCCTATACCTTGTTGACGCCGACGGACACTCCGTGCCCATGCAGGCCAGGTCTTTGGCTCAATGGCCCGACGGCTCGGTAAAATGGGTGCTGGTCTCCTTCATCGGTCAGCCTGGCGAGTACGTGCTTCACGTCGGAAAGGAGGCCCAACCGCAGTCTCAGCACCGTCTTATCGAAACCCTCGGAGAGCATCGCTTCAGAGTGGATACGGGGCGCCTGCAATTGACGCTGGATGTGGTCGGTTCACCCAGAATCGGCGAGGCCTTTATCGACGGAAAGGCCGTGGATCTCAATGGCGTCGACTTCTCTTTGACCTACGCCGGTGGCCGCCGACTGTCGTTGGCTGACTCAAGGGTCGAAGAGATTCGTCTTTTGGAAAACGGAAGCGAACGGGCCGTCATGTGGGTGCGCGGACGTTACTTGTCCGATGGCAATCCTGACTTGGAATACACCCTCCAGTGGCGTTTCTATCGTGATCAGCCTTTGGTCTGGATAGATGCCACCTTTACGAACAGACTGGGCAGGAAAGTCGATCTCGCGGACATCCGCTTTGCGGTGGCGGGGGATTTTGGCCCGACACTTGGGGTTCCCTTACAAAGTGCAGAGCCGATAGAGCGCATTTCGGCATCTGAGGATTGGACGTTGATTCAGGCCAATGAACACGGCTTCAAGGCGTTTGAAGACGGAGCGGAGACGATTTCAGGCCGACGTTTCCCGGGATGGGTCGTCTTCGAGGACGACGGTCGCGGCCTTTTCTTTGCCGGCGTCAGACACTTCTGGGAGCAGTATCCCAAGTCGGTTTCGCTCACCGGGACCGGATTGGAATTCGGGCTATGGGCCGTGGAGTCCGGTCTGATTCTCGAAGTGGCCGACGGCTTCCAAAAGACGCACGAACTGGTCTTGGGTCGGGTTGAGAACGACCTGCAGGCTCAAGCGAGGGCCGCACTGCTGTCTCAGCCCTATGTGCTCGGTTTTGATGCCGAGTATCTTGCAGGCACCGGCGCTTTGGGCATTATGGCCCCGGCATCTTCGGCTGAGTATCCGCCTTTTAGGGCTAGCTATGAGGCGTCGGTAGAGGAGGCCTATACTGCTTATCTTCGCCAGCGCGAAAGCCGCGGCGAATACGGTATGCACAACTTCGGTGACACCACTTTTAGCTGGGGATGGGGGCCTAGCTACATCTTCTGGAGCAATCAGGAGTATGATCACCACTACGGGTTCCTGATGCAGTATCTGCGCTCGGGTGACATACGGTTCTGGCAGATCGGGGACCAGGCCGCCCGGCATTATCGCGATATTGACGTGATTCACCACTCGACCAACCCGCTCATTGTCGGGGCTCCTCGCTCACACAACACCAAGCACGTTGTGGCGGACGGATGGTACCCGGATCACAATCTGGGCGGGGTGGCAGTGCACCATGCCTGGGTCGAGGGCTTGTGGCTCCATTATCTGCTGACCGGTGATGAGTTGACGTACGAAGCCGCCCGGGGAGCCGCCGATTGGTTCGCGGCCGAAGTTGAACGTGATCGGTGGTATCGCGGCGGTGTAGAAAGAGGACCGGGTTGGACGATGGTCGCCCTTATGGGTTCATACAGGGCGACGAGCGATGAGAAGTATCTGAAGGCGGCGCAGGTAGTGGCCGATGATGTCTACCTGCGGCAAGATCCGATCCGCGGTGTCTATTCGGTTCCTGTGGACGGCCGTCCGAGCTATGAGGGCGGGCAAGCTTTCATGTCGGGTATTTTGTCCAGAGGTATGGCGCGTCTGTATGTAGAGACCGGAGATCCTCGGGCCGCTTTGGCCACGGCGCGCTTCTACGACTGGTTGACGCGGGAGATG
>LFTP01000111.1 GCA_001513395.1 Clostridia bacterium DTU080
CTGTTTGACGCGCCGATGCCTTACATGATGGCCATGCACCAGCGGCCCACAGACGGCGGAGACTATGAGTACTACCACTTCCATGTCGAGTTTCTGCCACTAAAGCGCTCTGCCGACAAGCTCAAATATCTGGCCGGTTCAGAATCCGGAGCGGGAGCTTTCGTTACCGATATGTCTGCTGAATATCAAGCTGAAAGATTGAAAGGAGTCAAGCCATGAAGATGGCTTCCGTTGATGGCACAAACCGGGTTTCCATGCTGATAGCGGCACTCGAGAAAAACTGCGGTACGAGCGATGCTCAGGTGCACGTGGCTAAGGCGCCGGGACGGGTGAACTTGATCGGAGAACACACCGACTACAACGAAGGGTTCGTCTTCCCGATTGCCATTGACCGCAACGTGATCATCGCCGGAAGACGTCGCTCTGATCGGCGAGTACGAGTCTACTCAGCGGATTATGAGCAGCTAAATGAGTTTTCGCTGGATGATATCGCCTTCGACAAACAGATGGCGTGGAGCAACTACATTCGCGGCATTCTCGCCGTTTTGCAAGACGCGGGTTGCGAGCTTAGCGGCATGGACTTGGTGGTCACGGGAAATATACCCCAAGGGGCAGGCTTGAGTTCGTCGGCGGCTTTAGAGATCGCCACGGCCGACATCGCGACTGCTTTGTGTGACTTGACGATAGATCCGGTGGATACGGCCAAGTTAGCCCAAAAGGCGGAGAATGAGTTCGTGGGCGTGCAGTGTGGCATCATGGATCAGTTTGTGTCAAAACTGGGACGGAAGGATCACGCTCTGCTCATCGACTGCCGCAGTCTGGAATATCGCCACATCCCTTGGCTGTCGGATCAGGTGCGCGTACTGATCGCAGATACACGTGTCCAACGGGGTTTAGTCGATTCGGAGTACAATAAGCGTCGTCAAGAGTGCGAAACGGGATTGCAGGCCTTGAGCCAGGTCTTGTCGGGGATCACGGCCCTGAGGGACGTATCCATCTCCCAATTCCGGGAACATGCCCATATTCTCGATCCGGTAGTCAGGGCCCGCTGTCAGCATGTCGTATACGAAAACGCTCGAGTCCTTGAGGCCGTGGAGGCATTGGAATCCGGCGATTGGGTACATCTTGGTCAACTGATGTACGCCTCTCATGAAAGCCTGCGTGATCTGTATGAGGTCAGCTGTCCTGAGTTGAACGCCATGGTGGAGATTGCCCGGAGCGTGGAGGGCGTCTACGGAGCCCGCATGACAGGTGCCGGGTTCGGTGGTTGCGCCATCGCCCTTGTGGAGGAGCGGGCGCTGGAGGATCTTGAAAAGGCAATCCTTCGACGCTATCCCGAGATGACTGGCCGGGATCCGCAGCTTCTGCATACCGGGGTCGCCTCAGGCGCACACACGTGTTTCTGGAAAGGTCAGTAGGCTCAAGGAGGGTCATCGATGCGCATTCTCGTAACTGGAGGAGCCGGTTATGTCGGCAGCCATGTGGTGTGGGACCTTGTGGCTGCCGGACATGAGCCGGTGGTCATTGACAACCTTTCAAGAGGGCACGCGCAAGCCGTTCCCTCCGGAGTGAGTCTGTTACAGATCGATCTGGCGGACAAGGAAGCTCTAAGCGACGTTTTCGAGCGCTTTCGGCCGCAAGCCGTTATGCACTTCGCCGGTTCATCCTTGGTGGGCGAATCAATGAAACACCCTGAGCTTTATTTCCGGAACAACCTCAGCAACGGTCTGCAGTTGCTGGCCTGTATGGTGGAACACAAAGTGGACAAAATGGTCTTCTCCTCGTCGGCAGCGGTCTATGGCGAACCGGAGGAAGTACCCATCACCGAAGAGCATCCGAAGGCTCCCACCAGCCCTTACGGTGAATCGAAACTCTTTTTCGAAAGCATGTTACGTCGTTTTGACTATGCCTACGGGTTGCGCTCCGTTTCCCTGCGCTACTTCAACGCTGCCGGTGCTCATCCGTCAGGTCGAATAGGCGAAGATCACACGCCCGAGACGCACCTCATCCCAATCATTCTGCAGACTGCGCTCGGAAAAAGGGAAGAGTTGTCCATCTTCGGCACTGACTATCCAACGGAGGACGGCACTTGTATCCGGGATTATGTGCACGTCTGTGATCTTTCGTCAGCTCACATCCTGGCTCTGCAGTTTCTCGATGACGGGGGCCGATCTGAGGTCTTCAATCTGGGTAACGGACAAGGCTTCAGCGTACAACAAATACTGAGTGTGGCTGAAAAGGTGGTGGGCAAGCCCATACCCACTCGCCGAGCAGAACGGCGCCCGGGCGATCCGGCCGTTTTGGTGGCCAGTGCTCAAAAGGCCATAGATGTCTTGGGCTGGCGACCTTCGTTTACCGACATTGACCGGATCGTGGAATCCGCATGGAATTGGCACAAAAACCATCCGGACGGATACGGTCCGCGACAGTGACGGCACCCCCTTTCATGTAGGAGCATATAGGTATGAGAAGCCAGTATGCGATATGAGAGGGGGTCGGACCGTGGAGATCGGGGAACTGCACGCAATAATGAGCCGCATCGAGAGCGAGATCGCAGCGTTGAGGAGTGACTTCGCCCGCCTTGAAGAACGCCTTGCCGAATTGCAGAAGGCCGTCAGCGGAGACGGCGACGGTTTAAACAGCCTACAGTCGATGGCCGCACTGCTGGCTAACCCGAAAGTCGCGGGCGCTTTGTCAAAGGCTTTGGGCGAAGGGGTGGGCGGTCTCGCGCCTTTGCTGATGTCGGCTGACGTAACAGCCGATGAAGCGGGAGACCGGGACGTCGACGATATACTTCGAGCTCTAACGGATCTCAGTCCTGAAGCCAGTCGAGCCGTGCGGAAACTGAGACGTATTCTTCCGTTGGCTACGGCAGTACGTAGCAGAAGGTACGAGACACGCCCGATGCCGCAAAGAAGATCGAGAAGGCCCAGACGTGACCAAGAGTACGACACGTGGTGTGTTTGTCGCTGAGCAAAGGTGCCGGAGCGATCAGAGCCGACACGTCTCGCTCCGGCACGGATGCTTACAGTTCTTCCTCGAAGAATAGAAGCAGCAGGATGATGATCAAAAGGAGCATCAGGGTATCACTGCACCTGTTGTTGCGCGACATGCATGCTCACCTCCAACAGCCCGGCGGGGACGTTTCAGCGGCCGTGCAGCGTGGTCTGCTAAAGCCGCTCCCTTCAAACTACGGGGAAGTGCCGTACTCGGTGCCAAGACAGGCCTCCTGTTTGGGCGGTGCCACTTGACTGAAAAAAGGAGCAGGATTAGCGCGTTCGGGCCGGAACTTCTCGACTAGTGGAGAGTACTGAGGATGGAGGATGGGTGCGTGAGGCAACAGGACAAGCGTGATGAATACGTGGACGTGACAGAAATACAAGAAGTCAGCCAGCGCCTGATGACCAACGTGAGCCGGGTTATCGTCGGCAAGCCGGAAGCGATCAGGCTGGCGATTATTGCTTTGTTATGTGAAGGGCACATTTTGGCGGAAGACGTTCCCGGGGTCGGCAAAACGATGCTGGCTCGGGCGCTTGCAGGCTCTCTCGGCTGTAGCTTCAGCCGCTTACAGTTTACGCCCGATCTTCTGCCTTCCGATGTTACCGGCGTCAGTGTGTTCAATCAAAAGACCCAGGAGTTCGAGTTCCGCCCCGGACCGGTCATGTCTCAAGTGGTGTTGGCCGATGAGATCAACCGAGCTACACCTCGAACTCAATCCGCTCTGCTGGAGTGCATGGAAGAAAGGCAAGTGACGGTAGACGGAGTGACTCGTCGTCTTCCGCGGCCTTTCCTCGTCATGGCCACCCAGAATCCGATTGAATACGAAGGAACGTTCCCCTTACCGGAGGCTCAGATTGACCGTTTCCTTATCCGCCTCTCCATCGGGTATCCAAGTGCCGCTGACGAGGCGGAGATTCTTGTCCGTCTTCAGCGCCGTCACCCGATAGAGGATCTGCAACAAGTGGTGACGACCGAGGAGTTGATCCGGGCTCAACGTCTATGCCGCGAAGTGTTTGTAGAAGACTCGGTGCGTGAATACATCGTATCCTTGGTCCGAGCCACACGGGAACATCCGGACGTGGCCCTTGGAGCCAGCCCGCGAGGCTCGTTGGCGCTTTATCAGACGGCCCAGGCAGCCGCCGCATTGGAAGGGCGCGATTATGTGCTGCCGGATGATGTGAAGGCCATGGCCGTGCCCGTTTTGGCTCACAGATTGATCATCAAGCCCGAAAGCCAGTTGCGCGGCCGCACGGGTCAGGCAGTGATCGGCGATATCCTGCAGCAGGTGCCCGTAGTGCTCGAGGAGGAAGCCAGTGCGTAATCCCATCGGCGAGCTGACATCGTTGGCTGGCCGACTGAGATATGCTGTGCCGTGGGACTCCGACCGGTCCGCCTTTCTCCATACTCCGGCTTTGGCTATCTTGACCGCCTTGGGGGCGGGATTAGCCGTGGCCGGTTGCTTTTGGCAACTCGCCCCGCCGTGGCGTTTTTCCCCCTGGGCGTTGGCGTTTTTAGTTCTGCCGGCATGCACGGGCTTTTTCCTGACCTATCTTCATGACCTGTTACAGGTCCGGCTGGGCTGGCGCACTTTGGAGGTGCTATTGCAGCTTCTGCTGTCGTTGTCCGTTTTCTCCAAGGCTGGCGCTTCTGTCTATGGAACGCTGAGCGGACTGGTTACTGCGGCCACTGTGTGGGTGATCGCGGTCAGGATCGGTTCTGATCTGCTGTCTTTTCGTCCCGATCGTCTTGAAGAGGAGCACCTCGACCTGGGACACGCCCTTTTGGTGAAAGATCACGGCTACTTGATGGTGCTGCTTTGTGTGGCTGCCGGAGCTTTCACCCGTTACCGTAGCGAACCGGTTTTATGGTCGGCGGTGACCGCCGCGTCTTTCGGCGCTGCCTTGTGTGTCAGTGCCGGATTGGTTCAGCTCAGTTGGGCGGGTTTTGTCATTGAACGACGACGATGGCAAGCTGACAGTGAGACGGTCATCAGCGACAGAATCGACTCCGCCCGGTGGCGTAATTCGTGGCGGATGGTGTTGACTCCCAGTGTCCTAGCCATGGTCCTGCCGGCCAACATCTCGCCATTGGCTCGCCTGACATTTGATGACCTTTTTTTGCGGATGAACGCTGTAGTGGCTCCCTTTTTTGTCAGAACGGGCCCCGCTGACAGTCGTTCCTCCTCTGAACTGGCGGAGCGCATGGCCGAAGGTCTGGACCGACCTCCTCAGCTCTCGGTCGGCTCATTGGTGGGGATAGTGTTGACGGTGGTCGCCGTTT
>LFTP01000323.1 GCA_001513395.1 Clostridia bacterium DTU080
CCGCGTGTCTTCGGCGGCGATGAGATCGACCTCTTGCAAGATCCTGACCGCCCGCTGCGAGATATCCTCCAGATTGCCCAACGGAGTTCCCACTATATAGAGAACACCTGACTCAGCCCTCACCGCCGGCCCCACTCCCTGCCGCTTTAGACTTAGACTTACGTTTCGGTTTGCGCTTGCGCCAACGGCGTTTTTTGCCGGAGCCTTTTGCTTTCCCGCGGCTCTTTTTTGTTGCCTGATCCGGTGCCGAGGAGTCATCCTGAGATTGATCATGGGGATGATCCGCCTGGTCCGATGTCGGCAGGGACTCATCTTGCATATCCTCATCGTCGATTGACGGCTGCGCCGGATCGCTAATCACGGGTAGGGGCAGTTGCCCTTCTTTCAACTGATCCCAGTTCACCACCACTCGGGTGCCTTCAGGCAACTGCAACACCGCGTTCTCGCGCAACAGATTGACGGCCACGATCTTGGCCTCTCCGTCGGATAGGGCTATCGTCTCGCCCAGCTTGGGTTGTCGTGCTCTGGCATCTTGATAGGCCTCGGCCTCGAAACGCAGGCAGCATTTCAACCGTCCGCACACACCTGAAATCTTGCCCGGATTCATCGACAACTCCTGTTCTTTGGCGTGCCGAATGGAAACCGGAGAGAACTCGCCGATCCAGGTAGCACAGCAAAGGCAGCGGCCACAGACGCCCACCCCGCCCAGAATCTTCGCCTCATCGCGAACCCCTACTTGCCTGAGCTCAATTCGGGCATGCAGTCTGGCGGCCAGTGCCTTGACCAGTTCGCGGAAATCAACCCGCTGGTCAGCCGTAAAAAAGAAAACCAGCTTACTTCTGTCAAAGGCGCATTCAACCCCGACCAGCTTCATCTCCAAACCAAGGGCTTCTATACACTCTCGAGCGACTGCATAGGCTTCCGCTTCATAACCCCGGTTTTCCTCAGCCCGAAGAAGATCCTCCTCGGTGGCCAAACGTACCACTTTTTTCAGAGGCTGAGTCACTTCCTCCTCGCTCACCATACGAGGACCGATCACCACTTCGCCGAGTTCCGTGCCGCGCACCGTCTCTACAATCACATGATCGCCAACCTGCGTCTGATGATCACCGGGATCAAAATAGTATATCTTGCCCGCCTTCTTGAAGCGGACTCCAACCACTTCTATCACTAGGGTATTCCCCTTTGCATCCGCATTAGCATCACATCGAGCACAAGTCGTTTGTTCGCATTGCGAGACAAAGCCCGGCGTGCCTCGCCAATGGCAACCAATGCCTGCAAGGCCGCCGTCTGCCATCCGGCAGCCTCCTCATCGAGCTTCTGTATAGCGTCAATATTAGTCACGGGCAGCCCGCGATCCAAAAAGCGATGCCATATGTCGCGAAACCAGGTCATCATCATCTCAAGCCAAGCATCGATATCCTTTTCGGCCTCCAGTTCAGAAGCGATGGGCCACACGGCCTTGAGCCTTTCACGACGCAGAAGTTGACTCCACGAGGCCACGCGATCGCGATGGGCGACGACAGTCTCAGGATCAAGGTCCAAGGCCACACCGGGCCTCCCTCCGCTTAAAGCGGCCAAAAAAGCTGCCTGCTGCGGTGTCATATCACGTTTAGTCAAAAGCCATTCAGCTATCACTTCAGTTGCCACAGGGCGCATGCTCACAGTCTGACAACGAGAATGAATAGTAGGCAAGATGGCCGTCGGTTGATGCAAGACAAGGAGCAAAACCCCGTTGCCCGGCGGCTCCTCCAATACCTTAAGCATACTGTTTTGCGCCTGCTCAGTCAGTGTCTCGGCATCATCCAGGACACAGATCTTGTAACGCCCTTCATAGGGCCGCCGGGATATCTGCGCCTGCATGGCCCGTACCTGGTCAATGCGAAAACTGGAACCCATGGGCGTCAACCAATGCAGATCAGGGTGAACGTCATTTTCCACTCTGCGGCAACTTCTACATGATCCGCACGGCGCCTCTGACCGTGAGCCTTCACAAAGAAGGGCCTGAGCAAACAGTCGAGCCAAACGGGCCTTGCCTATGCCTTTGACTCCCGAAAACATATAAGCGTGCGCTACTTGCTCGGACATCACGGCCGAGCGCAACGTAGCCACTTCTGTTTGGTGCCCTGCAATATCCCACGGCACGACTCAGCCCTCCTCAAAAGCGTGACCCGCCGGCGCGCTTCGGCGGCAGTCCGGAGCAAAAACGACCTTAATCGGCAATCGCGGCCGATGTGAACGAGCCTTCTTTCAAAGATGACACAGCCTGCGCGCCTGCCCCAAGACCTGCCGCAAGAGCCCGGGAGCGGATGAGACCGGCCATGTCATTCGCTCAAAAAGCCCCAGCGTTGAGCCCGCTGCCGTCGTCGCCCAAGACCGGCTTTCCCCACTGTGAGCGGTGAAAAGCCAGACCCTCGATTTCACGCTTGTATGCCGTAGTCAGCATAACAGAAGGCAAAACTGAGTGTCAACGTGCCCCCTGCGCCAACCATGGCCAATGCTTGAGGCAGTCATCCCAGATCTGGGCCGCCACGGCCTCCGCAGACTCACCGGCCACGTTTAAGGAACGCAAGCGGGGTATCTCACGAACCAAAGTCCGATAACCCTCATAGACTTTCCGTTGAAAGGTCAAGCCGCGTTGCTCAATTTTGTCAGCCTCGTTCAGACGGCCAAAACACTCCTCAGGAGGCACGGCCAGGAAAAAAGTGATATCCGGGACGATGCCCTGGGTGGCAAAACGGTTGATCTCCCGCACCATGTCTACCGGACGATCAACGGCCCAACCCTGGTAAACAAGACTGGAATCGACATATCTGTCGGAAACGACAATTGCTCCGCGTTCCAGCGCCGGTTTGATGACGTTGTTCACATGCTGAGCCCGATCGGCGGCCAGTAAGAGCACTTCAGCCTCCCAAGTGAGCGGCTCTTGTCCTGATGAATCCAGCAGCCACTGACGGATAGCCAACCCCACCTGCGTTCCGCCGGGCTCACGCGTCAAGACCACATCGTGGTTCAGGGCCCGAAGCCGCGAAGCCAAGAGCCTGGCCTGCGTGGTCTTGCCTACGCCGTCACAACCCTCAAAGGAGATAAACAAACCTCTCAAGATCGCATCCTCCAACGTGTAAGCAGACGAGTCAGGCTATGACCGTCACTTTTCCGTCCCCCATATAACCGCGTATATAGAAGCCTGACTCCGTCGCTTTGCGTAAAAACTCCACAACCTCTTCAGTGACCAACTCGCCTGGCACCAGTACCGGCACCCCGGGAGGATACGGACACAAAGTCTGTCCGGATATGCGTCCCACAGCGTCGTTCCAACTCACTCGTGTGCTACTGGATTGAGCAGCCCGTCGCGGAGTGAGCGCCATGGGAGGAATATCGGGATAGCTCAGACTTTCCCCATTTCCCGACGACGAAAGTGTCCGACGCAGCTGATCAATAGCCGCCGCCAGGCGTTGGCCGTGAATCACGTTGTCACCCAATCCCACAAGGACCACGCAATAGCGAGTGTCCGCCATCTCCACCTGGATGCCGTAGCGCATGCGCAGAGCAGCTGCCAAATGCAGACCGCTGATCCCCTCGCAGCCGACAATGAGCCGCGTTGGATCCCAGGAATAGGCAACGGATCCAAGCTCATCGGCTCCCAAACAACGCACACCGGGCATGCTTCTGAGCCGTTGGCGCAACATCTCTGCCACTTCTATGGCTTTCGTCCACAAAGCCTCACCCTGAGCGGCCATCTGCGCCCGTGCACTGTCCAAAGACGACAGGAGCAAAGACGACGGACTCGTACTCTGCAAGACGTCCAGAGCCCTATCCACAGCCTCGATGTCCGCATCGGCCGCGCCATGTAACATGGAAGCCTGTGTCAGAGCGCTGAGTGTCTTGTGGGTGCTTTGCACCGTCATGTGGGCTCCGCAGGCCAGGGCCGGTCGGGGAAAAGACGGATGAAACGCATAGTGAGCCCCGTGAGCTTCATCGACCAGCACGAGAACGCCTCGCTCTCTGGCCATGTTGGCAACAGCCCGCAGATCACAACACAGCCCGTAGTAATTCGAATAGGTGACCACAACGGCCTTGGCTTTGGGAGTCAGTTGCAACGCCACCGCGTATTCCTCGGCTCCCTCCGGCAAAGGTAACTGAGAGACGGGATCCACGCGGAAAGGAATGTAGGAAGGCTTAGCTCCTGACAGCACAAGGCCTCCGGCTACACACATATGAGCCTGCCGGGGGACGATGAGCACATCGTCCTCGGTAAGTGTGGCCAGCAACATAGCGTGTACCCCGCCGCTCGTACCGTTGATCAGGAATCTGGTCCATGATGCGCCGAACAAGGCGGCCGCTCGCTCTTGGGCCTCACGCAACAAGGAGTCCCAGCTGTGCTGGGACGGAGGATCATACAAAACATCCGAAAGATCACACTGTAGAGCGGGCCCCAGGGCGGCCTGCAACTCTTCGGCAGCTCCGCGCCCCTGTTTGTGTCCCGGTGTGTGCCAGGGCAACACATTATGTCGGGCATAGGCGGCTACGGCCTGCAAAAAAGCCGCCGGCTCCGCTCGAGTTTGCTCACCCATATTCGACACCTCAAAGCACGGACAACGCTGCCATCCAGCCGGAACGCTCCGGCGATCATCATAAGACTGCGATGCCAGGTGATCGAAAGCCTCTTCTCATTTCTCATTCAAACCCCGGCGCGAAATGATCGGAAGCAGGAGTGTGCAAGCACACCCCTGCAATATGTCTTCGACTCATCGCCTGCGTCACAGGCCGTACAGCAGCCCTTTTTTGCCGCGTGTTACGAGCACCTTTACGGACAAAGGGGTATGTCAACCGGCATCCCCAGTTCGATGGAATCCGTAGCGGCTGCTGCTATGGCGGTGCTATCCCGAGCCATGACGATGGAGTGAACCGGCTGTCGTCCTGTCTTGACACATTCGACAAACTCTTCGATGATACCGACGTCTCCGCCGCCGTGACCGCCCGGACCCGCCTTGGGATAGTACTCTTGCACCTCGTTGGTGAAACGCTTTTCGACCCGGATCCAGAAGTTGCCCGGGTTATCGAAAAAGGCGGTCATCTTACCCTTATCGCCGATGAAGGTGAACTCCCTCGTATACTCAGGCGTGAAGTGACATTCGGTATACACGGCCCGGGTGTTGTTGTCATACTCGATGATGACCGCCGAATTATCGTCGACATCGACGGCCTGGGAGAAGACACAAAAATCAAGCACACCTTTTTCTTGGGCATCCCGCAAGACATGCGGACAAGTATCCGCTTCGTCGCAACTTGAGCAACGTTTGTCCTCCGGTTCGTCACCTCCGAAGACATTCAGCCCGCCGACGGCATAGACCCGGACGGGCCGCGCTCCCATAAACCAGTTGACCAGATCGATGGTGTGCACACCCTTTTGCAGCAACAGACTGCGCACAAACGATCTGCGGCTGTACATGTTGTGATAGAAATACTTGTCGCCGACGGACACATTGTCTATGCCCTGGCCCATGATCACATTACCTATGACGCCGTCATCCAACAGTTCCCGCATACGTGTAAACAGCGTGCAGTGCCGCAACTCAAAACCGACCATAGAAACGCGGTCCGAAGCGTGCGTCCGCCAAGTTCTGACCAGATCGTCACACTGCTCCACAGTCTGAGCCATGGGCTTTTCCAGCAATATGTGCTTTCGGGCCTTTAGAGCCTGAAGCGTATTCTCATAGTGGGCAGGATCAGCCGAGGCTATGACCACCACATCGACTTCATCGCTGGCCAACATCTCATCCAGGCTGGCAAAGGCCTTAGCTTCGGGATAAGCCTCCTTGGCTTGGGCCCGTCTTTGGTCTCCGGGTTCCGCTATAGCCACCAATCTGGATGCAGGATGCTGACTGAACACTCTGCTGAAAAAACGTCCTCGTCCGCCAAAACCGACCACGCCGACACCAAACCGTTCCAAACCGCGTGCCCCCCTGTTAAAGTCCCTGCACTGTTTAGGTTCGCATTCCCTTGGCGGTATGCGCACTGTGGGTCTTCACCGAGGTGACCCGAAGCTCCTGCAGCCTTTCTTTTTTTGCCTTCTCGTCACGGTTTCGTCACATTTACGTGTTATGGTATCATGTAAGAAGCGTAGGAAGCGAGCGTGACTGTCGCTCGCCTCATGGGCCTGAAAAATCAACATGTTTGTGGAAAATGATTCGCAAGGAGTGATGGCTGTGCGTTCAATAAGAAGCTGGAAAGGCATCGCAGCAGCTGCCGGCCTGACCGTCATCGTTCTTGGTTTCCTCTATGCGTTACCGGCTTCGCGCCCCAATGCTCCTGAAGCCTTGGCCGCACCGAGCGCTTCCAACAGTAACGGTGCCGCCCAACTGCTTTCGGGACTTGGACCCTATGCCGTAGCTGAAGTAGCTGAAGCTGTCAGCCCTGCAGTTGTCTATGTAGAAGTGGAGTACAAGGCACAGCAGCGCACCTCTGCACGTTCGCCCTTCAGCGGTTCGCCGTTTGGCGATCTGTTTGACTGGTTTTGGTTCGGAGTGCCGCAAACCCCGCGCCAGGGTGTGTCACAAGGCAGTGGCTTTATCATCTCTGAAGACGGACAGATCCTCACCAACCAGCATCTGCTGGACGACAGTGACAACATCCAGGAGATCCGCGTCTATGTTCAAAACCAGAAAGAGCCCTACAAGGCCAGACTGCTGGGTTCTGACTACGAGCTCGATCTGGCTGTGCTCAAGATCGATGCCAACGAAAAACTCCCGGTCGCCAAACTCGGGGATTCCGACAAGGCACGTGTCGGGGAGTTTGTGGTCGCCATCGGCAATCCCTACGGCAAGGACTTCGATCACACCGTGACGGTGGGTGTTTTGTCGGCCAAGGGCCGCCGAATCCAGATTCCGGATACGACCCGTCGCGAGTTGCGCGAGTACACGAATCTGATGCAGACGGACGCGGCCATCAACCCCGGTAACTCGGGTGGTCCCTTGCTCAACCTGCGCGGAGAGGTTATCGGCATCAACACCGCTGTGCGTGCCGACAGCCAGGGTATAGGTTTTGCGATTCCGATCAATGTAGCCAAAGAAGTGGTCGAGGATCTGGTCACGAAAGGCGCGGTACAGCGACCGTTTATCGGTATCTCGTACGGTCCCATCACTGAAGAGATTGCGGAGTATCTCAAGTTACCCAAGGCCGAGGGTGTCATGATCATGGAAGTCATCCAGGGTTCGGCAGCAAGCAAAGCGGGTCTGCAACCCTGGGACATCATCCGCAAGATCGAAGACCAGGAGATCAAGACCGTCGATGACGTTCTTAAGGTGACTCAAAAGATGAAGATCGGAGACAAGCTGCGCTTTATCGTCGACAGGGTGTCCGGCGGACGGATACGAACCGTCTCCATCTTGGTCACGGTCGGTTCCAGAGACTGACGCATTTTCAATCGAGACTCCTACACCACCCCCCGAGCGTACGGCCACCGTGTCAGCGGTTGGCCGTCGCTTGTTGCGGATGATAACCACGCATGCGACAAAGGTGGATTACAGGTGCAATACGGGCGGATTCTTGTTGTCGAGGACGAACCTAATGTCTCCGAGCTCGTCGCTCTCTATCTTTCCCGCGAGGGCTTTGAGGTGCGAGTGGTAGAAGACGGAGAAATGGCTCTGGAGGAGTTTGCCACCTGGCACCCGGATCTGATTGTGCTCGATCTTCTGTTGCCCCGCATTGACGGTTGGGAGGTCTGCCGCCGAATCCGTGCCCGCTCACACACTCCGATTATCATGCTCACGGCGCGCACAGATGACCTCGACCGGATCTTGGGACTGGAGATGGGAGCGGATGACTACGTCTCCAAGCCGTTCAACCCGCGGGAGTTGGTGGCCCGGGTCCGTGCGGTGCTGCGCCGCTCAAAAGGCGCTTCATCCACCGGTTCGCAAGCGGTGATTAGATTGCCGGAGCTCGAAATCGATCGTGAAAGACGTTCGGTCCATGTGGCCGGACAGGAGGTGCGACTGACGCCCAAAGAGTTCGATCTGCTGTGGCTGTTGGCCAGCAATCCCGGCCGAGCCTTCAACCGCCAAGAGCTCTTGGAGCATGTCTGGGGCTTTGACTTCTTCGGTAATGATCGTACCATCGATGTCCACGTCAAACGCTTGCGGCGCAAGCTTGAGCCCCAGGATCATCCGTATCGTTATATTCACACGGTATGGGGTGTGGGCTACAGGTTTGAAGCCGTGCCGGCCGAAGATGATGACTAAGCGCTCACTCAAAAACCCGACTCAAGGGTGAGATTGTAATGCGCTCCCTTTTTGCACGCCTGTTCCAAGCTCAGCTTCTCGTCATCCTGATCACCATCCTTGTGCTTGGTTTTTCCCTCTCTTACATGTACACCCAATACATCTTCTCTCTGAAAGAACAAGAACTCATCCGCATCGGTCAACGCCTCGCCGCTGAGTTTGGAACCGTCACCTTACCTTTACGTATAACCCGGATCCGCACTTTTTTGGAAGCGGCCCACGTCTATGGAGATGCTAGCATATGGGTCATTAACGCTGACGGCTTGGTTCTCGTGAGCTCTCCGCTGGCTCGCAGTACGGATCGTGTCGAGTTGGATGAGGAAGAAGTCCGAACCATCCTTTCAGGACAGATTGTGCGTCAACGTTCCATGAGCAAGGGCAGCTCCGTTGAGCCGTCATTTGTTGTCGCCGTTCCCATCATCAGCCGATTTGGCGTGGGAGGGGCAATTGTCCTGAGTGCTCCGCTGCTGGGTGTCATGCAGACTATCCGCGACGGGCACCGGCTCATTTTCTGGGCAGGAGTGCTTGCCGCGACCCTGGCCGCTATGGTCAGCTTTTTCTTTTCCCGTCGAGTAGCTGAACCGTTACAGGAAATGCGGTTTGTGGCCCTTGACATGGCGCGAGGTGATTTCCGACGACGAGTGCGTGTCCACGGCCGCCGAGATGAAATCGATGAGTTGTCCATGGCCCTCAATGAACTGGCTACCCGACTGGACTCGACCATTCGCGCTCTGGCGGAAGAGAAGAGCAAGACGGATTCCTGTATCGCCGGACTGTCCGAAGGGGTCTTGGCCATTGACACCAACCAAGAGATCATCTTGATCAACGCCGCCGCCGCCAACCTATTACATCCCGTCGCGGTGGCTCTAGGAGACTCACTGTCGGAATTGAACGACGACTGCCCGGATGGATTGCTCCATCATCTAAAGCAAGGCTTTGACATGGTCCTGCGGAACAAGGAGCCGCACAGCTTCTCCTTGGAGTCGACCACACGTGCGGTGATGGTGAACATCAATCCCGTGAAAAGGCCGGACGACAGCTTACTGGGAGCAGCGGCACTCCTGCAAGATGTGAGCGAAAGGTATCGTCTCGAGAAGATGAGGCGCGACTTCGTAGCCGACGTATCGCACGAATTGCGTACGCCCCTGACATCCATATACGGATTTGCTCAAGCCATTGTGGACGGAGTGGCCAGTACTCAGGAGCAGGTGCAACGCTACTTGGGTATCATCATGGACGAAAGCTTACGCCTGATTCGCCTGACAAACAACCTCATAGACCTCTCGCGAATCGAGGCGCACCACGTCCGCCTCCATCTGATACCGCTGTCGTTGGCTGAGACTGTCTCCGATGCCATTGCCTTCTTGGAACCTCTGTTTACGGAAAAAAACATTACCGTTCAGTCGGTTTTGCAACCCTCGCTTCCGCCCGTTTACGCCGACGCTGACCGCTTGGAGCAAATTCTGCTCAACCTGCTGGATAACGCGGCCCGGCACGCTCCCCACGGAGGTCGGGTCGTCGTGCGTGCGCAGCTCGCCGATGACGACTTTGTTGAGCTGTGCATAGAAGACAACGGCCCCGGAATACCGGAGGAAGAGCTTCCCTACATCTGGGAACGCTTTTACAAAGTAGACAAAGCCAGGCGCCAAAACCGTACCCGTGGCACCGGGCTGGGACTGGTCATAGTCAGACAACTGGTGGAGTTGCACGGAGGTCAGGTGCGCGCCGAGAACATGGCCGAAGGAGGCGCCAAGTTCACGGTCACCCTTCCGGTACACTCCAAAACGACTTCATCTAACGGCGTTGAGGCGGTCTCAGACTGAAGAGCCACACAAGGCCGACGAACACGCTGGGCAAGGTTAAGACATAAGCAAACAAAGATACGGCCAAACTGGGCGCAAGCAGACCTATCACTTGCATGAAAAGAAGTGCCCAACCCAGTCCCAACATGATCAGCGATGCGACGAGCAACTAAGAGATCTCCTTCTCTTCGGTTTCTTCAACCGGAAGGACCTTCTCATCCTGATAGAGCCAGCATTTCACTCGATGGAAGCGGCTCAGGACGAAATCCGGAGGTGCTTCGTTTTCACACAATCCCTTCATGGCGTTGGGACAACGTTCGAAAAACCTGCATCCCGGTGGCGGTCGCAAAAGGCTTGGCGGATCTCCGGCCGGAACGACACGCATCTGTCTAGCGTTCTCCGCATCGGGTTCAGCTATGGCATCCAACAAAGACCGCGTATACGGATGGCTTGGATTCTCCAACAGTTCGTTTGTGGTAGCCTGCTCGATCACCTGAGCACCGTACATGACGAAAATACGTTCAGAGAAGTGACGCACCGTGGAGAGATCGTGTGTAACGTAAATAGCGGCCAGATTCAGTTCTTCCTGAGTTCGGCGCAACAGCTGAAGAACCTCAACTCGTACCGAGGCATCCAACATGGATACGGGCTCATCGGCTATCAACAGCTTGGGATTGAGAATCCTGGCTCGGGCCAACACCACTCGTTGTTGCTGACCGCCGCTGAGCATATGCGGGAATTTGTGGAGGAAATCCTCCACCGGAGTTAGCTTCATCTCGGTCAAGGCCTGCTTGATGCGCCATTCGCGTTCCCGTTTGCTCGGGATACCGTTGATGCGCAAGGGTTCGTCTAGGATCTGCCGTATGGTCATAAAAGGAGGTAGGGCCGCGAAAGGGTCTTGCTGCACATAGCCCACCTGAGAACGATACCATTTGATGTGTTTCGGCTCGATCCCGCTAACCAACCGGTTTTCAAAGACCACTTCACCCTTGGTAGGCGTCTCCAAAGCCAGAATGGTCCTGATAAGCGTGCTTTTTCCACAGCCGCTTTCTCCGACAATAGCCAGGCATTCGCCTCGCCTCAGATCGAAACTGACCCCGTCCACTGCTCTCACGTATCCGACGTGAAAGAAGCCCCAGCGCCTCATTTCGAACCAAGTATGCAGGTCACGAACCGAAAGAAGAACGCCGTTCCTCATTTTCTCCCCCGCCTATAAGGGCCTCGCTCTATTGATACAACCAGCACTTCACCCGACTCCCCTTGTCCACAATCGTCATAGGTGGCTCCTTCTCGGTACACTGTGACAGCCGTTTGTGACACCGGGCCGCAAAACGACAGCCTCCGGGGGGATTGATCAGGCTCGGCGGTTGACCCGGAATGAACTGCAATTCTTTCTCTTCACGGAGCGTCGGCACACTGGCCATCAGTCTCTCCGAATAAGGGTGCAGCGGGTCCGTGTAGAAGTTCTCCGCCGGAGCAAGCTCTACCATTTCTCCGGCGTACATAACCGCCACAACATCTGCCAGTTCACTGGCGGTGCCCACATCATGGGTGATGAAGACAAACGTCATACCCATGTCCTTTTTTATCCGCTTCAAAACGTTCATGATGTTCGCCTGTGTCAGCAAGTCCAGTGCAGACGTAGGTTCATCAAGCACCACGACATCGGGATCGGAAATCAAAGCCATGGCAATCGCCACGCGCTGTCGCATACCGCCGCTCAGCTCAAAGGCGTATCGGTTCAAAAAATCGGTTGACAGCCCCAGAAGGTTGAACAGATGCCTGACCTTCTCAAGGGCTTCACTCTTCTTTTTCACCTGACGATGGACCAACAATGGCTCCGCTACTTGGTAACCCACCTTCAGGACCGGGTTCAACGTGTTCAGGGCTGCCTGAGGAACCAAGGCCAGCCTTCGCCAGCGCACATCACGACGATAGCGACGATCACCGAGCGTCATCGTATCGAGATCACCGATGAATATGCTACCGCTGTAGGTCTTTACGTTACGGGGCAACAAACGCAACAGTCCCCGACCTAGGGAGCTTTTGCCGCATCCTGACTCACCCAGGATTGCCAGGGTCTGACCTTTGTCCAAAGAAAAGCTTACCCCGTCCACTGCTTGTACTGTGCCCGCGCGAGTGCGGTAATGCAACACCAGTTCCTCCACCCGCAACAGGGCCGAATTTGTTTCCGTGTTAGCCAACAATCAGAGCCCCCTCAACCTAGGGTTGAAAATCCTGTCAAGAGCAAAGCCGACCATGGCAAAGCTCAAACCGGTGATCATCAACAGAACCGCCGGCTCCAAAATCCAATAATAGTGGCCCTTAAATATGGCTCCGTTACTAAAAGCATCCTGCAACAACTTGCCCCACGTCGGCAATGTCGGGTCACCCAGACCCAGCAAAGCCAGCGACGCTTCGAGAAAGACGAAGCTGGGGATGGACGTAATGAACGACGGAATCAGCACCGGGATCATACGCGGAATCATGTAGCGGAAGATCAGCCTCATGTTGCTCGCTCCGTACGCCCTGGCCGCGTCCATGTACGGTGCCGTTTTGATCTGCAAGAATACCGAGCGATAGGTCTTTATTCCCCCGCCGAAAATGCTCAACAAGATGACCACGCCGAGCATGGTCCAGATGCTGCGCGAATAGAGCGTGCCGACCATGATCAAAACTGGCATGACCGGCAGGATCAAGTTGATCTCGGTGATCCGTTGAATGAGCGCATCCACCCATCCGCCGTACCAAGCACCGATGGCCGAAATGATAAACGTCGCGATGGTAGAGCCCAATGCAGCCAACAATCCAAAAGCCAGGGCCAGCGGCGCACCCCACATCAGCGCCACCATCAGATCACGCCGCATATGGTCGGTACCCGCCCAGCCGTGTACTTTGCCGTAAACGACCAGTTTGGCATCGAAATCCGAGGACTCCTCAAAGAGATAGCCTTGTATCTCCACTTGATAGGTCCCCTTGAGCAGTTGGCCGCTTTGGTCCGAAAAAAGACCGATCTCCGCCGGGACCTGCCCCAGTGCCCTCTTAACGCGATTGTCCAAACCAAGATAGACTCTTTGTTGAGAGGCCAGAGCCTGTGCATCCGTCTCGATGCGCCGTCCGTCCGGCAAAATCCAGGTCGTGGCTACAAACGGACGCTGCTCCTCGGCCTTAGAGGTGAAAAAGAGTATGACCTCGGAAGGGAAGTCATCATAGTGGTAATCGAAGCTCAGTGTCGCCGTAACCAGTCGTATTCCTTCAAGATCCTGCTCAATTCTGGACGCTTGCGGGTCCTGCGTTCTCATGACCAGTGTCTCGGGCAATTGACCGTCCCGGAAGTAGTTGACCCATTTCGGCTTTGCATTACGAGGATTCTCCGCCCAGGATTCTTCGTGACCTCGCCACAAATCGATGGCTCTCTCATATGGAATAGTGATAACCGTGTACATGGCCACGCCGATCAAGGCGATGATCATCAGCAATCCCAGTACCGCAGTCGGATATCCCATCAACTGTGTTACGTATCGACGCAAGTTATTCATGGCTGTCTGCTTTCAGCTCCGACTCGCACTCTTGGATCGACAAGAGCGTAGATGATATCCAAAAAGAACACGGTTATAGCCAGCAAATAGGCATACAAGACCGTAGAGCCGACAATGACAGGAGTATCGAACAGATGAATGGCCTGGTACAAAAGCTTACCGAGCCCCGGCCAGTTGAAGACCGTCTCCAGGATGATACCACCCATCCACACGCTGATCAACATTAACATAAAGTTTGTGATTATATACGGCAGAGTGGGCCGCAACACGTAGCGCCGTGACACGAGATGCCCCGAAAGCCCCTTCGCTTTCGCCATCTCGACGTAGTCTTCGCTGGAGTAGATGAGAAAGAAGGTGCGCCAGTTGTAGATCAAAATGAAGATCCCGCTGACAAACTGAGCGGCGACAGGGAGTATCAAGTGTCGCAACACGCTCAGCGCATACGCCTTCGGATCCGTAGGAGGAGGCGCGGCGACCATACCGCCATAGGGCAGCGCCCCCAGTATCGCCGAAAAGATCAGGATGAGAAACAGGCCGTAGAACCAAGCCGGAGCCGCTGAAAGCGGAGTCAAAGCGATGATCAGGCGATCCAGTATCCCTCCGTAGTGGTTCGACAGCCATAGCGCCACCAAAATGGCGACAACAAACACCAGAATCTGGGCGGTTCCCCATAACAGCAACGTCGCGGGCAGTCGTTCTAAGAGGATGAGGCGCACTTGACGTGACCCCGTGTCGCTGCTCATTTGTTCCGCTCGCCCCAGATTGAGTGTGAGACCCTGCCACAAATAACTGAAGCTTCTCAGCAAAAAGGGGCGATTGAGGCCCAAACGTTCTATCTCGATCTGCAGCATCTCCTCCTGCAAAGCGAGACGTTCTTCCGGTGTCATATCCCTAACCGCCGGGTTATTCATAAAGCTCAAGCCGATCTGTTCCTGTATCTCCGCCTTTCGGATTTGATCGACTTGGCCCCCCATGTTAGCGATAATAATGGTCAAATAGACAGCGATGACAACCGTGATGCCAATGGAGATCGCTCTGACAAGCGAATAACGAAGAAGTCTGAGCCCTGTGCCGCCGAAGTCCCTCAGCGCAAGGCGACCCATGCCAGCATTCGCCGTTCCCGTCTGAGACATGAACTCACTCCCACTCCCTCTACCATACCGCAAAACCGGAGCAGACGGGGATCACAAGGATCCCCGTCTTTGTTTTGCCATTTACGGAAGCGTCATCACCTGCAGACTCTCGAAGCTGGGAATGCTGACCACGGTCGGAACCACCACGACCTCGATGCGGGTCGCACCAATCGGCAGTCTTCCGGTCTCCTGCGGTGACAGACTGATCTGCCACTGACCGTCAGCGACAGCTTCGGCTTCGCCGACCAAGACCAGGGCGTCTTTGGCGTCAAACACCATGTACTTGATGTAATCGATGTCCTGACGCAGGTAAGGCTTGCCGTCGAAGGTGACCGCCAGATTGAAGGTAGCTCCCCGGCTCCGGTTGATGACGCTGGGACCCGACAACTCAGCTTCAGCGATCTTGGGCTGCGCAAACCCGGCCCACTTCTCAGCTGAATCGGCATAGTCCTCAAAGCGCTTGAGTACGGCGATCTTTTCTACAGGGTGAACCTGTTCGAGATACAACGGACCCGTTCCGAGCCAGAAGTGCTTCCTCTCCTGATTCCACTTCTTCAGGCTCGCGTAACGTCCGGCGGCCTGTTGTGAAGTGACATACTTGCCCATGGTCGGCGCGTAGGGGATGTAAGCTTCCGACGCCGCCTGGTCAAGATGCTTGCCCAAAACAGCCAGGCTTGGTCCGGCGATGTAGCTCATCCACTCGATTTTTTCTTTGTCAGCCTTCGCCGCGCTGAACGCCAATTCGTTGTTC
The DNA here is from genome assembly GCA_001513395.1 of Clostridia bacterium DTU080. Classification (GTDB taxonomy): domain Bacteria; phylum Bacillota; class Limnochordia; order DTU080; family DTU080; genus DTU080. Next base: position 15,505 of record LFTP01000323.1, read on the forward strand.
TCTTCAGCGCGTATACCCAAAGCCAGTACATGCCAAGCACCGGGGCCCTGGGAGTAGAACGGCCACATGATGTTGGCTGCGTCTCCCGCCAGATACTCAGAATCCAGATAAACTTGATCAGTGTAGTACTCGATGACCAACGGGTCCTCATTGACTATCCGGATGCCGCGGAAGGTCTCTTGGAAGCTGCGGAATGCGACCTGCGCCGAAGCATCGAAAAGCTTGCTCTCAGGCTTGGCCCGATCGAACGCCAAGACCAGCTTCATAACCATATCGGCCAACGACAGGGGGCTGCCGTCATGCCACTTGGTGTCGCGGAAGAGGTTGTCCTCATAGTATACAGTGATCTTGGACTTAGCCGTCAATCCTGCCTTACCTGCCTCCGAGACGCTGATGAACCTCTGCGCCTTGGCATCCCAGTCAATCCAGGCGTCTCCGGGCACTTCGATCTTGTCTATGAAGTTCAGATCCACCCAATCGAGCGTCTTGGTGACGGGCAGTCCCTCGATACATGTGACCTCAGCCTTCTTAACCCGTTGCGACTGGTACAGTCCGGTAAACGGATCCGGTATGGCAGCCTGCTGACCGGTACCCCGAATAATCATCATGTCGTAGACCCAGTTGGTTCCTGCGACCGGGTTCCACGGCTCGACCAACATACTGGCATTGCCGATGGTCACTCTGCCGCCGACCTTTTCGTCCTTGCGGACGGTCATACCCCAAATCCGGGAAGCGGACATGCCCGCGCCCACGTCCGTAGCCAGCAGAGTGTCAGCGGAACGCGGCCACACGCTGACCCGATCGACCAGCCAGACGCGGACGGAGTCCTTCATGGAAAGCTCCAGCGCCTCGGCAAAGAGCGCCTCTCGCTCTTCCATGGTGGAAAAATCGCCGCTTTCCAGTTTCAAGCTGACCTCATCAAACCTGGTACTGGGGCTGTAGGCCATCCAAAGCGGGGAGTTCATACCGCGCTTGGTATAAAAGAAGCTAAAGTTGGAAGCGAGGTCCCGGTTGACCAGAGTGCTGATCCACCCGCCGGTATAAATGTGCCACTTGCCCTCGGAAGGTTCACTGGCGTTCCAGATCGGCGTGGCGTCAGCCCCTCTCTTGTACTGCCTGTCTACAACAAAGCCCACCTTTTCCAACTGTGCCGCCACATAATCTCCCATGATCCGCCGCTCGTCTTCAGTGCGGATTAGGAAGATCAACGTCACGGGTTCGCCGCGGAAATGCCATTTGCCACCTGACATAGTGGCTCCCAACTTGGTCATCTCTCTGGTTATGACTTCCTTCGCCTTTTCGAAGTCATAGCCGTATTTCAGCTCAAGCTGACGGATGGTGTCCGCATAGCGGGCATAGTCGGCAAAGGCCGTGTTCAAAGCGGTGTACCGCGGTGCACCCAAACCGCCCAAGACCTCATTTGTGAGATAGTCACGATCGATCAGCCAGTTGACCGCCTCACGGATGGCGGGAACGGCAAAGGGATTGAGCTTACCGGTACCCGAAAAGACCGGACCTGCCGGGTTGAAGGTCAATTCGTTGTATGATCCGTAGGAAACCTCATAGGCCAGCTTCGGAGAGTCTTGGATCCTTCTGAAAAGGTCCGCCTGAGAAATACCTAGGGTATAAATATCCAGTTCGCCTGACTCAATACGAGCTACAGCCTTGTTTTGGTCTTCCTCCATTACGAAGACGACTTCATCCACCCACGCGCCTGTCCGAGCCAAAGCCATCGTCGTCCCGGCTAACATACATACGATGAGTGTCAACATTATTGTCGCAGTTTTAATGGTCTTGCGGCTCATTTTATCCATTTTATCAGAGACCTCCATACTCTTGTGTTACCTGCGCCTCCGGCGTCCGGTGTGAGTTGGCTTAGCCAGAGATTCCTAATTCTCCTTCATCAATCGGAAAGTTTCTCTACAGACACTGGCGCGAAGTATTCAAGATCGCTCACGGAAGCCCACGAGGTGGCACGTCCCCAGGGTGCACCGACATCTGAAGGCAAGCCGCCTTCACGGACACAGGCCTCGAGATGTGACTCCAGATCCAAGATCTCGGTAGCCATCGTTTCGCCTTCCGCATAGCGGCGCACATGAGGCGCCCCTATTTCATGTATCCGTCGGCTGGAGATGTAGGCGCCGTTTTGGGCCCGTACCAGACGTAGCGACTGAGCGATCGGCGACAGCAGCTCTTCTTTACCGTCCAGGGCTGCCAGGAAATTCCTGTACATCAATTCCGTGCTTCCGGTGCCCCGATACTCCTCAACCGTCGGTGATTGCCCTTCGACTTGCACCGTCAGCTTGCCGTCTTCGAAGACAGCCTCACCGCGACTGCCAATGATCCGATAATAATGGGGTTTTTGCACCGGATTGCAGTACGTGGCCAGATACATCACTTCCACGCCGGCTTTGTCGCGAACCAATACCGTCGCCGTGTCTTCCATCTCAGGCAACGGGATGGCCCGATACATTTCAGCTCTGACCTCGGACGGATCTAGCAGTTCCCCGGGCACGGGAGAGGCAAAATACATACAGTTGTTCAGCATGTGAGCCAAAGCATTGCACATGGGACCGTCGAGGGCGTAATCTTCACCGATCCGCAGCTTACCGGCCCATTGGTTGCGTTTGTAATAAGCATCCGTTCGTTTCCAAAGACCTACACCGATGACACGTCGTATCTCTCCCAAGACTCCTTCGGAGACCAGTTGCTTGATTCGGCGTACCATCCCCGAACTGAGATACTGAAATCCGACGGCACAAAGAAGTCCCGTTTCGTCGGCGGCCTTAGCCATGGCCGCGACATCCTGCACGGTCACTGCGGCCGACTTCTCACAGAATACGGGATAACCTCGCTGTAGTGCCGTGATCACCATGATGCGATGAAGATGCAACGGAGCCGCCACTCCTACCACATCAAAGCCGCCTTTGTCCAGCATCTCCTGCCAATCCCGGTATACCTGCACTCCGTTTTGTCGTAGCTGATTGATCACTTCCGCTTGACCGACGTGATCTATCTCCGCGGCCACGGCCAGTCTGGCCAGTCCCGCCTTTTCGAGAGCTTGCAAGGCGCGTCTGTGCGTCGCCCCGTAACCGCCCAATCCGATCAGAGCCACATCCACAAGACCACTCATTCATAGGCCTCCCCTTACGAAACTGATGACGCTTTCGCCATACAAGTCGATAAACCTGTATAAAAACGGACAGGCGCGCCCATCGAATCGACGGGCACGCCTGTCCGTTGTTTGACCAGAATCTGCAGGGCCTTGTACCCCTACAGATTCCGAAGATCGTCGTCAACTCCGAATGCGACGTGGCAATCGGCTCTGTATTTGACCACTTTCCCCTCTTCCACCACCGCAGTCATGTTGAGCACTTCCACGCCTTGGATGTGTTGAACCGTCTTGGCCGCCTCTCCAACGGCCCGACTGACCGCATCTTCCCAACTGGTTTCCGATTCACCAACCAGCTCTATTATGCTGGCCACCTTGAACTCGCTCACGCGCTCACCTCCTGAAGGCATTCTGCCGCAGTAGGAGGCGCTTTATAACTCCCATCCCGGATTACAACAGATGATTGACAATGATAAAAGGCGCAAAGACTACAGACACCATGGAGATCAATTTGATCAAAATATTCAACGACGGACCCGCGGTATCTTTGAAGGGATCACCGACTGTGTCACCGATCACGGCCGCCCTGTGAGATCCAGAACCTCTGCCACCGTGATGACCGCCCTCGATATGTTTTTTGGCGTTGTCCCACGCTCCGCCCGCTGAAGACATGGCAATGGCCAGCATAAAGCCGGAAGCAACCGCACCGGTCAATAGCCCCGCCACACCCTGAACATTGAGGATCAGTCCTACGATCACAGGAACCGTGACCACAACCAGCGTCGGGGTCACCATCTCCTTTAATGCTACCCGGGTGCAAATATCGACACAACGGGCGTAGTCCGGCTTGGCCCTTCCTTCCATGAGCCCTTTGATCTCGCGGAACTGACGACGCACCTCAACCACGATTTCCTGAGCACTGGTCGCCACGGCCTGCATGATGTAGGCCGAGAAGACAAAAGGCAGTACCGACCCGAGAAGAACGCCCACGAGTACCCGGGGTTCCAGCAGGCTGAAGGTAACGTCAACACTCACGCCCGCCTTCCGAGCCAGAATAGCCACTTGTTCTTTGTAAGCCGCGATAAGTGTAATAGCGGTCAAAGCCGCCGAACCGATGGCGAAACCTTTACCTGTAGCGGCCGTAGTGTTGCCGAGGGTATCGAGAGCATCGGTGCGTTCGCGCACTACCGGATCCTGATTGGTCATCTCCGCTATACCGCCGGCGTTATCGGCCACCGGACCATAGGCATCCGTGGCTAGAGTAATGCCCAAGGTGGAGAGCATACCTACTGCGGCAAAGCCGACTCCGAACAGCCCAAGATTATAGTTTCCCGCGCCTCCGGAAGCCAGAAAGGCTACCAAAATCACGACGGCCACAACAGTCGCAATGGGTGCAACGGACATAAAGCCCACGGCCAGCCCCTGTATTAGCACTGGCGCAGGTCCGGTGCTGGCGGTTTCGGCTAAATGACGCGTCCATCTGTACTGGGGCGAGGTGTACCATTCGGTGAAGGTACCGATGAGTACGCCCCCCAACAGACCGGAAAGCACCGCGATGCCTACGCCTGTGCTGTGCTCAGGCATGAGATGCGTCAGCAAAGGAAAGGTGATCAAAGCGACCAACAAAGAACTGGTCCACACGCCCTTGCGCAAAGCCTTGCTGAGCCCTGCCTGACCAGCTTCTTTGGGAGAACGGACAAAGAAAGTACCTATTACGGATGCCAACACACCGATGGCCGCCACTATCATCGGGGCCATTATCCCCTCCATCGACAGCCCAGCGGCAGGTGCCAAAGCCGACGTGGCCACAATGGAACTCACATATGATTCGTACAAGTCGGCGCCCATGCCGGCCACGTCGCCGACGTTGTCGCCGACGTTGTCGGCGATGACCGCCGGGTTGCGCGGGTCGTCTTCCGGAATGCCAGCCTCGAGTTTGCCTACTAAGTCGGCGCCCACGTCGGCGGCCTTGGTAAAGATTCCTCCGCCTACTCGGGCAAAAAGAGCTACCGAACTGGCGCCCAGACCGAAATTCAACATAGTGCTCGCAATGCCAGTGATGCGAGTGGAAAGATCAGCGTCACGATAGAACCAATTAAGGAAGTAGAACCACACCGAAAGATCAAGCAGGCCCAATCCGACAACCGCAAGGCCCATAACGGCACCGCTGGAGAAGGCCAACTGCAAGGCCGCGTCCAAGCTGCTTTTCGCCGCGTTGGCCGTGCGAGCCCCCGACGCCGTAGCAATGCTCATACCGATATATCCGGCCAGTGCCGAAAAGGCACCTCCCGTCACGAAGGCCAGGGGCACGAAAACGACGATGTACTCGAGTACGACCAAGACCACCATGATCGCCAATACGACGGCAAAAAAGATCGCCACGCCCGTATACTGCCTTTTCAGATAGGCACGAGCGCCTTCCCGTATCGCTTCTGCAATGGCTACCATATCCGGGGTACCTTCGTCGTGCGACTTCACTTTAGCCGCAAGATAGCCCGCAAACAACAGTGCCAAGAAAGAAGCGGCTGGTACTAGCAACATCAAGGAATACTCCATGCCCTATGTCAGCCTCCGTTTTGCATATGCTATACTGTCATCCCAACAGTTGTACTGACTGCACAAAGCGCTTCGACCAAGTTACGGCTTACGCCTCTCTATAATGCTCCTTACCCAACTAGCTTTTTGATCCGCGTGCGGAGTTATTCTTGTGGTATCATTCACATGGACTGTCATCCGGTCAATTCGTCAACACACCGTCCGCGGCAATGAGCATTTTTTGCAGTCAAAACCTTTGATTTTCTGTCCATTTATGGTAAGCTAAGGCTGAGGCTGCATCTCGCCTCATGAAAACTAAAAAGCGCACCGAGATCTCCGAAGCCACTCTTTGAGTAGAGAGCGGGGGACCCGCCTTTCTTGGGGTGAATCCTGGAATCTCCAGGTAGGGCAACTTGGGTGCCCGAACCCGTCAGCTAACCCCGTAGGAGTCCGCCAAGCGGATGTACCAAGTCCATACACCGGACTTGTGCATGCGCTTTTTGTATTTTTGTAACTGTCTGGTTTGCTCTGGACTGTCACTCAATATTGGCCACGAGGTGAGGTCTTTTGCAGTGGTGGGTGCGCTATCGTGGGGACATTGTCGGCGGGGTGACGGTGGCTATCGTTGCTCTGCCGCTGGCTCTCGCTTTCGGTATAGCCAGTGGCGCCGGCGCGGCTTCGGGTCTTTATGCCGCAATATTCGCGGGTCTTGTAACCTCGCTTTTTGGCGGTAGCCCCGTCCAGATCTCAGGCCCTACCGGTCCCATGATCGCGGTGCTGATTGGCATCATAGGTAGGTTTGGCGTCCAAGCCATGTTTGTGGCCGCGGCCATGGCCGGCCTCATGCAGATCGTTTTCGGTCTGCTCGGTCTTGGTCGTTTCGTGCAATATTTGCCGCGTTCCGTTATTTCCGGGTTCACGCACGGTGTGGCCATCATCATATTCGCACCGCAGATTTCCGAGGCCCTAAAAAGCCCCGTGATCGCGCTGGTAACCATCGTTGCCATCATCCTTGCCGAACGCTTTGCCAAAGCCGTTCCTGCATCACTGTTCGGTCTTGGAGCAGGAATTCTGGTCAACCGGCTGTTCATCAGCACACCTCATGTGGTAGGGGCCATTCCCTCAAGCCTTCCCAGGCCTTCTTTGCCAATACTGCCCCCGGCGGACATAGTGCGGCTGGTTGCCCCGGCCTTCACCATCTCTCTGCTCGGCAGCATGGAGTCTTTGTTGTCGGCTGAAGTAGCTGACCAAATAACAGGCTTGAAACACAACAGTCGTCGAGAGTTGATTGGCCAAGGTTTGGGAAACATCGCTTCGGCTCTTATGGGCGGCATGCCAGTATCCGGAGTCATCGCTCGCACCTCGGTGAATATAGACGCCGGTGGCCGCAGTCGGCTTTCTGGCGTCATCCACTCGCTAACTCTTTTGCTCATCGTCTTGTTCTTCGGCGAGTGGGCCGGAGAAATCCCGCTGGCCGTGTTGTCAGCCATTCTCATGATCACGGCCCTGAAGGTGGTCGACTGGGAAAACATCCCGATACTGCGACGCACCCATTGGACATACACAGCTACTTTGTTGACCACCATGCTGCTAACCGCCTTCGCCGATCTTGTCGTAGGCGTGGTCGTCGGTGTGATCCTGGCCGTCGTTTTCGTCATTGCAGATCTCACTCAGCTGCCTGTGGTCAGCGCAGGGTCAGGTCTAGCGAATGCTGACAATCGATTGCCGTCAACGACGGAGATTCCGCCGCACGTCGACGTGACGTCATTGAACGGACCGTTGTTCTTCTTGGGCGTACGTTCTTTGCTTGAGCGTTTGCAAACGCTCCCTACGGGTAACGTACACGTTATAGATTTCTCGAGAGTTCCTGCGATCGACGAATCAGCCGTGCTCGCGTTCATAGAACAGGTCAAAAACCTGAGTGAAAAAGGCATTCGAATCTATCTGGGCGGTCTTCAGAGAGTGCCCCTGAGAACTCTGCTGCGTCTGGGAATCTTGGATGTTTTGGAAAGACGACGGGTATGCAAAAGCCTTACCGTTGCGATTGAGCGAGCCGGAGAAGAAGCCCATTGCCTGCGTGAGGCCGCCTAAGAACGTTAAGAAGAAGGGGAGGGGAGGTTTGAGATGATCACAGCGCAACCTCGATTCGCGGACGTTGTCACAACCTGTCATTCATATTCCTTATCATGTCTGCCACGAGGCCAACACAGAGGAGCCGTACTGCGTACCACCCATCTGTCTTTCTCGCCAGCGAACTGTTGGATAATGGATAGGCCTCAAATCTTAACGCGTCGGACACCAACAACTTGGGAACACCGACGCGCCTAAGAGAGGGGCTGTCCCAAAAGGTCGGCCCCTCGTCTCTTTTAGCTCGCGTCTCGGCTTAGAGAC
>LFTP01000088.1:0-4238 GCA_001513395.1 Clostridia bacterium DTU080
TCTTAAGGTAGTCCACGCTGGCTAAGGAGAGCCGTCCGAATTCGGCGGGCGAGAGGGTTTCTCCTCGTCGGGTCCCCTCGATCCCGGCCCGCTCTAGCACGGCATCAGGATCATGTACTACCGTCTGGAGGGCTTTGCGCAACGTTTTTCGTCGCTGACCGAAAGCGGCACGAACGACGGCGGAAAAAACCGAGGGTTCTGCCGCCGGAGCGGGAAACGGGCGCGGTCGCAGACGGATGACGCTTGAGTCGACGTTCGGAGGCGGGAAGAAGACGTGGCGTGAGACAGAAGCCACGATCTCAGCTTCGGCGTAATAGGCAATCGCCACGCTAAAGGCTCCGTACTCCTTGCTGCCGGGAGCGGCCACTATGCGCTGAGCCACTTCTCGCTGCACCATAGCCACTACGTTGCGCAGCGGCAGCGGCTCTTCGAACAGTTTGAGTAACAAGGGCGAGGTGATGTAGTACGGCAAATTGGCCACGACACGGCATTGCGTATCCGCTGGCAGCAGATCCGACAAGCGCAACTCCAGTGCGTCACCGTGGATGATGCGAACCTGTGGGCAATCGGCAAACAACTCCTGCAAGACGGCCACCAAGCTGTTGTCGATCTCGACGGCCACCACACGGGCCCCGGCTTCGACCAAAGCTTGAGTCAACGCTCCGATCCCGGGACCGATTTCAAGCACCACATCACCGGGCTGTAGCTCGGCGGCCTGAATGATCTTATCGAGAATGTTGGAATCCACCAAGAAGTTTTGTCCCAGGCTCTTTTTAAGGCGAAAGCCGTACGCCTCCATGAGTCTGCGTACGGCCCCCGGGGTCGCCAGTTTCTCCCTCATCTGCGACTCCTGTCTAGCGATTTGCCAAAATGTACACCTTGACGACGCGTCGGCCAAACTGGATGGCTTCGCTGTAGCTTTCATAGCACAGATCTATGCGCGATCCTTTGATGGCACTGCCTGTGTCGGCGGCCACAGCCTCTCCGTATCCGGGGATGTATAAACGAGTGCCCAGCGGGATCACTCGCGGATCCACGGCCACAACGCCTTTGGTAGCCTTGATCCCGGTGTAGGTGATACCTGCTCCCGAACCGTCCCGAGGCGTATAGGCCGTAGCCACCATCTCTTTGACCGCCGTGTATTGCAGCAAGCGACCTGATGAGGTTCGAATCGTCTTTGGTACGGGTCTGGTACCCACGTGAATGATGGCATCGACGGGCTGCACCGTGACCTTTTCGGCCACTACGCTTTGTTTGACCAGTTGACCGTCTTCATATGTGCGCTTTATTGTCTTTTCCCGGGTCCCGTTTTTACCCTGTCTGACAACGCGAGTCGTTCCTTCATCCATGGTCGGATCGGACTTCTGTATCGTCCTAAAGGGTATCGTTTCCGTTTCAGTGACATGCTCGTGAGTGACCCGAATAATGCGCACCGTACCTTCGGAGTCGAGCTGAGCGCCGATATCGGGAACGACCTTGTCTTCCGCTCCTACGCTGACACCGATCTTGTCGAGAAGGTCCTGAACGCTGATCTCCGTGGTGCGAACCTGCCGGGTTTGACCGTCAGCGACGATTGTCACCGTGAAGGCCCGCTGAATCTGAATGATCTGCCCTGGATGCAAACGATTGGAGACCGCCGGGGAAACAACGTCGCCTTCAAACAACTGTATCCCCGCCTGGGACAGAGCCTTTCCGACACGCCATGCCCTGGTCGTAACTATGACCGGTTCGCTGCCCTCCACATAAATACTGACCTCTTTCAGAGCCAACCCCCGCAGTGTAAAGATGGCCCCGATCGCCAGCACAATCAACAATGAGGTGCGAATGACCAACCATCGATACTTCCGAATTGCAAATGACGCTTCCGACAGTTGCCCGGCGGATGCAATGTCCAAACGTCCACTCCTTCCTCAAATCCATCGAACCAAGGAGAGGTCGATGAGCGATCTTGGAACTCAATCGGTATTACGATCCCGTCCGGTGATCTCTTCGACCTTCCTGATGAGACGCTTCAGTCTTTCGGCGAGTTCCTCTTCGGAAAACTCCTCCAAGCGATCGATGATCTCCACGAGCTCCTCAAACTCAGATTCGCTCAGCAATCCTTGCCGATGCAGGCGATCGAAGCCGGCCACAAATCTGATTTTGAGGCGCTCGGCATCCTTAAATAATTCATCAAAGGCCATGGCATTCCTCTTCTTTTGTCACCGAAGCTCGTTCTTGTCATTCGTAATGCGTGGTCTCCTCTACGAACCGCGTGTATTCCTTGATGAACTTAAGATACGCACTGCCTGTGGGGCCCTTCCGCTGCTTCGCAAAGATGACCTCCACTTGCCCTTCCGTACCTTCCTGCCTTGCTTTTTCCGGGTAGTAGTAGTCCTCACGGTACAAAAACATGACTACGTCCGCAAACTCCTCAATGTTACCGCTGTCGCGAAGATCACTCATCACCGGCTTTTTGTTTTCCCGAGTCTCCACGCCCCGGTTCAACTGCGAAAGGAGTATCAAAGGAAGATCAAGCTCACCCGCCAAATCGCGCAGTTCGCGGACAATATCTCCAACCACAAGAGCCCAGTTTCTGTTGGTCGGACCGTGGGGTTTGATGAGTTGTAAATAATCTATGATGATGAGTCCCAAATCGGGATGCTCCGCCTTTACCTTGCGCGCTTTGGCCCTGATCTCGTTTACCGTCAGACCGCGCTTGTCTATCACGTAGATGGGCAAAGGACACAGCTCGCTGAAGACCTCTCCCACCTTTTCAAACTGCTCATCGTCCAATCGCGTGGCGTATGCCGACCACGGGATCTCGAAGCTGCCGTCGGGATTGCGATAGCGAAATAGCTCTCCCATGACCAGGCGATCGCCGATCTGTTCGTCGTCCATCTCCAGACTGAATATCAGGACCGGGATTCTGCGTTTGGCGACGTTTACCGCGAAGTTCAAAGCCAAAGAGGTCTTGCCCATGCTCGGGCGGGCCGCCAGGATAATCAGGTCCTTGTTCTTAAAGCCGGTCGTGAGCATGTCAACCTGAGGAAAACGAACCGCAAGCCCGTAGGGCTTTTTGCCCTCTCTTCGTTCCAACAGACGCGCGTAGCATTTGTTGAGCACTTCCATAAGGTTTTTGATCTCGTTTTCCTCACTGGCTTGCGTGGCGGCAAAAATCAACTCCTGAGCTTTGGCCCGACATGCTTCCAACGTCTCCGGTTGATCCGAGACGATCATGTTGTGAATCTGCTGAATCGCCTCCAGGATCGCTCGGCGTCCCTGCTTGTCTATCAGTGTCTCGATGGACGGTTCCAACTCAACCTGACTGACAAAACTCTCGGTGAGTCCGATCAGTACCTGATCCGGTGCCGAGACCGAGGGATCTTTTCGCAACTGATTGTACACTTGTGTGTAAGATATGCGCCCTCGGCTGTTATATATGTCAATGATCGTCTCAAAGATCCGTCGATAGAGCGGGTCACTGAAATGCTCCGGCCTAAGACGATCCATAACCGTGTCCACAGCTTCAGGATGCTTTATGAGTATACCCAATACACGTCGCTCCGCCTCTATGTCGGCAGCGACGAAAGTACCCGAAACCGGTTCAATCGTCGTACTCATCCGGATAAAGCTCCTTCCATTTCTTCACCATGTTTGGATCGACCCGCCGATAGGCGTCCGCATTGGCTGCGCCTTCCATCGACATTGACGACTGCGGAGTCTGAGAAGTCTGAGACCGTTGTCCGGGTGTCTTGGCACTCGCCCCGGACAGCACTTTTGACGCCTTCTTCTCCACCAAGTCTTTAAGAGTGCGAATCCCGTCATTGTACCAGTTGCGCAAAACACCTTCGAGGTAGTTGATGCGCGGGATCTGAGCCGACTGCACAGTCTCTTCGATGGCCGCGGCCACTACTTCTCCTTCCATCCCCTGTTCTTCCACCCAGTACCTGAGCTTCTCGAACTGGATGGGCCCAGCTATACCGATTTTTCTGTGATAGAGGTCCATCACGGCTTCCATGTCCGCGCTGAGATTCTCCGCGCCCGTGGCCCAGGGCCTGATCTGTTCAACGGCCGCGGTCGGACGAGGAGCGGTCCGATCAGTCTCATATGAGAGCTCCACCGATGGCTCGTCGCTGGACGCACCAGGAGCGTCTTCCGTTACCTCGGTCAGATCAGTCGCCGCCACCTCTGCTCCGACTCCCATGGCCGTCAGATCGTCGAACTGCGCAGCGAACGCTTCCGCCGATAGCGGCTCG
>LFTP01000088.1:4245-23345 GCA_001513395.1 Clostridia bacterium DTU080
ATCTCAAGGAGGCCAAAACGCATCAGCTCGTCCAAGGACTTGGTGAGCTGCGCAAAAGGCACGTGGAAACGAGCCTGCAACTCCTCTTCGATGCTTCCGCTCATCTGCGAATGCTCAAGCCAGCGCAAATTAAGCCAGAGTAGAGTGGCCTGCACACCCATGAGTGGTTGATAGACATCAAAGAGTTCCCCGGGAACGCGCAGCGGCGTTGGCCGCCTGCGACCCATGCGGATACGAACATCAGCCTTCACAGGTGTCCACCTCCCAACTACACAACACGCCGACACATCCGAACGATGCCGGATATCGGCCCACAGGCGAAAAAAGGAAGATACCCCACCACTCGGGATTCTTCCTTGTCACGAGCTCTTTGACAGCGATAACTGGTGATAGGCATGAGATGAATTCTCCGGCATGGGGGCGGTTTCCTGCCACCCGCTAAGTGCCCCGATGCCTGATGCGTTCATGCCTCGTATCCGAAGGTTTTTGAACACGTTGACGGATAGCCACAAATCCCCACATGCCAGCGATGAGTGTTCCGACTCCTAGGTAGCGCCAGAACACAGACCTCAGCCGGATCAAATGCATGGATATCTCACCGAAGGCCGGAACGGCGGCATTCCAGTAATTCCGGTAAAAAAGAATGCCCCAAGCCAGACTGACCGCGGTCAAAAGCAACCATTTGAACCCGACACGCCATCGGTGTCTCGATACCACGCTCATGCCTCCCGCCACCTCTTTTGCCGGAGCTATTCATAGCTCGTTTTTAGGCGAGATTTCTCAGCAAAGCGTTCCAGAGCCAACTCCACCAAACGATCAATAAGGGCACTGTATGACAATCCCGTCGCTTCCCACAGCTTAGGATACATACTCACGCTGGTGAATCCGGGCATCGTGTTGATCTCATTGAGCCAGATGGCTTCTGAGCTGCGGTGTACAAAGAAGTCCACTCTGGCCAAACCTGACGCTTCACAAGCCTGGAAAGCCGTGAGTGCCATTTCACGCAGACGCCGTGTGCACTCGGCGGAAAGCCTGGCCGGAATAATGAGTTGTGAGTTGGCATCCTTGTATTTAGCCCCATAGTCGTAGAACTCGCGTGATGGTATGATCTCCCCTGGTACGGAAGCCGTCGGATTGTCATTGCCTAGCACGCTGACTTCGATCTCGCGCGCCTCGACGGCTGCCGCCTCGATGACGATTTTAGTATCGTAGTGCGCCGCCAGCTCGAGAGCCGGAAGCAGACCGTCGCGCTGATTCACCTTGCTGACGCCGACACTGGAACCTCCGTTGGCCGGCTTGACGAAACACGGATAGCCCAGGCGGTTCTCCACTCGGCGCACACAGGCGTCCGGATCGTTATCTAAGTCTTTGCTCTTCATCACGACAAAATCCAGAATGGGGAGTCCCGCGTCCCGGAACAAAGACTTCATGAGGGCTTTGTCCATGCCCACCGCTGAACCTGCCACGCCGGCTCCTACATAGGGTACGTTGACCATCTCAAGCAGCCCCTGAACTGTACCGTCTTCACCATAGGTGCCGTGCAACACGGGAAAGACGACGTCAATGACCCGCCCTTCCAGACACAGAGTCCCTTCCCGACTAGGGGCCAGAGGCAACATGACCTCACTGATCAGGGTCGAGGCCTGCGTGGATTGTGGAGTATTGAGCATAAGTGCCCCGTTGCTGAGATGGGCCATAGGGTCACCGCCAATCAGCCAACGCCCGCTCTTATCGATACCGATGGGGATGATCTCGTACTTCGACTTGTCTGCCGCCTCGATGACGGAAGCGGCCGACATCAAGCTCACTTCGTGTTCACCCGAGCGTCCTCCGAACAAAACTGCCAAGCGAATCTTTTTTCGTTCCACAACCACACCCCACAATACACAAGCTCGACTGCCGGTCTTACTGCCGCGCATTCAGACTAACGAACACGGGAACCGCTCGGGGTTCCCGTGTGAAGGCTACGGCTTCCCTATTTGTATGCATTCTTGCACGCGTTAATGACGATGACAGGTGTGTGCGCACTAACCAAAAAGCATCACGACGGTATGCTCCCGCCGGAACCGGATGCAAGAGCTCATCCTGTGCGCATTCCACATGCCCGGCTTGCGTTAGCAGCGATCCCGTCGCCGGTCTTTATGAGCGACTCATATCAGTTAGACTGACCGCTGCCTTGGTCCGTATCCTCAACTCATCTAAAGCAGAACCGGGAGGCGGTAAAGCATTCCACAACGCTACGCCATTTGCCAGTCACCCAGTGCTCAAAACACTCAAGACCGGTTGAGCCAAGACGACCGCGGATGATCGATTCCCCACAGGACTACGAATGCTCGATAGGATCGATTCATCCTTGAGCTCAACTGGATCCATCGGGGCTAAGCCTTTTGTTTTGCCGTGTTGATCAGATATATAGGATGATAGCCGCGCATGAAGTGCATGATGACCTCGCGAGCCTCGCGCTCACTGTGATCGGTCTCAAACTCGCCTTCCACCCGGATGCTTTTTTCCGACCGGTTGACCTCGACCTCATGAATGACACAGGTATCCCATCCGCAATGCCGCGGGATCAAAAGCCTCATGGCATCAGCCACCCGATCTTCATAGCGCCGTCTATACAAAATGGAGAGGAACCTGTTGTCGAGTTGGGTCCAGAGAATGTGGTAGAAGAAGCCCGACAAAACAACGATCAACAGTGCCACATAGAGCACCGCCAATTTGTCAGCCATGGCCAATCCGATCAGGGTCGCGACAGGAAAAGCCAGAATGGTCAACTTACCGTCGCTGCCAATTCGAACCTCGCCCCACCTGCTGAACTCCATAGTCTTGTAGCGATTGGTGACTGCTGATCTTTGCCGCAAAAGAGCCTGCACTATCCCGTAGATACCAAGGCCTATGCCAACCCAGATCCCTATCCGCGCGTAGGAGGCGGCATTCTTGCTGAGATCGGCAAGCGCCGCGGCCAGCTTCTCTTCACCGGTCATCCAAGGTTGAACACCGAAGGCCCATCGGTACAAAAACAGCAGCGGAAGAGCTATGATTCCCGGCAACCAGGCCGCCACAAAACCCGCCAAGAACCCACTCGCTATGACGGCCCACTGCGGAGCAAACGCAGCCATCGCGTCCACACGCGCTTGCTCCAAGGCCCGCTCATTAATTGTTGATGGTAAATACATTCCCATACAGCCCGTCTCCTTCCATGCTCAGACTGATCTGCACGTGTTTTCTTCTCTAGACATTTTACGCTACTTAAGGTCACAGTCCTTCCGGAAAAACGCGGCGACATTGTCATCCGCAGTGTTATAATAAACCATGACCATGTGGATCGGAAAAGGAGGGCACAGACCATGGGTATTTTTTCACGCATGTCCACCATCTTCAAGGCGAAGATGAGTCGGATCATGGATCGCTTTGAGGATCCCCATGAGACTCTGGATTACAGCTACGAAAAGCAGCTTGAGTTGCTGCGCAACGTCAAGCGCGGCCTGACAGAGGTGGTAGCATCCAAGAAGCGTCTCGAGCTGCAAAGCGCGAAGCTCAAGGAGTCTACCGCCAAATATGAACAGCAGGCACGTGAAGCACTCACCCATGGGCGAGAGGATTTGGCCCGGACGGCCTTGGAGCGTCGTGCCCTGACCATGCAGCAATTACAAGGACTTGAGGAACAGATCGCGGAACTGCAAAAAGAGCAGGATAAGCTGGCGGCGACTGAAGCTCGCCTGCAGACCAAAGTCCAGGCCTTCCGCACGCAAAAGGAGATTATCAAAGCGCAGTACTCAGCCGCTGAAGCTCAGGTAAAAATAGGCGAGGCGGCCACAGGCCTCTCGGAAGAGATGGCCGATGTCAGCATGGCGATAGAACGTGCTCAGGAAAAAACGGAGCGCATGCGCTCCCGTGCAGCGGCTATTGATGAGTTGGTGGCTTCCGGCAGCCTGATCGACAGCATCGACGTCGGCGGTAAAGATGACATAGACAAAGAATTGGCCCGTCTGTCCGCCCAACAGTCCATTGAAGATGATTTGGCCAGGCTCAAAAAGGAGGTCTCGGGCTCATGATCATCCGCATAGCCACCGAGGGACAGTATGAATTACGCGGAGAAGCGCTCGCCAGACTGGACGAGTTGGATGATCTTGTTCTAGATGCCATTGCCAAAAACGATGCCGAGGCCTTCGAAGAGAGTCTCAACGCCGTGTTTTCCCACGTGCGGTCTCAAGGCACGAGACTGCCTGATAACAGCCTCCACGAATCAGATTTGATACTGCCGCCGCCGGACACCACGTTGGATGAGGCTCGGGAACTGTTTGCCGACTATCCGCGCCACCTGTTGTGACCATCAGGCCGCCCTTGTCGGGCGGCCTGCCGTTTTTGATCTCACAGCGGGCAGTCCCACAACGGATACCAGCGACTTTGATCAGCTTCAACCGGCAGGTACTTCGGAAGTAAGGAGGCTGCCCGCAACTCCCGGGGATGATCCCTTTTTTTGCCGGGCAAAGGGATGAACGGATAGAAACCTCCTCGTTTGTAACTGTAGATTAGATAATGAGGAGCCGAAATCCCGGGTCCCGAGAAACGAAAAACGGCCGCCAGCATCTGTTCACCGTAGCCTTTCTCCTGCAACTCCTGTGTGGCGATGTGAGTGACACCGACCAAATCCTCAAAATCCTCATCTTTGAAAATAAGCCACAAATAACCGTAGTCATCGTGTTCTATGCGCAAGTCGGTGCCGCTTTCTTCCAAAACCAGTTGCAGAAGGCTTTGCAATTCCTCTTTCATCTCCATGAACTCAACCGTCTGCACGGGCTTAAGACAAAGAGCCGCCGCTCCGGCGCTGACCCAACCCAAGACGGTCTCCAAGTCCACCTGCACCGTGATCAACTGAAACAGGGGCTCCGATTTCGGGCGCGTCAGACGAGTTCGCCCGAACAACCAGTCAAAGAACCGCATATGTTCCACGCCTCTGTCGATAATTTGTCGTGCCTAGCTGCGCATCTCTTGCTCGATGCGCTGCAAGTTCTCCAAGCGGCGCTCCAAAGAAGGATGCGTAGAAAACAGCTCCGCCAAAGACTCCCGCCGAAGGGCCGGGACGATGAGGAATGCGTTCAGTCCGCTCACCTCACGCATGTCTTCCATCGGAATACGCTCCATCGCCCCGCTGATGGCCAGCAGAGCCGACATCAGATTGGCCGGAGAACCGGTAATGATAGCCGCCCCGCGATCGGCGGCAAACTCACGGTAGCGTGACAAAGCCCGGATGAGAAAGTAGCTGACGACCCAAACCACGAAAGCGGCGAGCCAGACAATCATCAGTCCTCCTGCGTCGCGATCGGAGCGTCCTCGACGCCCTCCCATTCTCACCGGATAGCGACGCACATAAAACATATTCTGCACGATAAGAGAGGCAACGGTGGCAAAAAAGCTGGCAAATGTCATCACTGCCACGTCGCGATGTTTGATATGCGATAACTCGTGAGCCAATACGGCCTCAAGCTCGGCCGGGCTCAGGCGGCGGATCAGGCCGCGAGTGACGGCAACGGCGGAGTGACTCGGACTGCGTCCGGTGGCAAAGGCGTTGGGCACATCGCTTTCTATAATCGCCAAACGCGGAATCGGCATATCCGCAACGGCGGCCAAACGGGCTAATGTGGCATGCAATCCGGGCTCTTCATTGGGGGTGACAATCCTCGCCCGCATGGAAGCCAATACCAGATGGTCTGAGAGAAAATACTGGATTCCAACCATCACTGCGACGAAGAAAATGATGGTCACCATGCCGGCCCCCACCTGCCACAAGACCCAGACAAAAGCGCTGTAGAGAGCGGCCAACAGGAGCATGGTGGCCAGCATACGCATGGATAACGCGGGGTCAGCCCCCAGCTGACGCCGTGTTTTGGCCATCAAAATGCCCTCCCTTCCTTGCCTATCATAGCACAGAGGGGCTAAAATGAAGCAGCATCAAGGGAGGAATTTTTGCATAACGCGACGAAGGACCGCTTGCCTACACAAGCGATCCCCCGCCGCATTGGGAAAAACAACCACTGGCAATCCTGTGAGGATTAAGAGTACATCCACTGCTGCGATGAATACTGCTCTTAGCAGACGTCACGACGCATCTTGGATTACGATCTGCAGTGCTTCATCATGATGAATGGCATTTAAGATTGCATGTAAGATTGCATTGGCGAAGTGACGCCTTTCAGGGCCATTGTAATCCGAGCCGGAGTCCCTGGCAACACTATCCGCAGCCTATTAACAAAAGTTTTACCTGATCGACTGCTTCAATGTTCTGAAAGGAGGGTTGTATAGAATCCAATTCATTATCCGGCCGGCGGCCGGCCGAAGACAACCACTTACACAAGGAGGCAATGATCATGGGGTTTGTTAACAAGCACGCCGCGCTCATCCTCATCGTAGGATTGCTGCTGTGTCCGGCGATGGCTGGCGGACAAACACGCCCTCTCGACGAATATGTGGCTGCCCCGGATACCGTCTTCAAATGGCAGCTGCTCACCAGTCTGCCCGTAGCTTCCGGCGGCACGCTGCATCAGATAACCTTTACCTCTCAAACCTGGAAGGAGACCGTTTGGAATCATCGCATCTACCTGGTCATTCCCGACGGGGAATTGATCGGCAATACGGCGCTGTTGTTCATTACAGGCAGCGGTTCGGGAACCACCGAAGTGACGCTCATGACGCAACTGGCACAAATGGTCAGCGCTCCTGTGGCCGTCCTTTTTGACGTTCCCAACCAACCGCTCTTCGGCGGTCTGAGGGAAGATGCCCTGATCGCCATGACCTTCGACAAATTCCTCGAAACGGAGGATCCCACGTGGCCTGCTTTGGTACCGATGACCAAGGCTGCGGTAAGAGCTTTGGATGTTATCACCGAGTTCTGCCGCTCGCGGCTTGACTGGGAAGTGAAGGACTTCCTCGTTACCGGCGGATCAAAACGCGGCTGGACCACCTGGTTGGCGGCAGCCGTTGACGACCGCATCTCAGTCATCGCTCCCATCGCCTATGACAACCTGGACCTCAACACCCAGATGGAGCTCCAAACAAAAAGCTTCGGCTCCTACAGTCTCAAGATCCACGACTATACCGAGCGAAGCCTGCAGCAAAAGTTGACGACCGAGCTAGGTCTTAAGCTGGTGGACATAGTTGATCCGTATGCCTACAGAGACCGCTACACCCTGCCCAAGCTGATCATCCGGGGCAGCAATGATCCGTACTGGCCTACAGACGCCACACTCGTGTATATCGACGATCTGCCAGGCGATACATGGATTCACAACGATCCCAACGGCGGGCATGATCTGTCCAACTACCCGAGAGTGTTGGCCACTTTGGCCGGGTATTTCATCAGCCAGACGCGCGGGCCCAAAATCGGTCCCGTCAAGTGGAACGTCACCGAAAGCGCTGAGGATTTCACCCTGGAGGTTATCTCGCCTGCACCTGCGCACGCTTTCAATCTGTGGTCTGCAACGGCACTAAGTCGTGACTTCCGCAACGCCACATGGTCACACGAGAGCGTCGAAGGCGGTGAAAAACACACGTTCAAAATCCCGCGGCACAGTGCTTTGTACAGGGCCGTGTACGGAGAAGTGATCTTCAAAGTCGGAGATCTAGAGATGGCCTTCGACACGCCGATCTTTATCGTCGAGCCCAGGAGGTAGTGCTTCTTCCATGGCCCGTGTGCTCAGCGTTTCATTCATGCTGCCCGTGCGATAGCCACGAAGATCCAAAGTAACGTAGGTAAAGCCTACATCGCGGAGTTCTTGAACCACAATCTCTTTGTTGTCCAGCACGCGGGCCATATCGTCCACGGGCACCTCAATCCTGGCCAGCTCGCCGTGATAGCGCACCCGGAGTTGGTGCAGTCCCAGAGCCCGAAGTCTCTCCTCGGCCTCGGCCACCTGCAGCAATTTCTCCGCCGTGATAATCTCACCATAGGGAAAGCGGGAGGCCAAACAGGCGGAAGACGGCCTGTCCCAGTTAGGCAGGCCGACGCTTTTTGCTAACCGGCGGATCTCTTCTTTGGTGATCCCCAACTCCTGCAAGGGGCTGCGCACGCCAAGCTCCCGCGCCGCCAGGGCCCCGGGCCGAAAATCAGAGCTGTCATCCGCATTGGATCCGTCGAGTACATAGGCATAGCCCTGATCTTTGGCCATCGCCAACAGTTTGGCGAAGATCTTTTTTTTGCAAACATAGCAACGATCGACCCGATTTGCCGTGAAATCAGGATCACCAAGTTGGTTATCTTCGACCACAAGATGCCGGGCGCCGATCGTCCGGGCCACGAAGCGAGCATAATCCAGCTCTTCCGACACGTGCACCGGGGTGTGGAGTGTGGCCGCCGCACAGCGCTCTCCGAGCGTTTTATGGCAATAGTACAAAAGCAGTGAGCTGTCGACGCCTCCGGAGAAGGCCACCAGGGCACTGCCCATCTCCTGCAGCATCTTTGTGAGTCGTTCCACCTTGGCCGACAACTCCATGTCAAACCTCATTTCTCTGCCGAAGTATCCTGCAGGGGCATGACGTAGTGGATTTGGCGGGCCACTTCCACAAAGCCATGCTTAGGATAGGCCGCCTGTCCCGCTTCGTTGTTGGTCAGAGTCTCGATTTTAGCCAGACGCACTCCTTGCTCTCTCATATACTCGAGAGCCCGCTCGATAAGTTTCGAACCGATGCCCTGGCGGCGAAAACGGGCGTCGACGACCATATCTGCTATGCGCCCGAGTGATTTGGCTTGAGAGATAGTTACCGCGATATAGCCTATCACTTCGCCATCTTTGACCGCCACAAAGATCCCTTCAGGTTCGCGCTCGGCGGCCTGACGAAGATCTGTCAGTTTTCGCTCTTGCCAGCCGGGCTCTATGAAGCCGAAGCGTTGCTCGACGAGATAATCGATACTGACTCCCTGAAAGCCCTCCGCCGTCAATTCCAGAATCTGAGGCAGATGCTCAGGTCTATAGGAGACGATTTGCAACTACTGTTTCCCCCTAACATGTGGATCTGTCCCCTTCTATTCGCCACAGAGGATACTAAACCTTGTACTTGCCGCGAATGCCGGGAACACAATACTCATCCGCCCCATAGCATGCCATATATCAACTGTTGCTGCCAGGGAGGATGTCGGATGAGCGAGAATCGCCAGTCGTTGACGGAAACAACCGCACCCGCTCCTTTGGATCTGAGGGAGCATCTTCTCACCCGCATCTATGAACAAGCGGCCGATCTGGCCCAGAAGGCGACCACAAAGACCGACACAGCTCACCCCGACTGGGACGATCGCATCGACGATATCCTGACCTCACGTTTGTGGGGCTTTCCGGCGATGATCCTGCTTTTGGGAGTCGTCTTCTGGCTGACTATTGTCGGTGCAAACTACCCGTCGCAAGTTTTGGCGGCCACCTTATTCGGTATCGAGGATTACCTGAGCCTGCTTTTGAAAAACCTGGGCGCTCCCGAATGGCTGCATGGCTTTTTCGTCCTGGGGGTGTATCGGGGTCTGGCTTGGGTCGTTTCAGTCATGCTGCCGCCAATGGCCATTTTTTTCCCGCTTTTTACGCTCCTCGAGGATGTTGGCTATCTGCCTCGTGTGGCGTTCAATCTTGATCGGCTCTTTCGCGCCGCAGGCACTCACGGCAAGCAGGCCCTGACGATGGCTATGGGTTTCGGCTGCAATGCGGCCGGAGTTATCTCCACGCGTATCATCGAATCACCGCGTGAACGGTTGATCGCCATCGTGACCAATACCTTTGTCCCGTGCAACGGCCGTTTCCCCACTCTCATCGCCATGGCGTCGCTCTTTTTGGCCGCCCAAGGAACCGTCTTGGCCGTAGGAACGGTCGTCGGGATGGTGTTGACCGGTTTTGCTGTCACCTTGGCCGTGTCATGGTTTCTTTCTCACACCCTGTTGAGCGGGTTGCCGTCCAGATTTGTCCTCGAGCTTCCACCCTACCGCAAACCTCAACCCGGCAGGGTTATCGTACGCTCCCTGTTCGATCGCACGATAAAGGTTCTTTACAGAGCCGTGGCAATAGCCGCCCCGGCTGGCGGTTTGACCTGGCTTCTCGCCAATCTTCGTATCGGTGATGCCAGCCTGCTCGCCCATTTGGCTACGGCACTCAACGGGCCGGGAAGAGCTTTGGGGATGGATGGCATGATTCTTCTTGCTTTTTTTCTGGGATTGCCCGCCAATGAAATAGTGATGCCCATCCTGCTGATGGGGTATCTGGCTGAGGCGGCCATGATCGAGGTCAGCGGTCTAGAGACCTTGAGAGTAATCCTTGTCGAGCAGAACGGATGGACCTGGTTGACAGCACTCAACGTGATGCTATTCTCACTGCTCCACTTTCCGTGCGCCACTACGCTGATCACTATACACAAGGAGACCAAACGGTTCAGATGGACGGCACTGGCGGCACTGCTGCCTCTGGCGGTAGCCACCGCGGTTACGTTCACCGTCACCCTTGTTGTCCGACTGGCCGGCTGGATATAAAAAGCAGGCGGAGCAAAAACTGCCCCGCCAGGTTACTTGCTTAACGATTACTCGGCACTCTCACCGCAACGCTCCAGAAGCTGCTGCCAGCGTCTGTCAACGTCAGCCTGAATCTCTTCGATCAGGCTCTCATCTCTGAACAGATGGCGGAAACGGACCTGATCCTTCAAGAACTCAGTTACCGGAAGCTTCTTCCGCGGCTTATAGGAGAGCTTCCACTCACCGTTTTCCACCTCGAACAGGGGCCAGAAGCAGGTCTCTACAGCCAATCTGGAATACTCTACGCCCATGGCAGTGTTGGTACCCCAACCGAGAGGACACGGCGACAAAACGTTGAGAAATGCCGGCCCATCCACATGGAGCCCTTTTTCGGCCTTGCGCATGAGATCCCGATGGTTGTGAATCGAAGCCTGAGCCACGTAGGGAATGTCGTGAGCAGCCATAATGGCCGTCAGGTCCTTGCGCTTCTCACGCTTACCTGTGCTCTGCTTGCCGACCGGGGACGTGGTTGTGTGCGCTCCCGGAGGCGTCGCCGATGAACGCTGAATACCTGTGTTCATATACGCTCCGTTGTCGTAGCAAACGTAGAGGATATTGTGACCGCGCTCCATGGCACCGGACAAAGCCTGCAGACCGATGTCGTACGTGCCGCCGTCTCCGCCGAAGGCGACAAAGCGGATCGTGCGGTCGGGATCAATCTTGCCTTGACGCTTCAACGACTGGTAAGCCGCCTCAACGCCGGCGATCGTCGCCCCTGCGTTCTCAAACGCACTGTGAATCCAAGGCACATCCCAGGCAGTGTAGGGGAATATGCTCGTGCAAACCTCGGCACACCCTGTCGCATTTGCCACAACCACCGGGTCTTCCGTGGCCAAAAGCACCATCTTTAGCACGATGGGAAAGCCGCAGCCCGGACAAGCCCGATGTCCGCTTGTCAGGCGGTCGGAGCGGTTGGATAGAACCTTAAGTGGTGCAACCATCTTCCGTTACCTCCCTACTCGCGCACATCCAGGTGGCGGACCCTTGGGCCTACCACACCGGTTCTGCGGATAATATCTAGATCGCGATACACCGATTCTATGCTCTCGACACGCACGTCACGACCGCCGAGACCGTAGATGTAGTTGACCATGATGGGACGCTTATCATACTCATAGAGCGCCGCACGAATCTCAGCAAACAGCGGTCCGCCCTGGCCGCTGAAGCTGTCCGAACGGTCCATAACGGCCACCACGGGAATGTCTTTCAGGGCTTCGGCCAACTCTTCTGCCGGGAAGGGTCGGAAAACACGAGGTTTCAGCATACCCACCTTCAGACCCTGGCGACGCAACCGATCGATGACATAGCGTGATGTACCCGCCGCAGAGCTCATGACTACAATAGCCATCTCTGCATCGTCAAGTTGATAGGTTTCGAACAGACCGTAGCGGTGACCGGAGATCTTTTCGAACTCCGCCGCTACCTCGAGAATGGCCTTCTTGGCCTCAAGCATGGCCTCGAACTGCTGTCTTTTATGCTCAAAGTAGAAGTCGGTGAAATCAACCGGACCGAACGTCACGGGATTGTCAACATCGAGGAGCGGATAAAGCGGCTTACGCTCGCCTATAAACTCCTTGACCGTCTCATCCGGCAAGGTGAAGAGATTCTCCATGCCATGACTGATGATGAATCCGTCCATCATGACCATACAGGGCAACTGCACGTTCGGATGCTCCGCAATACGAATGGCTTGGATCAGATTGTCATAGGCCTCTTGGGCATTCTCGCTGTAGATCTGAATCCAGCCCGCGTCACGGGAGCCCATCGTGTCGGAGTGATCGCAATGGATGTTAAGCGGCGCTGACACCGCACGGTTGACCACAGGCATGACGATCGGCTGCCGCGCACCTGAAGCGACGTAAAGCATCTCATGCATGAGCAGAAGCCCCTGCGATGAGGTGGCCGTCATGGCCCGCGCCCCCGCGGCTGAGGCCCCAATGGTCGCGCTCATGGCGGAGTGTTCGCTTTCGGCTAACACCATTTCGGTGTCTACACGGCCGTCAGCGGCATAAGCGGAGAATATCTGCACGATTTCCGTGGCCGGTGTGATCGGATAAGCTGCCACGACATCCGGATTGATCTGGCGCATGGCATCGGCAACGGCTTCGTTACCGGTCATAGCTACAGATTCTGCAGGGGATCTTCTTTGTACTGCCATCAGACAACCTCCTTCCTAGACACCTTCGGGCTTCATGGTAATAGCCTTAACTCGAGGAGGGCAGACCTCGGCACAGATACCGCAACCTTTGCAGTGATCGTAATCGATACCGATCATCTTGCCGTCTTCGACGAGAATAGACATGTCCGGGCAGTATATCCAGCAGGTCATGCATGAAATACACTTTTCAGAGTCCCAGATGGGACGATTGGAGCGCCAGCCGCCGGTCTTGAACGCCCGGGCCGTGCCTCCGACCGGAATGATGCCGCCCCAGGGCAGCTCCTTCCATCCCGCATCCGGACGGATCGGGTTTGCTTTCTGCTGAGTCACTTCACTCACTCCCCCTGCACCTCCTCGTAGGCCACCTTTACGGCCTGAACGTTACCCTCGACAACCTCAGGCCGATTGCGGAATCTTTGCTCAAGTTTCTTCCGCACGCTTTCCAGAAGGCTGTCGATGTCCAACAAGCCCGCCACACGATTGAGCGCACCCAACATCGGAGTGTTGGGGATCGGCCGCCCGATGTGCTCCAAGGAGATTGCCGTGGCATCAACTGTATAGACACGCACTGCAGGGTTGGTCACACCAAGCTTCTCACGCGCTTCAGCCGGAGTCCACGAAGCGTTCACAATCAAGGCGCCGCCGTCGGGAACACCGGCTGTAAGGTCGATCTGTCCGGCAAGAGTGGTATCCAAAATGACTACATAGCGCGGGCTTTCGATACCGCAGTGCAACGTGATGGGCTCTCGGCTGATACGATTGTAGGCCACCACGGGGGCTCCCATGCGCTCCGGTCCGTACTCCGGAAAGGCCTGAATGTACCTGCCTGCGCCCGAAGCCGCCTCGCCCACCAACAGCGCACCGGTCTTGGCACCCTGGCCCGCACGCCCGTGCCAGCGAATCTCAATAACGTCGCTGACGTCGTCGTATGTCTCCGTTTGTGCTTGCACTGAGGTCGCGGAATCAACACTCACGGGACGTCACCTCCTGCAAAAACCGTCGATTTACCTCGACTTGAAATCCACATCGATAATGACTCTGCAGCATCGACGCGCCAAAAGACATGGACAAGCCATAAAGCTCCATACTTACACACAACAACACACTCCGTCTGATGCGGAGCGTCACACTATCCCACTCATCATCGTAATCCTCGTAGCGATCGCTGCATAGGGGCAAATGACCAAAAGGCTTCGGTCATACGCCATGTCACGATTAACTTCGTTTCACATACCATTATGCACTATCCCGGAGGCCAGCACAATATGCATTGCTGACCAGTCTCCGTCGTGATACAATTTAGATGCTATGAAAAAAAAGCGTTGGTCTGCAACTGAAAGCCAAAAGCGAGGCATTATAAGCCTGCCCTTTAAAATCGGTATGTTGCTCACGACGCTGGCGTTGGCTTATTTCCTGGGAGGCCGGCTTCTGCCGGGTCAGGAACGCTACATCTACCTGTCACCCGATCGCTATCCCCCCGGTGGTATCTATTCGCTCAACACGACCATTAAAAAGGGCAGTATCCTCTATATCGTCAACGACAACGGGAATTTCCACGTCCTCATCGGCACGGACCCCTATGACAACTGCCGGGTCCGGTGGTTGCGACACGAACAGGTTTTTGCCAGTTACTGCACCGACGCTCGCTATGATATCCACGGGCGGTGGCTGAGCGGACCCGGAAGCAGAGGACTCGATCGCTATGAGTGCTTCATGCACCATGGCAATCTGGTCATCGACACCGAGACGCGCATCCCGGGGGATCCCCGTCCCGAAGAACCTGAGCAGTCATAGCATATTGAGGTGCTGCATGAGATACATGCAGCACCCTTTTTCTTCTTTTCCTCTTAGAGCGGACGCAGCTTGATATTGCGATACCAAATAACACCGCCGTGATCCTGCAGACCGATGTGTCCTTTCCTGGGCATATCGGCCCAGGCGTAGGCGAACTTGTTCTTTGTACCGTCCGGATTCAGACCTGGCTGCGTCCAGCGATCCACATCCATCTCCGCTATTTTCTTCCCATTGAGAGTGACCGAGATCAAAGGACCGCAACAGGTGATCAGCATTTGATTCCATTCGCCCGCCGGTTTAAAGGCATGCTCGCTGGGAGCCACCATATCGTAGATGGCGCCGCAGGTGTGCGTGGTCAATACATCCGTGCCGTAGCTATCGAGAATCTGTATCTCAATCCCCGTATTGACGGGATCGCGCAGATCCGACCAGCGGACAAACACACCGCTGTTTGTTCTCGGAGCGAGTCTGAACTCCAAGAACAGGTCGAAATCCTCGAACTGCTCCTCCGTATAAAGATAACCCCCGCGCCTGACGGTGCACATGATGGCCTCATCGAAAACCACCCATCCTTCGGGTTGACCGGTGGTTTTCCATCCGTCGAGCGTCTTGCCGTCAAAGAGCAATCTCCAGTTGGCCTGTCGCTCAGCCTCCGTCAATATGTTCTGCGCCATCCGAACCATCCTTTCCCCCGGGAACTTCACATTTTGCTTGCTCGTTAACCGAACAGTTCATCGAGATCGGTCAGATCAATCCAATAGACGTGTCGGTGGCCCTCATGCATGGAATCAAACGAGATCGCACTGCCGTTCCGATTCCAGCGCGGGTGCAGATCACAGCGCAAATCGACACTGAACAGACGACCGGTGGGCTCCGAGCGCACGGTGGCCAGAGTCACACCCCTCTTCCGATTTATATCGTACACAAAAAGGCGTCGATATCCGTCGCGATCAGGGTAACCGTCGTAGAGAATTCGCTTGCCGTCAGGGGAGTGACTGCAATGGCCGTCATGAACGAAGTATTCCGGATCAATCATCTCGGCCTCGCCGGTTGCGTCGTTGATCAGAAACAGCCCGTTGACCGCTGGCTCACCCACTCCGGCCCAAAACAGGATATGGTCCGGATCCCGCCACCAATAGTGAGAGGCCATGCCGAAATCAATGAGACAACGCAGATCGCTGCCGTCGGTATTGGCCGTCAACACCGCCGTTTTCCATCCGCGGGTTTGTGGCGTGGGAAATGTCCGCACCAAAAAGACAAAACGCGTACCGTCGTTATTGAAGGTGATGTGGTTGATCAGAATCTTGGCATCCCTCAACCATTCATGTTCCTTGAAGAAGTCGACGATGTCCCGATACGAAATGATGAGACGGCTGCTGCCGTCCTGCAGGTTTACTAAGAAGACCCCGTCATCTTCAGGATGCTTTTCATTGTAGAAAGGATCGACTATACCTGCATACCCGTAGCCCGGACGGAAATCATGGAGGCGACTGAAGTTGATACTCAACGCCCAGCGACCCAAAGGATCGACATTGGCCACCGCTCGCGAAAGAAGCCGTTCCTCGCCTGACCAGATGTTGCGGATCACCGCTTTGAACTCATTGCCTATGCGGGTGTTGAAAATCACTTCGGAATCGCCGTGCAGGGGATGCCACTGCAACATGGCCCCTTGCTGGAAGTTCCACGCGTACGTACGGGCAAAGGGTATGAACTGCTGCTCGCCGTTCATCGGGATGATACCTAGTTCGGCAGGATCCGCCTCCGTCGGCATGCGGTCGCGAAAATCCACACGGTGACACAAATGAAAGCGTCCGTCGGCGCTCCACGGTTGCAGATCATAGTAACCGAAGAAGTAATGCCCGGGCTCACGAGTGAGCCGCTCAATCGGCAGCAGCTGTTGCTTGATGTGCCTCATGATCTCCACCTCGCATATGTCGAGCTACCACCTTGTTTGGCATAATCTTTCCAACTCCTGCAATCGTCCGTATCCGCAAAGATAAAAACACCGCGAACGACCGGAGCCAACCCCACACTTTGCCCGTAGGCTATCCTTCTTGAGTTTTTCGCCCCGGGAGTGCCAAACGACGTGCGATGTACTATACTAAGAAAGGTCGATTATTGGGCCATAAAGGAGAGATCGAGCTTTGGAAGCCGGCCCTAGTAGTTACCGGAAGCTTTATGCCACACAATACATTATGCCGTTGATGAGGTCGATCCAAGTGCCTTTCGAGCCGTCTGCCGTGTGATTCAGAGGCTTGCTGGCATGGCCTCGACCTCATCAGCCAGAAGGAGGAGAGGCCTGTGCTCGAACAGACACTGGATCTTGATGCTCTTATTGCCACAGTCAATAATCTCCTGGATGCGGCCGGGGATGACTCCTCGACTCAGAAGACCGTCCTCTTGGAATACCTCAACGAACTCCAGCCCTTCGATCTGGCTAATGTGCTCAGTAGGTTGGAATTTTCCAAGCAATTGGCTTTTCTTTCGATTCTTCCTGTAGATACCGCCGCCGAGGTCTTGAGCCATCTCGAATTCGAGCATCAGTATCGGCTGCTCGATCACGCCGATGAACAAGTGGCCCGGGCCATTCTGGCCCAAATGGCCAGTGACTCTCTGGTCGACTTGCTCGGGGCCATCCATCCTCTGCAGGCTAACGAGATCCTCAAGCGCCTTCCGCCGGAGGACTTAGACCACATCCGACAGATGATGACCTACCCGCCCGAATCCGCGGGTGGTCTGATGACCGTCAGTTACCTGTCCGTCAGGGCCACATGGACCGCCGAACAGGTAATAGCACATTTCCGTAAAGTCGGACAAACGGTAGAAGAAGCCGGCTACGTGTACGTCATCGATCAGTACGGCCGTCTGGTGGGCGTGGCTTCCATGCGGGAGGTGATCCTGGCTCATCCGACAACGCCTATATCCGAGATCATGGTCACAAAGGCGATCTCCATCCCCGTCGACGCCGACCAGGAGGAGGCAGCCCGACTGCTCAGTCAGTATGATTTCACCTCTTTGCCCGTTACGGATCGGGCCGGGCGCATGGTGGGTATCATTACTGCCGATGACATCTTGGACGTTGTGGAAGAAGAGGCCACGGAAGATATTCAGCGTCTGGGTGGTACGTCTCCTTTTGACAGCCACTATCTTAGAGCACCGCTTACGGAGCTTTATAGCAAACGCATCGGCTGGCTGCTCGTGCTGCTGATAACCGGATATCTGACGGGCACGATTATGAGCCGCTTTGAAAACCTGCTAAACGAGGTCATCATGTTAGCGTTTTTCATACCGCTTCTCATCGATGCCGGGGGAAATGCGGGTTCGCAAGCCTCGACGTTGGTTATCCGCGCCATGGCCTTGGGTGAAGTCGAGTCTCGGGACTTCCTCAGGGTCATTTGGCGCGAAGCACGAGTGGGGATCCTTTTGGGTGCCACACTGGGCCTTTTTGCCTACGCCAGGGCCCTTCTTCTGGGCACCCCTGCCGATTTGGGCCTAACCGTGGCCATCAGTCTCTGTGCCATCGTACTGATCAGCTCGACCATCGGAGCCATACTGCCGATTATCGGGCAAAGAATCGGCCTTGATCCGGCAGTCTTCTCATCACCGCTGATCACCACCATCAGCGATGCCGTGGGTCTGCTGATCTATTTCGAGGCGGCGCGTCTGATTATGGGCCTGAGTTGACAGCCGGCAGGATTTCCGCTCCTTGAGTTTAAAATTCTAAATGCTTCAGGGGCAAAAGGAGGGCTTGGGACTGGATATCATTCAGTTCTCGGCACAGGAATTGCTCGATACTCTGCCCGTAACTACGGTGGTTTTGAAAAAGTCGGGTCATGTTATCGCCGCCACGCCGTGTTTTTGGCACGCTTTCGGCACTTCGGCGCCCGATGCGTATCCCGCTAAACTGCCCTCGGGAGATTTGAGCACTGCCCTGCTGAACCTGCTCTCCGGCGAGGGCAATGACGCCAGATTCACGACCTACGATGCCCATGCAGGTACGGTGAACATTCAGTGGTGTCCGTTTACCCTCGCGGACGAACCGGCGATAGTAGCCTGCCTGATGCCCCAGATGAGCATCGATGCCACCGACAACGCGATCCGTGAAGTCAGCGAGGATCGGTCGGACGATGAGTTGCCCGATCCCGAAGTGACGGAAGTGTTGCTCGAACAAGCTATCGACACCTGTCGGCTTGAGCAGGTGCCCCTCAGCGTAGCTGTGCTACGCATAGTCACCACCGACGGCCGTGCTTTGCGCCTTGTCGATCCCGAGCTTTGGGTTTCCGTGGCCCGTAAGGTGAGAGGTCTGTGTCGGATGACCGACCTTCTCGGTGTCACCGCATCAGATGATTTCCTCGTCATCTTGATCGGAGCCAGGCTTTGCAAAGCCCGGACAGTCATGAAACGAATCACGGACTTCTTTGACGAATGGGCCGCGATCAATTCGCCGTTTTTACCTCCTGAAATCCGCTTCGTCACCTGTTTGCCGGCCCAAGAGACGGTCACCGCCGCCGGAATTCTGGCTGCTCTGGCCGAGAATGGCTGATTGGCAGCATCATCGAGTAGGGTGACGCTCGCTGATCAGGCGAGCGTCAGCCCTCTCACAGAACCGTA
>LFTP01000360.1 GCA_001513395.1 Clostridia bacterium DTU080
CGGCATAGCCCTGCGATGTTTGAGCCGGAACGCCGAGACAATTAGCCCCACTTGTGCTACTGACTAACGCCGCATCGCCGTCACCCGCCAAGAGGCGGAAAGGGGTTTTGAATGCTGCCACGAAGCAATGCAAAAAAGAAAAAGGCGGCTGGATACGCCACCTTCTGCGGTCTGTCCTGGCCGGATTCGGCCGGGACCGTGGAGTCTGGCGCCATCTTGGCAGCATCTGCTGCCAGTGTGTCGCCGAACCCCTTTGTTGATTGTGTGGTGCCGAAGGAGGGAGTCGAACCCTCATGGGAGTAATCCCGGTCGATTTTGAGTCGACTGCGTCTGCCATTCCGCCACTTCGGCCAAACGCTAACGGTATTTTACCACAGTCTATCCGGCATGACAAGCTCGAGCGAGCGTGCACTACGGAAAAAATCTCAGTCCACAAAACTGACACAAGTGTCCTGCAAGACTCCTCTCCACGCTTAAGGACCCGTTGAGCATTGCGACGTCAATGGCCTCCTGACGAGTCTTTTTTCAGTCAGCAAGGTGGGTAACGACTTAGCCCGTCTTACGCAAGAAGGCGGATCCGTACATCCTTACGGATAACCCTGTGATGAGGGTGACGCCCGCTCATCGGACGTCACCCTGATTTATCTTAATGCCATTGCTCTAGACATCAGTTCCAAAAAGCAAGCGAGTCAACAGCAACTCCGTGGCCTCAGTCTGGGCCAGCTCTTTGACTTGCTGCCAGTCTCTGTCAAACAGAGCCACCACCAGCTCTTTTGATATGCCCAAGGACTCCGACAAGGCTTCGGCCAAACGCGCTTGTCCCATATCTCCGAGCGACTGCCAGTCCTGCTTCATGAGGGCTTCAGCCTCGGACGGAGTTGCTCCGGCCTCCAAGAGTCTGTTGTACAAAGTAACCTGAAATCCGTTGGCAACGGCTTTCCAATCACGTCTTATAAGGGCTCTTATCTGATCAGGTGTCAGCAGTCCTTTGACGATGTCACTCGCTCGCGACGCGATTTCATCGCGCGTTGCCGCACCTCGAGCCTTCACAAACACTGGAGTACCAAAGCGATCAGCCACAATATACACTGCGTCACCTTTGGCCAACGCATCCGCTTCGCTTAGTGTAGAGTTGCGATAGACCGTTACCGATGGAGCAAGTGTGAGGTCCCGCAAAGCATTCTCCGCAGTCCTGACGCTCATCACGTATCTGGCAGGATCAGCGTAATCGATTTCTCCTTCTACAACCTGAAGCCGTAGTATACCGTTTATGATGGCAGCGGCCTCCGCACGAGTCACTGGCTCGTTAGGACGTAGACGTCCTCTGTAGTACGGAGGCAGGATGTCCAACCTATCAGCAGCAGTGATGAAACGAGATGCCCAATGCGTGACGGGAATATCAGAGAAAGCGGTCTCTTCCATCTCTTGAGCTTCTATCACGTCATTGATATTCAATGCTCGCATAGCGACAGCGATGATCTCAGCGCGATTGACCTCTTGTTCGGGACGAAAAGTGCCGTCTTCATAGCCGTCGATAAGCTCGGCATCCCTCATGGCAGCTATATCGCTACTGGCCCAGTGCTGCCGCGCGTCCGAAAAACCATGGTCTGTTGAGGCTTTGGGCAATGCAAAGGCCCTTACCATCATCGTGGCCAATTCGGCCCTGGTAACGGTTTCGTTCGGGCGAAACGTGCCATCAGGATATCCGCCTACGATACCTTTGCTGGCCAACGCTATCACATGTTCACTCGCCCAGTTTCCTCCAAGATCCTTGAAGTCTTGGGCAGCGCCGACAAAGTGTCCGAAGGCCAATAGCAGCACTGTAGCGCACCCGACGAATACGGGATATATGCGCCGCATGTAGCAACCCCTTTCTTTATAACAGGAATCCGCACCGTGCCTGAAGTCGTCCTCATCGTAAGGAAAGCTTCGACAGCACATTGTTGTCGCCTTGCGGTAATGAAAGTCACTATTGTGAACTTATTCCGCGGTCCTATCGCATGAGTGGACGTATGATACGCCTGTCATTATACTGTATGTAGTAGCTAAAGCATTTTTCCAAATCTCAGGTGATTTGGAAAGCCTGACAGGCGGGGGATGGCGGTGCACAAGAAGGGCAAATTCATGTTGATCGACGGACACAGTCTACTCCATCGAGCCTTTTACGCTCTGCCCACCATGACGACATCTTCGGGCTTGCCCACAAACGCGGTTTATGGCTTTGCCACTATGCTCAACCGCCTTCTTGAAGATGAGCAGCCGGATTATGTCACAGTGGCCTTTGATTGTGCTGCGCCGACTTTTCGCCACGACGCCTTTGCTGACTACAAAGCCACTCGGCCTGCCATGGCTGAAGAGCTGCGCGTTCAAATACCGCTGGTACACGAGCTTGTGGAGGCATACAACCTCAACAGCCACCTGTTGGAAGGCTATGAGGCTGACGACATTATCGGTACCCTTGCCTTTCAAGCCCGCGAGGCCGGGTGTTCGGTCGTCATAGTCACGGGGGACAAGGATGCCCTTCAGCTGGTACGTGCCGGAATAGATGTGCTTATCACCAAACGGGGAATCACCGACATGGAGCGCTTCACTCCGGAAGTAGTCTTGAAGACCATGGGCATCACTCCGGAACAAATACCCGACTGGAAGGCACTGGTTGGCGACAAGTCCGATAATATCCCCGGGGTCGCGGGCATCGGAGCCAAGACGGCGACGAGACTCCTGCAAGAGTACCCGTCGCTTGAGGATATCCTGGCTACAGCCGATACGTTACCTGGCCGAGCGGGGCAAGCATTGCGTAACCACCGCGACACAGCGATTTTGAGCAAGAACCTGGCCACGATTGAGACGCAGGCACCGATCGCCATAGACTGGGAAGCTGCCCAATTTCGGCCTCCGCATGTCGACAGACTCACGGACTTGTTCACCAGACTCGAGGCTCGCTCTCTTCTCAATCAATTGCATCGTCGTTTCGGGGTGGAAGACCCGGAGAGCGACACACCTCGCCAGCTCTCTCTGGAGAAGATGGTAGAGGAGAAACCTCAGCGCGTAGTCAGAGTGGATAACGGCGATTGGCTTGAAGCCACGTCCGTTCTCCAAGACCCCATTTGCTTTTTCATTGTCCCGGCTGCCGACAATAGCCTGTTGTTTACGGTGTCTGACGCCGCGCATTTCCTGTGGGGGATCAGCGACACGCCCTCAGAATTCATGGCTTTTGTCACCTCGGGTCGACGCCTGTATACGCACGATCTAAAGTCACAGCTGACGATGGTGGCCGAAGCGGGTGAGAGCATCCCCGAACCAGCTGACGTTCAGACCATTGATGATCTTATGCTGGCATCCTATCTGACCGATCCTGCCCAAGATCACTCATTGGCTGGGATGGCCGAACTCCATGGCATAGAAATACCTGCCGTTCCGTCTGATGCCTCAAATACAGCTGACACAGCCCGAATCATCCAACGACACCACCATTTGCTACGTACCGTTCATCCCAGTCTGCTCAGGACTCTGGCCGATCGTCAACTTGATAGCCTGTTCCGTGACGTCGAGATGCCGCTTTCGGTCATCTTAGCCCACATGGAACGAGCAGGCATACGCGTCGATCGTCAACGTCTGGCCGAGATGTCAAAAGAGATGTCCGCCGAGATCGCTCAGCTTACCGATGCCATATACAGGGCCGCGGGGGTAGAGTTTAACATCAACTCGCCGAAACAGCTGGCGGAGATCTTGTTCGATCGCCTACAGCTGCCCACAATTCGCAGCACAAAGACCGGTCGCTCCACTTCAGCGGAAGTGCTGGAAGAATTAACGGACTATCACGAGTTGCCAGGGCTGATCCTGGACTATCGGCAGCTGGTGAAGCTTACAAACACCTACATCGACGCTCTGCCTACGCAGATCGACGAGCGGACGGGTCGCATTCACACGACGTTCAACCAGGCAATAACAGCCACGGGACGCCTATCCAGCACACATCCGAATCTGCAGAATATCCCTATCCGCACTGCCTTGGGACGCCAGATTAGGAGTTGTTTTGTACCCGAAGAAGGCGCCCTGCTCATTTCCGCGGACTACTCGCAGATAGAATTGCGGGTCTTGGCGCATCTGTCAGGCGACGAGAATCTGATCACCGCTTTCCTCGAAAACGTGGACATTCACACCAAGACTGCCGCAGAGGTATTTGAGATCCCTCCGGAGAGCGTGACTCCCGAGATGCGCAATGCCGCCAAGGCGATAAACTTCGGCATCGTCTATGGCATATCCAGCTTCGGATTGGCCCGGGGCACGGGTTTGACGCGCCAACAAGCCCAAACCTATATCGACAACTACTTCAAGCGTTATCCGAGAGTCAAGCTCCATATGGAAGAATCGGTCGCCATGGCGCGCACTAAGGGCTATGTGACAACCATCTTGGGCCGGCGACGCTACCTACCCGCCATAAAAAGCAGACGCTGGCACGAGCGCAGCTTCGCTGAACGCACCGCCATGAATACACCCATACAAGGATCCGCTGCTGATATTATCAAGTTGGCCATGATAAAGGTCTATTCCAGATTAGCAGCCGAGGGTCTTCAAACACGGATGCTATTGCAGGTCCACGATGAATTAGTCTTCGAAGCTCCACGGGATGAAGTCGAAAAGGCTGCCACAATCATCCGCGAGGAAATGGAGAGTGCTTTTCCACTGAGAGTACCCTTGGCAGTAGCCGTTGAGGCAGGGCCTAATTGGCTTGACACGAAAGAGATACGCTATGCCTGAACTACCTGAAGTAGAATGCATAAGACTCACGCTCCTTCCTCATATCCTGGACCGCTCAGTCATCTCCGTTGAAGTCCTATGGGAAAGGACTCTCTCCGGGATCTCATCGGCAGAGCTGCGTCACAAGTTGGTAAACGCTAGGTTCACCGATGCCGTCAGAAGGGGCAAATTCCTTGGCCTGGTCCTGCACACAGGAGGATATCTGGTCTTCCATCTGCGCATGACCGGCAAACTCACTGTGCAGCCCGTCATAGAAGAACGTGACAAGCACCTGCGAATGACGATCCTATTGGACAATGACCGCGAATTGCGCTTTGTCGATCAACGCAAGTTCGGTAAAGTCTCTTGGGCAGACGATGAAGAGGAATGGGTCCGGATTGCCGATGTTGGCATAGAGCCCTTGTCCGCGGATTTCACTCCGGAGGCTTTATCTACCATCTGCCGGGGAAAGAGGGCCCGGCTCAAAGCAGTGTTACTTGATCAGCGTCTAATCGCCGGTCTGGGCAACATCTACTGCGATGAAAGCCTTTTTCGAGCGCGTCTTCATCCTCAACGTCCGTGCGGCGATCTCAACGAGAATGAGATAGAACGACTGCACGCAGCAATACAATCGTCCCTAAGAAAAGCTTTGCAGAACGGAGGTACGACACTGCGTGACTATATGGATGGAGACGGACGTCCGGGAACCAACCAAAACCATCTGTTGGTCTATGGGCGGGCCGGTGAACCGTGCCCACGTTGCGGCCATGTTTTGGAGCGATTGAAGGTTGCCGGACGCGGTACAACGTTTTGTCCGCAGTGCCAGAAGTGATGCTTGTCTTAGGACTCACGGGAGGCATCGCCTCCGGTAAAAGCACTGTCGCCCGCATGCTCGCGTCTTTAGGAGCAGAAGTCATAGATGCAGACAGATTGGCGCGTGACGTGGTGGCTTTAGGAAGCGAAGCCTTGGCCGAAATCGTGAAGGAATTCGGGCCGTCGGTGCTCAATGCCGACGGTAGCCTGAATCGAGCAGCCCTGGGCAGGATTGTCTTTGCCGATCCGGCAAGACGCAAACGACTTGAGGAGATCACGCATCCTCGAATCCTAGAAGAGATGCGAAGACAGCTTCAGGTGATCAAAGCGCAGGGCGAGGCCACGCTCATCGTCCTCGACGTACCGTTGTTATTTGAGACACCTGAAATCCTGCCTCTGTGTGACTGCACGGCGGTGGTCTGGGTGCCCGAAGAGCTACAGGTTCATCGACTTATGCAACGGGATGGACTCTCACGCCCGGATGCCCTGCAACGCATTCGAGCTCAAATACCCCTCGATAGAAAACGGTATTTAGCCGATGTCGTAATTGACAACTCCGGCTCGCTGACGGCCACTCAATCTCAAGTCCGGAGCCTTTGGCTACGCCTCGTTGAAAAGAAATGCCAGACCAATGATGATGATTGAGGGGGGTTACTCCTTGCGAATCGCGTTGATTGCCCACGACAAGAAGAAATCCACCATGGTCGAGTTCTGTCTACGCCATCGGCCCAGTCTGAGCCTTTTTTCCCTGGTGGCCACCGGCACGACCGGGAAAATAATACAAGAAGCCACACAGCTTCCTGTGCAAAGAATGCTGTCAGGACCCTATGGAGGCGACCAACAGATCGGGGCAGAGGTAGCCGCAGGTCTCATCAATGCCGTCATATTCTTACGCGATCCTCTTACCGCCCAGCCCCACGAACCCGACATCACAGCCTTGTTGCGTGTGTGTGATGTACATAACGTACCGCTGGCCACCAATTTGGCCACGGCCGAGCTCATAGTGACTGAGCTCGCCGAGTTAGTGCGGACCGGAAGAGCGCTATAGACTGGCCCGCATACAGCGGGGATATCCCACCGGATGTGGTCCGTCCGGTGATTGAGAAGGGGAATACCGAGGCGTGTATGTGGGTCGTGCAGCGTCTCGCGAACGCGACGACTTCTGATGTGGCAACGGCATCGGGAAATAAGATCACGACATAGTGGAAGAGACTACGCTTACGGCTGTCGCCGCACAACGTCAAGTGTTTGACGACTTCCTGCCGATCATACGACGCAACAGCGCCATACGCTACGGCGGTTCAGCAAGACCCTACCGTCCATGGTACTCAAGGAAGGATTTCTCCGCCAATTGCAGAAAGCCCATGATGCCACCCAAATATCCTGATAAGCGTGCCGGACAATGAACGGGATCGATCTTGTCAGACCTCAAGAGTCTTCGAGAGTCGACGAAGCGCGGCGATCAACGTCGCCAGCTGCCGTTCTTCGGGATCAACGCCAAGACTGAGTGGACGAGCACTCTGGATCTGTATGGAAGTAACAGGCGTTGTCGCTCACACAGGGCCTTCCGAATAAGCATAGCTTGCCCAGGGGACAGTTACCGTCGTAAGAAGTGCAGGACCCCAAAAAGGTGCACAGGCGCTATGCAGGAGAGTGCCGGACAGCCCTGTCATCTTGCCAAACGGCGTCAGGTCTACTGCGCCTTGCACGCGCAACGCATGTGCCTGTCACGCTCTCAAGAAAAGAAGGGGCGACTGCTTGTGAGATGCGGAGACTGCGGCCGAGAGATTGCATTGGCTAAGGTGTGCCCGTACTGCGGTCACCGAAACAAGCCCGACTCTATTAACACCGAAGACACGGCAAAAAGACAGCCGCCCCGCGCCCGGGGTGTGTTCAGGGGAGCGGTTTCGTCGCACAGGAAGCAGATGCATAGGAGCCTGTTTGGCATCTTGCCAGCTATCATCCGTTATTTCACTGATCCGGATGTTCCTCACTGGCGCAAGCTAGCCATACTCCTTGGAGTGCTGTACGTGATCAGTCCGATTGATCTGATGCCTGGGGCTGCCTTCCCGTTGGTAGGATGGATTGATGACGCGTTTGTGGCTGCCTTCACTTGGAGACTGCTGCAAAACGAATTGGCCCGTAATGACAACGATCCATGAGCAAGAAGGCAGTAGACACCCGTTGGTCATACTTTTAAGGGAGGCTGGACCATTGAGATTTGGTTGTTGCATCAATCTGGGGTCGTTTGTGCCCCAGGTAGCCGGTGAAGCTAAAGCTCAGACAACGGCGGATGNNCAGTAGGGGAGTCCCTGCGTTTTTTGTCTGACGTCGGATACGATTTTGCTGAGTTCACCGTTGGGCTGGCCATGAATCCTCCGCAGGGCGACTTCGAGGCGTTGCTCGAGGCTGTCAGCACGGCGAAGTTGCCCGTATACGCCTTCAACAGCTTCATACCGCCCTCACTGCCTCTGATAGGTCCTGCGCGCGATCTCAAGGCTCTTGAGAAGTATGTAAAAGAGGCTTGCTCTCGCATAGCGCGCTTGGGCGGCCGTGTCATAGTCTTAGGCAGCGGTGCGGCTCGTCGCGCTCCGGAGGGGCTCAGCTCGGAGGAGACTCGGAAGCATTTGATGGAATTTCTGACTTTGGCAGGACAACATGCCTCTCCCTACGGGATTACGATTGTATTGGAGCCTCTCAACAAGAAGGAAACCAATCTCATACATCTGGTAAGTGACGCAGTGCGTGTAGTTCAGGAACTGAATATGGACAACGTCCGCGCCCTTGCCGATACCTATCATATGGAAATGGAAGGTGAATCGCCGGAAGTATTGGCTGATCTAGGAGCCTTCCTGAGCCACGTGCATGTGGCGGACACTGACCGACGCGCCCCTGGTACCGGGGATTACGATTACGATCTCCTCCGCGAATGCCTGGAAGCCGGCGGCTACTCCGGAGGCATCTCCGTTGAGTGCAAATGGGAGGATTTCAAAGCAGAAGCTCCTATAGCTCTGCGCACACTGCGTCAGGCGTGGTCCTGAAGAACCCTTTAATACATAGGAGGGTCGAATTATGAAGCTGTTGCTGAAGGCGGGTCATCATCATCGCTACTACGCTCCGGTTTGGGTTCCTGTGACGGAAAAAATCGCGGGACTCCCTAACGACTGGCAAGAGCTGATTGAAGCCGGTCATGGAACAGGAACGATAGCATGTCAGGATGTCACGCTACCGGCGCAAGTGGTCTCAACTCCCGAAGGGAAGTTCGTGGTTTTCATCGTGCCTTGGATGGAGGCCGGTAGTGAAAAGACCTGCGAGTTCGTTTCCGGCAAGGTCGATATGCCCGGAGTCAGGCTCATCGATAGGGCCGGGCGCCTCGAGCTACGCATACAAGATCGATGGTTCACGGAATATGTGTTTGAAGGCTATGCCAAGCCTTTCTGGGGCCCCATATCTGCTCCGGGCGTCGATGCTTCCATCACTCGGCTTGATCTAGAGACCCGGGAGCATCCGCACCAGAGATCGCTTTGGTTCTCGCATGGTGACGTTAACGGCGTAGACTGCTGGAATGAACCCGCAGAACGCCACGGCAAAGAAATCCACAAAGCGTTCTCTCATCGAACAGATGGTGCCGTCGTCGGCTTTTTCGCTTCGGAGAACACATGGACCGACTTCCACGGTCAGCCCCTTGTGGATGATCATCGCAGTATGGCCCTGTACAACCTTTGGGAAGGTCACAGAGTGATGGACTTGTCTATTACCCTGAAGGCCAACTACGGTCCCGTGACGCTGGGTGCGACAAAAGAAGCTGGACCCCTCGGTATACGCGTCGCTCCAGAGATGACCGTGAAAAACGGTGGCAAGATCACCAACGCCTACGGCGCGATCAATGAACAGGAATGTTGGGGCAAACGCTCTCCCTGGTGTGATTACTCGGGTACCGTGGAAGGACATCCCGTCGGCATAGCCATCTTCGATCACGTAGATAACGAAGATCATCCAACCTTCTGGCATGTCAGAGATTACGGCTTGTTTGCCGGGAACAACTTCCATTTCCTCGGTCAACGGCGTCTGGAATCCGGTGAAACGGTTACCTACCGCTACCGAGTGTTGTTCCACGCGGGAGACTGCGATCTGGCCCGGGTGGCGGCGCGATATCACGACTATGCCAATCCGATCAGAGTTGAGTTCAGCTCTTGACTTGATTCGCTATCACTCGTGATTCCGACGATGATCGCCGAGTTGCCCGGTTTCAAGCATCTCGGATGATGCTTTGCCAACCAATGACCGACATAGCCTGGAGTTCTTAACGGCTCCAGGCTATGCGGGGATGATAGAATGAGCTCAACGGAGACCGTCATCTTTGTTGAATGCCGAGATTGAGTCTACACGGACGCCAATCCACGACACCTCACCAAAGTACGGGCATGGGCTGGAATGCTTTTCACACACTCCCTATCCGACCGCTCGACGTCAAGTCCTTGAACACAGGCATTGCCGTCAAATCATACTGCGCAAGATTGCCTGATGATCATCGAAGCGTTCCGGCACGCCCATGTGGATTTGAATCTCACTCAGTCTTGTCGGATATTTGTCTATTCATAGTCCAGTCGTAAGTCTCCCGGCGCCATGGGGGATACCGCACGTCACCCGCGCGCTCGGCACTTCTTGTTTCTTGGAGTTCTTGGCGCGAATGACCCTGGAATCCAATTGCGGTGCCATTTCCCGGGGGGAAGTCTCGCATAAACAGCGAACCAATTACGCCGGACAGTCATTCTCGTAGTCAGAGAGGAGCGCGTTGACTGAATGACCCTCTACGAGACTCTTGCACGCTCTGCGGCTAAGGTTGCAGGCGGCATCTGTTTGCGCTATGAAGATACAACCTACTCCTATGAGCAGGTCTATATGATCGTCAATCGGCTCGGGCACTACCTACAACAGCAAGGCGTTCAGCCCGGCGACAGGGTAGCCCTGGTCCTTCCCAACACGCCGGCGTTTATTTTTGCCTACTTCGCGGTCACAGGAATCGGCGCCGTCGCCGTGCCCATCAATCCTGTTTGGACGGCGGATGAACTGAGTTTTGTCTTTCGCGATGCTCGCTGCCGTTTCGTCATAGCCGCCCCGCTGTCAAGCGTAACGGACGCTATATCCGGAATGGACATCCCGTACTTGTTAACCGCGGGTCCGCAAGCTCAGACTTGGGAAAGCATAGTCAAATCGGGAGATGACTCACCGCTCGAAGTTCCAATATGCGACACCGATCTAGCTGTCTTTATCTACACATCGGGCACTACCGGAAAGCCCAAGGGAGCCATGCTTACACATCGCAACTTGCTGCAGAACGTGGACTCCACCGTCAAAGCCATTGAAGTCCATGAGCAGGACGTCTTTTTGTGTGTACTGCCTCTGTTCCATTGCCTCGCAGCCACGGTGACCATGCTAGTTCCCTTAAGTCTAGGCGCTGAGATCATACTCATGGAGCAATTCGTTCCTCACGTTGTCGTAGCGGCTATCGCCAAATACCGCATCAGCGTACTGGTGGGTGTTCCCGCTATGTTCGTGGTTCTCACCTCGGCGAAAATTCCCCAGGATACTATGGCCAGCATACGTGTGTGCCTGTCCGGAGGAGCTCCGCTGCCTTTGGCTGTACTGGAGGGTTTTCAGCAGACTTACGGGATCCCCATCCGGGAAGGCTACGGCCTTTCCGAAGCCTCGCCGGTAGTGTCCGTAAACGTTCCACATCGAATAAAGCCGGGAACTGTCGGACCTCCGATTCCCGGTGTCAAAGTGCGAGTCGTCGATGAAGAAGGGCGCGATCTGCCTCCGGGCCAGCCCGGCGAATTGCTGGTACAGGGTGAGAACGTCATGGTGGGATACTTCGGGTTGCCGGAAGCCACCGCGGCAGCGCTTCGCGACGGTTGGCTTCACACCGGAGATATTGCCACGCTGGATGAGGACGGATATATCACTATCATCGATAGGTTGAAGGACATGATAATTGTCGGTGGACTAAAGGTATATCCGCGTGAAGTCGAGGAAGTCCTGTACGCTCATCCCAAGGTCAAAGAGGCTGCAGTCGTCGGAGTGTCCCACCCTATACGCGGTGAATCAGTCAAAGCCGTGGTCAGTGTCAAGCCCGGCGAGAGTCTAACAGCTTCCGAACTTCTCGTCTACTGCCGAGAACATCTGGCAAACTACAAAATACCCAA
Organism: Clostridia bacterium DTU080; assembly: GCA_001513395.1. Lineage (GTDB taxonomy): Bacteria > Bacillota > Limnochordia > DTU080 > DTU080 > DTU080. The sequence continues at coordinate 11,760 of LFTP01000360.1, forward strand.
GACGATCACCTTTGTTGACGAGCTGCCCAAATCTTCGAACGGTAAGATTCTCCGTCGGATGCTGGTCGATGCCGAGGCCGAGCCGGCGGACGCTTCATTGCCGTAGTGTAGCTTGAATATTGACAGGGTCTCGTCCGTGGCATATACTCATATTGATCGACGTATGAACACTTGTTCATACGTCTGACGGGGGTGGGCCGCGTGAACGAGACCCTGATAGACAACAACCAGCAGCATCGGTGCTGCAGCCAGTGTCACGGACACGGTCATGACAAGACAACGTCTTACCGGGGACCTATCATTCGCCTTTCGGTAGGAGCGTTGTTTTTCCTTTCAGCCGCCTTGCTTCACGATCAGTGGAGTCTATGGCTGTATATGATCGCCTATTGTGTTCTTGGCGGTCCAACAATCAAACGGACTGTCTCCAGCATCAAAGCCGGAGAGTTTTTCAATGAGAGCACCTTGATGACCATAGCCACAACGGGTGCCATTGCCATCAAGGAGTATCCTGAAGCAGTGGCGGTGATGCTGTTTTACGAGATCGGGGAATTGCTGCAAGAAGCAGCGGCCGGTCGTTCCAGAAGGTCCATCAAATCCTTGATGGATGTACGTCCGGAATTCGCAAATCGCCTGGAATCGGACGGGACCATTACCGTCGTCGATCCCCAGCTTATTATGCCTGAGGATACGATTGTCATAAGACCGGGTGAGCGAATTCCGCTTGACGGAATTGTCAAGGAAGGGCTCTCGTTTGTTGACACCGCGGCCTTGACCGGCGAATCGATGCCGCGTCGAGTGGAACCGGGAAGCACTGTACTCGGCGGATTTGTCAACCAGACGGGTCTGCTGACGGTTGAGGTCACAGCCGACTATAACGACAGCACCGTAGCCCGCATCCTCAGGCTGATGGAAGAGGCCGAAGAGCGCAAAGCCCCGACAGAGCGCTTTATCTCCCGCTTCGCCCGTGTGTACACACCCGCCGTGGTCATTATGGCTGCCATGTTGGCGCTCGTTCCACCTCTGCTTTTTCATGCGAGTTGGCGGATTTGGAGCTACAGAGCTTTGTTGTTCCTGGTCGCCTCCTGCCCGTGCGCTTTGGTCATCTCGGTGCCCCTCGGTTTCTTCGCCGGCCTAGGAGCTGCTGCACGAAACGGCATACTGATCAAGGGTGCCAGTTTTCTTGAGGCACTTAACGACATCCGCACAGTGGCCTTGGACAAAACCGGCACGTTAACAGAGGGAGTCTTTTCTGTAAACCTGTTGGCGCCCCAGCCTGGGACATCAGCGGAAGAGCTATTGCGTTTGGCCGCATCGGCAGAGCAGCATTCGCTACATCCCATCGCTGAATCATTGCGCAAGGCATACGGCAAGCCCATCACGGAAGACGTCTCTGATTTGTCTGAGACCGCAGGGGAAGGGGTCACTTGTCGGATAGGCGGAGACGAAGTGGCAGTCGGTAATCTGCGCCTCATGTCACGCTTGGGGGTTGATGTCTCAGATACAACGGATGATGCAGCAGCTACAGTCGTTTATGTGGCGCGCAATGGGCAATACGTGGGACACATCGTGATCAGTGATCGTCTACGGTCGGATGCCTCAACAGCCATCGAGGATCTGCGTCAGCTGGGAATCAAGCGATTAGTCATGTTAACGGGTGACCGCATTTCAGTGGCCACCTCGATAGGAGAGCGCTTGGGTATTGACATCGTCAGGGCAGAGCTGCTTCCCCACGAAAAGGTGGCTCAACTTGACCAACTTAAGGCTGACACAGATGGGGGCGTGCTCTTCGCCGGTGACGGCCTGAATGACGCTCCGGTCCTGGCCCGAGCAGACATTGGCGTGGCTATGGGGGGGTTGGGCGCTGAAGCCGCGCTGGAGGCGGCTGATGTAGTGCTCATGAGCGATGAACCTTCCCGCCTTGCACAGGCGATATCGATCGCTCGGCGCACAAGGGTCGTTGTCTGGCAGAACATCATCGTGGCCTTTGCAGTGAAGGTGACCGTCTTGCTTTTAGGCGGGCTCGGCATGGCCAGTCTGTGGGAAGCCGTGTTTGCGGACGTGGGAGTAGCGCTCTTAGCGATAATCAATAGCTCGCGGATCATGATGAGGCCCTTTGTTAGGGAGGAGAAATGTGGGGGCCGTTTGGTCGAACCCATTACCGACCCGACTGCTGTTCTTCATAGTGATCCAGGGCAGCCTGAATGAGCTGTACGATGTGATCATCGTCAAGAGAGTAATAGGCCATTTTTCCTTCCCGCCTATACTTGACGAGGCGAAGGCTGCGCAGTAACCGCAGATGATGCGAAACCGAAGAACTGGAGACTCCTAGCAGAGCTGCTATGTCACAGACACACAACTCGCACTGGGAAAGCGCCCACACGATGCGCGTGCGCGTTTCATCTCCGAGCACCTTGAAGATCTCAGAGACTCCGCCTACCCGCTCAAGATCCTCCTTGAGCTGATCGATGCGAGTCTCATCCGTCAGGAACTCATCACATAGATCAAGGGCTTTTGCTTCTTTGTACTCCATACCTTCTCTCCTTGAAACGCCGAAGCCGAGTCAGCGAATCGGATCATCGTCTATAATCATGGTGCTCTCGGCACCGGATGATGAAGGAAAACATCGCCGTTGCACAGTCAAGAGTGGTGAGCTGAGAGGACGGAAGGTGCCAAATGGACACTCCCGACCACATCTGTACAGCCACAACACACGCCTTGAGAGGACACGATGATCTGCTCGTCAAGACTATTGGACGGTTGTCTCAAAAACCAGCGCACACGATGAAGGACTAAGAAGCCGAGTCCTCAACGCTCGCGTCTCTGTTTCCGTGCACTTCCACTGTTGACAGCGTAGCACATGCAGGTTGTTTGTGCAATTCGATCCTTCCAACGCATCAATCAAGCGAGCAGGGGAGGAAGGCACCCAGAAGCGAACAGCAGCTACGCAGTAATCAAGAAAAAACAAGATCCCATGACATTTCATGGGATCTTGTCTTGGTGCCCGGGACGAGACTTGAACTCGTACCCCTTACGGGACACGCCCCTCAAACGTGCGCGTCTGCCAGTTCCGCCACCCGGGCCAGCTGCTGTTTCATTATAGTAAGGATACAGGGGTTTGTCAACGCCTCTAGGCGTGGGGGGTGGAAAAAATCCCCCCACGCACACCTTGTGTCTTTTAGAAGTCCATGTCACCGCCGGGATGAGGCACTGGGGGCTCCTTCTCCGGGATCTCAGCAATCAACGCCTCGGTGGTGAGCAACATACTGGCGATGGAAGCGGCGTTCTCCAGCGCGGTGCGAGTTACCTTCACCGGATCCACAATACCGGCCTCTACCATATCAACGAATTCCTCGGTCATTGCGTTGAGTCCGATACCGGGCTTTTCAGACTTCACCCGCTCGACGATGACCGATCCTTCGAGACCGGCGTTATTGGCGATCTGACGCAGAGGCTCATACAAAGCCTGCTTGACGATCCTCGCTCCGGAAAGGGCGTCGCCTTCAAGATCGAGATCATCCAAAGCCTTGGCTACGTTGACCAGAGTCACTCCGCCTCCGGCGACGATGCCTTCTTCAACGGCAGCGCGAGTGGCATGGACGGCGTCCTCAATGCGATGCTTCTTCTCTTTGAGTTCGGTCTCGGTCGCCGCGCCAACCTGAATGACGGCTACGCCACCGGCCAACTTAGCGAGGCGCTCTTGCAGCTTCTCGCGGTCATAGTCAGAGTCAGTCTCTTCAATCTGACGCTTGATCAGATCAATGCGACCCTTGACGGCGCTTTCGGAACCTTTACCTTCGATGATGGTAGTGGACTCTTTATCAATTACTACCCGACGGGCCTGACCGAGCTGGCTCAGATCAACGTTCTCCAATTTCACACCGAGATCCTCCGATATGAACTGGCCGCCGGTCAAAATGGCGATATCCTCCAGCATGGCCTTGCGACGATCACCGAAGCCCGGAGCTTTGACAGCAGCAACATTGAGCGTGCCGCGAATCTTGTTGACTACGAGAGTTGCCAAAGCTTCGCCTTCAACGTCCTCAGCAATGATCAAGAGGGGCTTACCGGCCTGAACGATCTTTTCCAGGAGAGGGAGGAGATCATGGACGTTGGAGATCTTCTTCTCATGGATCAAGATGTAGGGTTCCTCAAGCACGCACTCCATGGTCTCGGTGTTGGTCACGAAGTACGGCGAGATGTAGCCCTTGTCGAACTCCATGCCCTCGACCACTTCAACGGTCGTGGTGGTGCCTTTGGCCTCCTCAACGGTAATGACACCGTCTTTGCCGACCTTTTCCATCGCTTCGGCAACCAAGGAGCCGATCTGAGGATCGTTACCGGCGATAGAGGCTACGTGAGCGATATCCTTGTGATCGTCAACGGGAATGGCCAGCTTGTGAATCTCAGCCACTGCCACTTCAACCGCTTTTTCAATGCCCTTCTTGAGGATCATGGGATTGGCGCCGGCAGCGACGTTCTTAAGACCCTCACGCACGATGGCCTGAGCCAAAACCGTCGCCGTGGTCGTACCGTCACCGGCCACGTCGTTGGTCTTGCTGGCAATCTCTTTGCACAGCTGGGCACCCATGTTCTCGTACGGATCTGAGAGCTCAATCTCTTTGGCTACCGTTACACCGTCTTTGGTGATAGTCGGTGAGCCGTATTTTTTCTCCAGCACAACGTTGCGACCCTTGGGACCAAGGGTTACCTTTACCGCATCGGCTACGATATTTACGCCTCGCTCAAGTGCTTTACGTGCTTCCGCATCAAAAGCAAGCTGCTTACCTGCCACAGTTGTCCACTCCCTTACAATAAAGCAATTTATACTTCGTGGCTAAATGAGTTGTTGTCTGGAAAACACAAGCCTTAGCTTACGATGGCCAGAATATCGTTCTCGCGCAGGATCAGGTACTCTTCACCCTTGATCTTTACTTCAGTGCCGCCGTACTTGGCGAAGATGATGCGATCTCCCTCTTTTACCTCAAGAGGTACACGCTCACCGTTGTCGAGCAACTTACCGGTACCGACAGCGATAACCTCACCCTGCTGGGGCTTTTCTTTCGCCGTATCCGGCAGAACAATACCTCCTGCGGTTAGCTGCTCTTCTTCAATGGCCCGGACCACGACCCGGTCTCCCAAAGGTTTCAACGTCATGCGATACTCCCTCCTAATATCTCCGTTACTCTATATGTTGACCGTCTATTAGCACTCGCGGGCCGCGAGTGCTACCACGTCCTAATATAGCCAAAATCTCTCCTGTGTCAATACCCATCCAAGTGAAAATATGGAAAGCAGCAAGGCTTTCCATGCGATGATAGGGTGCCCGCCCGACAGGTGCCTATGTGATGTCGCTAAGACATCTTCTCGCCGCTGAACAGAGAAAGATGCGTCAGTTGTCTTCTGACTTCTTGAACTACCTCGCTGTAGGTCGCGGTACCGGCGATCAACCTAAAATACAGAGCCAATGTGGACGGGCTACGTTGCAGCAACTCGAAAAAAAGCCGCGGTAACCGGTACAGTTTCCCGGCTATCCAGCGGGCTAAGGCCAGCTCACGAGTGATGCTTTTTTCGATCTCCTCCTGATAGGCTGAAAAGTCCTGGACCTCTCCGTTCAGATACTTCAAGACGTGCAGGGCTGCAATATGACCGCTGTGCAACGCATGGGAGATCCCCTCTCCCGAAAGAGGATCACAAAGGGATGCCGCGTCACCGGCAAGACAGACCGGTCCTCTATGGAGCCGTCGTCTCTTACCGCCCAAGGGTATCGGGTGCCCGCTCCTACGAGATGCATACCCATCCAAACCACAGTGCTCCAACAAGCGTTTCATATGTAACGGCAACTGCGCGTTCCGAGGTGAAAAGCTGCCCACGCCGGTGCTGAGACCGTGCTTCTTGGGAAACACCCAACCGTAGCCCCAGGGCGGAGTCCCATAGGAGACATACACCTCACCGTCCCACTGGCGCGCCACGTCCTCAGGCACTGAGATTTCCTGTTCAATTGCCGCTCCGCTTCTGGGCGGTTGCAGCCCAAGAGAGCGGGCGACACGTCCGTTCGCCCCGTCACATCCGACAAGGCATCGGGCCTTGAAAGCCTGGGTAGGCGTGTGAACGATCACACCCGAAGACGCTGTTTCCACATCAACAACAGGTTCTCCGCACAACACCGTAGCGCCAGTCTCCTTCGCCGCCTCGAAGAGCATATGATCGAACTCCCTGCGCATGACAAAGCGACAGATAGGTTCTTGTGTCGTGTGTGTCAGTTCATCACCCAAGCGCAAAGCGACGCGGACCGTATACAACTCAGCCTCGACTGTCTCTTCCCACCCGGACACGTGAAGCTGCCTTTCGGCGGCTGCGGAAATGGCGCCTCCGCAGCATTTGTCACGCGGAAAGACGGCTTTATCGATCCCCAAAGCACGGACACCGGCCAGACTGATATCCCTTAAAACCGTAGAGCCTGCGGGACCCAGTCCGACAACAATACAATCGTAGGTAGCTGACACATGCATCCCTCCAAAGAAAAGCCATGTAATCACGTGAGTTCCGTCTAGGGCCCCCGAAGGTTGTCTGTATCTAGCCTACTACAGCTCACGTCCACAGGCCAGCTACATAGAATATATCCGAGATCATTACCCTATCCGGCGCTCGCGACCAGGAGAGCGACACCTCGGTGCCGTATTAGCCGTTTCAGGCGGTCGCAAGTGTTCACCAATGGCACGGGAGTTTGCGGATCCTCTAAGACTGGTCTTTGACCATTGTGCACGAGCGCTGACAGGTGTGGGCTCCAAGATTGCTTCACAAACCGATCAAACGGCCGTTTTGGCAATGCCTGTCCGCTTCGAACGCCGTGGCAATCGGTAACGGATCAATAGGATCTCCGGCCGTTCCGACGAGCAGCCTGAAGTGCTCGTGAATAAGTATCAGCGTGTCCGGCTGAATACAGAAGGGGTTGAACGGCTCAGGCACACGGGGCATGTTACGGAGACGTTAATGAGGGGCGTCTTGTGTTCGAAGGTGCCCGGATTCTGATATATTGGTTAGTGACGTCATTGAGCAGTTGACTCGGCCGACCAGATTAGGCCACCGCGATCTTGAGATATGGATCATATCGGCCGTTAGTCGCAGACTCAACCATGCAACCTACGCTTAAATCGCTGAGAAGACCTGAGCCGCCGCAAGGGCGGATAGCGCCTTGAAAGGTGCGCGGCTGTGCTGCGAACCCGCTGCCATCCGGCAACAAAAAGTCAAGTTATCTGAAGGAAAACGTTGTAGCGACCCGTTCCGACGGGATCGCACCGTCCGTGGTGCTTGGCAAAGACGGCATCAAGGAGTATTCCGGGAGTGAGATCATCTATGCATGGAAGAGGACTAGGTTGGCATGATACTGTAGCACCACCTATGATGTTGGAGAGCAAACCCCGCAAGTGCGGCCTGACCATGGCCATAGACAAAGGCTTGGGGCTTAATGCTCTGACTGATTTGCTCGACATGGCAGGACAGCACATCGACTTCCTCAAGTTGGGCTTCGGCACTTCCCTGATGTATCCTCCGGGTATACTGGAAGATAAAATTGCCCTTGCCCATCGGTATTCGGTGGCTCTTTATCCGGGCGGCACACTGCTTGAGGTAGCGGAAATCCAAAACAAAGCGGAAGCTTGGCTCGATCGCCTCTGCCGTCTGGGATTCAATGTTGTCGAAATATCGGACGGAACCATCTCCTTGACACCGCAGCGCCGCAGAAGCTTGATTCAGGCAGCGGTCTCACGCGGGTTGCGCGTCATCACGGAAGTCGGCAAGAAAGAGAAAGGATATCGCTTCAATGTAGAGGATGTCCACGCTCAGATAGCAGCTGACCTGGAATCGGGAGCGGAGCGGGTCATCATTGAAGCGCGGGAGTCCGGTCGCGGCGTGGGTGTCTTTGATGCCGGCGGAGAAGCGGATCTTGAGCTCATTGAACGCATTGTGGAAGGCATCGCTGATCCGACGACAGTGATTTGGGAAGCGCCGTTGGTCTCTCAACAACAACAACTTATCCTGATGTTTGGCGCCAACGTCAACCTGGGCAACGTGCAAGTGGACGATGTGATCACTCTTGCCGCTACACGGGCCGGTTTGCGCGGCGACACTTTTCGACATTATGCAGGACGCATGCTCAAAGAATGCGGCAACGCGTAGATAATCCGGGATTACGTGAAGGAATTCAAAGGACGGCGATCGTAGTTACCTCCTACGGCATGGAAGCAACCCAGCCGTAGGAGGTACGTGAATATGCCTGCAAACACGGTCAAACACTCCTACACAGCCAGCCATACGCTGGCCGAAGAAGAGTCGGCAAATAACATGGATGTAGTCTTTCATCGGCTATTGGAGGTTCCTCGCGATTCAGACGAGTTCCGGCGTTTGTGGAAGCTTCTTGACACCTACCTGGATGCTGAGATAAAACAGCGTTCCGGTTGACTCTCGCCGATGTGTCTGGGTATACTATTGAGCATAAAGACGATCGGTCTTACAAGCAGAGTCAATGCACGGCGATGAAGGAGCAAGCTCTAAGACTGACTGAGATGCAGAGAACCGGGATAAGGTGCGAGCCCGGGATCCGTCATCCTAGAGCGATCTCTCCGGAGCTTCTTCTGCGAACGCCCCTTTCAAGCGGGGTCAGTAGTGGATGACGGCGGTCTCCGTTACAGACGTAAGCCGAGAGCGGGTGCGCTGCCGCGCCCCGGTCTAACTGAGGTGGTACCGCGGGAATGTGCCTCTCGTCCTCAACAGGGCGAGAGGTTTCTTAATTCTTGATTGTTAAGGCCACTGACCGTGGCGCAAAGAGTCTTTGGGGGGCCATGTGGTTATGGATTACAGAAAAACGGTACTTGTGGGCAAGACAGATTTTCCCATGAGGGCCAATCTCGCACAAAGAGAGCCGAAGCGCTTGGCCCAATGGCAAGCGTCCGGTATGTACGAAAAACTACAAAAAGAAAGACGGGAAGCCGGCCTGCCTCGTTTTGTCCTTCACGACGGGCCGCCCTACGCCAACGGACACATACATCTGGGCACGGCCCTCAATAAAGTGCTCAAAGACATGATCATCCGTTCTCGTTCGATGGATGGCCATTGGGCTCCTTATGTGCCCGGTTGGGACTGTCACGGTCTGCCCGTGGAGTTGCAGGCAATGAAGGACATCGGGTTGAACCTGGATTCCTTGTCTCCCGTCGAATTCCGGCAACGCTGTCGGGATTACGCACTCAAATACATTGATATACAGCGTGAAGAGTTCCGCCGTCTCGGTGTATGGGGAGATTGGGACAATCCCTACTTGACCATGCATCCCGAGTATGAGGCCACTCAGATCGAAATCTTCGGTCAAATGGCTCTGAAAGGGTTTATCTACAAAGGCCGAAAGCCCGTGTACTGGTGTACCGACTGCCAGACGGCTCTGGCGGAAGCGGAGATCGAGTACCACGATCACGTCTCATGGTCCATATATGTGCGCTTCTTAGTCACTGACGACAAACAGATGCTAAAGGCCGCCGACTGTAAGACCTATGTCCTGATCTGGACCACAACTCCTTGGACGCTTCCGGCAAACCTGGCGATTGCGGTGAACCCGCACTTGAGCTACGTTCTGGTAAGGGTAGCGGGGGAGCGGTATGTCATCGCTGAGGAACTGCTCTCCCAAGTAGCCGAGGAGCTTCAATGGAGCGAATACAGCATTGAAGATCGCTTTGTCGGTTCGGATCTGGAGGGTATAGTCACCAGGCACCCGTTTGTCGATCGCCCCTCACCGCTGATTCTCGGTGAACATGTCACCCTAGATGCCGGGACGGGATGCGTGCACACAGCGCCCGGACATGGTCTGGAAGACTATGAGGTGGGTCTGCGCTATGGACTTGATGTATTCGCGCCAGTGGACAACAAGGGCCGCTTTACCGAAGAAGCCGGAGCCTATGCCCACATGTCGCTGTCAGAAGCCAACCCGGTCATAGTTGAGGACATGCGCCGCAACGGTAGCCTGATGAAGGCCGACAAGCTTGAACACCAGTATCCTCACTGTTGGCGCTGCAAAAAGCCAGTGATATTCCGCGCCACCGAGCAATGGTTTGCTTCCGTGGATGGATTCCGTGAAGAGGCCCTGGCCGCCATTCAACAGGTGCAGTGGATACCTCATTGGGGCATCGACAGAATCACCGGCATGATCAAAGACCGACATGATTGGTGTATTTCGCGCCAGAGACTGTGGGGGGTTCCCATCCCGGTCTTTTACTGTCAATCATGCGACGCATATCTGGTGACCGAAGAAAGCATCGCCGCGGTAGCAGAGCTATTCCGCAAACACGGAGCGGATGCATGGTGGACTCACGAAGCGGAAGAAATCCTTCCCGAAGGGACCACCTGTAAAGAATGCGGAGGACGGAGTTTCCGCAAAGAAACGGATATCATGGACGTGTGGTTCGATTCGGGATCGAGTCACGCGGCAGTGTGTGCAAAGCATCCGAATCTGCATTGGCCGGCCGATATGTATCTGGAAGGGTCGGATCAGCACAGGGGCTGGTTCCAGTCCTCGTTGTTGACCTCCGTCGCCGCTTACGGCAAACCTCCTTTCCGAAGCGTGTTGACCCACGGATTCATAGTAGACGCCGAAGGACACAAAATGTCGAAGTCTGTCGGAAATGTCATTGCTCCTGAGGAGATCATCAACAAGTACGGAGCGGACATTTTGAGACTATGGGTAGCTTCCGCCGATTACCGCGGAGACATATCCATTTCCGAAGGCATTCTCGAACAGACGGCGGAAGTCTACCGGCGCATTCGAAACACTGCCCGTTTCATGCTGGCCAACATCGGTGATTTCCATCCTGAACACCGGATACCCTACGACGAGCTACCGGAGCTGGACAAGTGGGCTCTGATGCGTACTGAGCGGCTTTATCAGCGTGTAGTGCAAGCTTACCGAGACTGTGAATTCCACATTCTTCATCAAGCCATACACAACTTCTGCGCGGTGGACATGGGTGGCTTCTACTTGGATGTGCTTAAGGACATCCTCTACTGCGATGACGCGGATTCTTTCAGACGTCGATCGGCGCAATCGGTTCTGTGCGACATATTGATCACGCTTGTCCAACTTATAGCACCCGTGCTGCCTTTCACCGCTGAAGAGGTCTGGGAGTATTTGCCGGCGGAAGCCAAAGACAAAGAAAGCGTGCACCTCACGATCTGGAGACCCATGCGCACCGAACTGCTGGATGCCGAGCTCGAACGGCGTTGGGAACATTTCTTCGACGTGCGCAAGACCGTCGCCCGGGCCCTGGAGCAGGCTCGCAACAGCAAGCCTATAGGCAGCAGTAACGAAGCAACGATACACATCTATGCTGAGCCGACTGTCAGACAACTCCTGGAGTCATTCTCTGATCTTCCGCTTCTGCTCATGGTGTCTGAAGTGCATCTCCATGATGTGACTGAACATCCGGTCAGCGGTCTGAGCCAGCAAGAAGACGGTATACTTGTAGTGCTCCAAGAGGCCGAAGGGGCCAAGTGTGAGCGATGCTGGCGTCACAGCAGGGAAGTCGGAACACATAACGATCATCCTAGCCTGTGCACTCGTTGCTTCGATGTGGTTACATCGCTGTAAGAAAAACGGAGGGGCTGTCCCAAAAGGTCGGCCCCTCGTCTCTTTTAGCTCGCGTCTCGGCTTAGAGA
>LFTP01000285.1 GCA_001513395.1 Clostridia bacterium DTU080
GATCTGGCCCATGTCGAGCCCCCAGACATTGGGGGGGTCGTAGCGAAAGACGGCCGGAACGGGAAAGGTGCCGTCGAGAGGTGTATCATCGCCTATCTCCAGCTTGATGATCTCCCGGCGCAGATGGCGCTCGATGTTGCGAAGCCACGGTTCGCTGCAGCGCAGCGCATCCTCCGGGAGAAGCTCCTTCCATGCTCCGACCGGCCGGCACCAGACAGGCGGGCGATCGGGTTTGCGCAGAGCGTTGACATCACGCCATCTCTTGCAGATCGCGGCGTTTCTCGGACTGGCCGCCGCCTCGGCCACCCGTTGAGCCAGAGAGCGCAGATATGAGTGTTCGCTTTGCATCGACAGACCTCCAATGGATGCCATGTTATGTGCTACGAAAAACGAGCCGGATCAGTTCATTCATAGTCCTTTGCCCGCATTTGACAGATTCGACGCGGTGAGGGCGTCTCCTGGAAGAGGAAGTGAGCGTGCGCTTCGGGAAGTTGAATACACAAAAAACTTCCCGACGGCTGAAGGAGGTACACTGACTTGGCCATATATGAAGCACGGGAGAGAATTCAGGCGTGGCGGGAAGGATGGATCACATACTTACCGCGATCGGCCGCCTATCTTGCCGCTTCACTGGCAGGTCTATGGCNNATCGGCAGTGCGTTATGTTGTGGCTTTCATCGCCGCCATTGGCGAGTTGATTGGCAGCAACTTCACCTATCTCGCCTGGCCCTTGTTCTATGCGGCGCATCTTTTCAGCGTAGGATATGTCAGCATCATTTGGCCTTTTTTGATCGGATCCGTTCCCTTCGGAGCCGCCATGGGTTTTTTGCGCAGACGATACGGATTCCGCTATCGGGAGATTCCTTGGCGCCCCTATGAGCAGCGCATCCGTCTGCCCTTGCCTTTGCACAGCATATCGCTGTATGCAGCCGGACCGCTGGTGCTTTATCTCATGGCCGTCTATGTGGATCGTCGGGTCTACGTGCGCTTGTTGAGCGGGAATTTCATGTTGTGGGCCACCTCGGGGATCATCGCCAAGCTTTTGTGGGAACTCTACACCGATCTGATTTTGATTCTGGGAGCCAGAGCCGGACTTTGGCCGGCTCCGCACCGGAGACTGGACGCTGAATACCAGATTCGGCGTACGCTTGATGAGTATGCTGAACTGAGCACGATGAGAGTGCATGACATCTATGTCGACGTGGAGGGCCATGCGGTGATCACCGCAACGTTGACTTCCGCTCAGGAGCGACGCCTAAAGGAGCTGCTCAAGCATCATCTGGCGGACATCGTCAGTTTGAAGATCATCGCCAGATAACACAGCATAGGTCATGAAATCGGAACTTGTGCGAAGGAACCTTTCTAAAGGCAGAGAAGGGTAACAACGATATGAAGCGCTCAAACCGCAGGGGGGTGAAACAGTCCCTCTAAGATCCGCCCGTTGAAGGATTTTCGAAGAGACAATCCCGTGAACAACGACTGTGGCCCCGGCTCGGGCGTTGGGGACGCTTCCGCGGGGCGCCGCTTCCATAGACCGCAAGGCGTGTCTTAGTTGGCGCCGGACCCGATACGGCTGCACAGCCGCCGAAGCGGTGGTCGCATTTATGGGTTCTTTTGTGTACGGCGACGCTTTTTAACCGCGACACAAGGAGGCTTAGCCATGGAGTTATTACTCTCTGATCGTCACTGGTGGTTTGTCCTCGCATCGGTTTTGATTCTGCTTTTGTTTCTTTTTCCGGCGCGTGCCAAAGGAGCGCAAAACGGTTGGGAGGTACATGGTACGCCGGAGGGCTTTCGCCTGGTGAGCGGTGCTCTCAGCCTTGAGATCGACACCGCACGGGCCACGCTGCGCAGCGTGGTCATGGGAGACAAATCTTTCGTCTGGGCCAACACCTGGCCTTTGTTGCAGGCCGTTCTCATTGAAAGCCAAAGCTACGATCAGCGTACCGACTTCATCTCCGACGGGCGTCTGATCAGCGGAGTGTATGCGCCCGAGCGGGTGGACTACAGCATCGAGGGTGAGTCGGCCGAAGTTGTCATTGAGGGAGCGCTGCTTTTTCCCGATGACGACGCCTTCGACTTCCGGCTGCGATTGATCGGCCAAGCCGGGGATCCGGCACTGCAAGCGGAGGTTTTCTTGGAGCCTCGCGGGACTTTTGCCGATCGCTTTATACGAGAGATCTCTTTTTGCCTTCCTTTGGCCCTGGATTTTCGCAAGCGCATCGCCCAGGGCGGCGATCAAGGCTTCACCTGGGACACACGTTATTTTTATCAGTTTCATCTGGATCCCACTATGGTATTGCTCGCCGAGCCGGACACGAATGAATGGCGTTTGTTCGGCGTGGATCAGCGCACGCCGGTGTCGTATCAGATCTGGAAGGCCGAACGCGAGACCACGGCACCCTTGGTGATGCAGCAAGGCATCCGGGCCGCCGGCTGGAGTTCGGTGTATGACCAATACGGCGGCATGCTTTTTGCCTACAAAGATCTGGCTCCTCTGGCTCCCAAGGCTTTGCGCGTCCAGGCTTGGGACCGCGGGGCGGTGCAGGTCATGCTGTATCCGGACTCTGCCAGAGCCATCAGTCCTCACGGACCGGAGGCGTCCAAGGTTCTGGGTGTGAGTCACACCATCGATCTTCTGTTTTTTACCGGCACCTTCCAATCCGCCGGAGTGACGAAGCGTCTCGCCCAGATGTGGGGCCAGACGGCTTTGGCCAGCGATCCTCCGATCAAGCCCGAGGAAAAATTCATGGTCGGCCACGACGACTGGCTGCCCAAACAGATGAGTGCCGGCGATCTGACGCCTTGGATCAGCGGCGGCGTGGCCCTGCCGCGCGGTCTGGTGCGGGATCCTTACGATTTGGAGTTGCTCAGCGGGCAGCGGGTCTTGGAGTATCAGGCGGAGGTCATTGGCTATTGGCCTGACGGATCGATCAAGTGGCTCTTGCTGACCTTCCTCGATGACGAAGCGGAAGACCGGCCTCCGCAGATCATGGACGACGATCTCATTCCCTTTGCGGTCACCTTCCGGGACGGCAGCCGACGTGAATTCGCGTTGCGTTACAAAAAGACGTCCACTAAGCCCTCCAATGCCGGCGCTTTGCGGGTCGAAGAGCGCGCCGACGGGCTGACGATCGACACCGGGCCCCTGAAAGTCGATCTTCAGCCGGGCGCTCAGTGGATCAAAAGGATAACCCTCAACGGAAAGACCATCGCCGAGGCTCGGCCGGGAGATTCGCGGCCTACGGCCTTTGTGGATTTTTTGCGCATCGAGGAGCCGTATGTGACTCAGACCACACACCCGGTGGGGCGGGAGG
>LFTP01000228.1 GCA_001513395.1 Clostridia bacterium DTU080
GACAAAAGCCGGGGCTGTCCCAACCTTCCTTTTGGGACAGCCCCATCACGTGCACAAAGTAGTGGAGGCCATAGATCTGAGCAGACGGATCATGAGAGTGGTGCGTCAAAACATCGTCTTTGCCGTCGCCGTGGTGTTGATCCTTCTGGCCGGGGTCATCGGACGCAAGGTCTTTTTGGCCAGTGGCATGTTGGTTCATGAAGCCACTATCTTGATCGTGGACCGCAAACGGCTCCGACTTCCTGAACATGGCGGTGATAATCGACGCAGGACTTACCGTGAGCTTGTTTTGACCATCTGATCCTTGTCTGCAGGCCAGAGCAAACATAAACAGGCTGCCCTTGCGGGCAGCCCTAAACCGACTCTTTGCTTGTGTATGCTACAGCGAGACAACCTCGCCGGTCTCACGGCTTTTGTTGGCCGCTTCAAGGAAGGCGACGATCTCCAGCGTCACTTGCTTTTCTATCGGGGCAACACCCGTGCGGAAGAACTCGATGATCTTATCGAGCATCAGGGCGTAGGCCGGCGGCTTGCTGGCGCCTATGCCGTGTTCAATGCCCTTGGATGAGAAGACCGTCGCTCCGAACCCGCCGACACCCTGGAAGCGAAAGCCGTACAGTGTGCCAATGCGTCCGTCTTCCCAGACTCCCGTGACCACGTCAGCCCGGTCGGTCTTGCGAACCGAGACCTCTTTGCAGCCCGCACCCATCTTGCTGAAGAGCACTTCCGCGCTGTGGATGCCGTACCAGAACAGACCCGGGAAGTCATCGAGAATGGCGGCCGGTCCGAAGGCCTCACAACCGAAAATCTCAGCATCCTGGCCGAGTTCGGCTATGCCCTTGGCAAAGCGAATCGACGAACAAGACAACACCGGGGCATTGTGCCGTTCTGACAGGGCCAAGATCTCTTTGGCATCGGCTACTGAGGTGGCAAAGGGCTTATCGATGAAGACCGGCTTGCCGAAGGGAGCCAACTTGCGGAACTCCTCCAAATGCACACGGCCATCGACACTGGTCAAAAGGATAGCATCTACCCTTTCCGCCACAGCTTCGATGGAGTCGAGAATCTCAACGCCGGCATTATCGCGTACATCGGCAGTGATGCGCTCGACGCGCTCCCGGCTCAGTGAGAACTCTTGGCTGCCCCCGGGAAAAGCATGGGTAATCGTTGCTCCGGGGACATGGTGCGGATGCTCTTTATTGTTGAGCAACGACGAGAAGGCTTGGCAATGGGACGTGTCCAGACCGATCATGCCGAGTTTCAGTTCTGCCATTGTCGACACACCTCATTCTTGCTATTTTGTCCTGCTCAATCTGTCGAAAAGATAACGGGTCAGAATCCGGGCACATGCTGAAATACGCTCTGTTTCGTTGTATTCCTCGGGGCCGTGCGCCGTATTCGGTGTTCCGGCACCGAAAATCAGTGTAGGCATTTCCCCAAAATACGAGTGGTAGCAAGCATCGCTCCAAGCGTAAAAGGGATTCACCGGCGGTCTTGTTCCCGCCTCCGCGTGATAGGCCTCCTGTAAGGCCAAAACCTCAGGATGTTTTTCATCCAGCGGCTCAAACGGAATGGCGTCTTTCACCCACTCCAGCTGCGCCCGGGGATCCACGGACTCGATCATCCGGGCAAAAGCTTCCTTCACCAGATGGCCGCCGTAACCCTTTCCCTGTCGGGCACTCTCTTTGGCCTCGGCCAAAGTATAGGAGATGTTGATCGCCAACTCAGCGGTAGTGGGAGTGGCACTGTGATGTGAGCCCGCCCTGAAGACTCCCAGGTTGGTACCCCTGCCGACGCTTTCACACCGTTGATCGGCAAAGGCGTTGATCGCCCGGGCTATCTCAAGAGCCCGATCGAGGGCGTTGGGCGTCTTGTGCCGCTGGGCGGCGTGACCCCCGCTGCTGCGCAAACGGATCTTGGCGGTGACGACGCCGTCACAGCCGACGTGAATGGCAGGACCCACTCCGTCCAAGCAGATGACCGCATCCCCGCGATAGCCGCCATCCAAACAGGCCAAGGCCCCGGCACCGATGCCGTCACACTCTTCGTCAACCACGCTCATAAAGACAAGGGAACCGTCGAGGTCGTCCGCATGACGACAAAGGGCGCGCACTGCGGCTATGCCGGCCGCCATACCGCCTTTCATGTCGCTGGCCCCACGGCCCCAGATGCGTCCGTCTTTTATACTGCCGCTGAAAGGATCTATGATCATCTCCTGCGTGCCGACCGTGTCCATATGTCCCTGCAGGATAAGGCGCGGCCCGCGGCCCGAACCGAATACCCACTCGGCCACAAGATTGGGGCGGCCTTCAAAGCTGCGGTCTTTGGGGCCGGAGACTCCCATGCGAGCGTAGATGTCCGCCGGGGGCTCGAATTGCGTGATGCTGGCTCCCGTTTCGGCCAGCCAGGAGTGAATCAGAATCTGGCCCGCGGCCTCACCGCCCGAGTTCGGATCACCGCTGTAGGGATTGACGGTGTTGGTACGAACAAGCAGGCGGCACAACTCCAGCGCCTCTTGCGTGATGCGCTGTCTTTCATCTTCAAGCCATGACGTATCCGAAGGGTTCAACCCGCTCACCTCGTGTGGAACTCCTCTTGCAGTTGCTTCGGCCCGGACGGTCAGAATCCTTCGAATACATTGCAGGCATCGCCTGCTGCATACCGAAAATTCAAGGTAGCAGAAGGCAGCGAAGCTGAAAGGTGCTGACAAAGACATGGACAGCGGGCAATGGCACTCGCCGCAGCTTGGGGACTGCCGATGTGCAAGAGTGCATACGGATGAGACTGACATGCCGCAGGTGTGGTTCGGACACGGTCTGCTCGAACGCTTGGGGCACATCGTTCCCCGATACGTCAACGGACAGGTATGCGTGGTGGCCGATCAGCATACCGAGGCCATCGCTCACGGGGTAGCCGAAGCCTTGGCCGGCTGTGTAGGGGCGGTCTTTATCCATCCCGGGCGACTGAAGGCGGCCCAAGCCGCGGTGAGACAGGTGCAGGAGGCGGCGCGGGCGAGCGCCGGTGTGGTCTCGGTCGGATCGGGGTGTATCACCGATGTGGCCCGGCTGGCGGCTTTCAGATCGGCCAAGCCTTTGGTGGCCGTAGCCCCGGCCTATGCGCCAGGAGGTAAGCGTTCCAATCATCAAGCGCCGTCTTATACACATCT
>LFTP01000139.1 GCA_001513395.1 Clostridia bacterium DTU080
TTCTCCCGCCATGCCTCCTGATTGAGAGAGTGGAAGTGATAGAAGTCAATGTAATCGACGTCGAGTTTTCTTAGCTGCTCTTCTAGGAAGCGGCGGTAGTCACTTTTTTGGGAAACATGCCACATGGGGCATTTGGTGGAGACATAGACTCTGTCCCGCCAGCCCTTCAGAGATTTGCCTACCGCGATTTCACTCGTCCCGTTGCAGTAGCCGTAGGCCGTGTCAATATAGTTGACGCCGAGTTCAAACGCTCGGTGAATGATCTGCAAAGCCAGGTCATAGTCTACATGTTTACCGTCGTCGGTCATGGGCAAGCGCATGGCTCCGAATCCCAGACGCGACATCATGATGCCGGTGTTACCAAACGGTTTATACTGCACACTTGTCACCTCACCAGTTTGGTCAACGACTCAAGTAATAGACACTTCACTGCGAACCGAGCGGCTTCCTTCTTTTTTAGGCCGCGGCTTTTTGCCCGGCTGCTTGAAAGCATATGGGGAGGGACTGGAAAGACTATGTCGAAAGGACAACGTAGAGTTGTCTGAGATGCCGCACGTACATATGAGCGTGCTGCAGAGACTCCAATGTTAGAATGTTAGAATGGAGGTAGTCAGCTCATGCAGAAGTTCAGAGTGGGCATTATCGGTGTGGGCGGAATCGCCAACGGTAAACACATGCCGGCCCTGTCAAAGCTGGAAAACGTGGAAATGGTGGCCTTTTGTGACATCATCGAAGAGAGAGCTGTTAAGGGAGCGGAGAAGTACGGTACACCGGATGCCAAAGTGTACACTGACTATCGTGACCTGATCGCACGTGATGATATCGACGTAGTGCACATTTGTACACCTAACCTGTATCACGCCGAGATGACGGTGGCCGCGCTCGAGTCGGGTAAGCACGTCATGTGCGAGAAGCCCATGGCTATCAACTACGAGGGCGCCAAGGCCATGGTTGAGGCAGCTAAACGCACCGGTAAGAAGCTGACTATCGGTTATCAGAGCCGGCACCGCGCTGATTCCCAGTATCTGAAGAGCTATATCGACGACGGAGGTCTGGGCGAGATCTACTACGCCAAGGCGCTCGCTGTTCGTCGTCGGGCGGTTCCGACTTGGGGAGTCTTTCTTGATGAAGAGAAGCAGGGCGGCGGCCCGCTGATCGACATCGGTACGCACGCGCTCGACCTCACTTTGTGGTTCATGGACAATTACCGTTGGGAGTCGGTCATGGGGGTCAGCTACAAGAAGTTGAGCCAGCGTGAAAATGCGGCCAACGCCTGGGGCCCCTGGGATCCGAAGAAGTTCACGGTGGAAGACTCCGCATTCGGCTTCATCCGTTTCGAGAACGGTGCTTCCGTATTCCTCGAATCCAGCTGGGCTTTGAACACTCTGCACACCGCCGAGGCAGTCTGCATACTCTGCGGTACCGAGGGCGGAGCTGACTTCTCCGATGGACTGCGGATCAACGGTGAGAAGTACAGCCGTCTGTATACCATCAAGCCTGAGTTGAAGCTGGGCGGCGTCGCTTTCTACGAGGGACGTTCGGAGTCGCCCTCAGACATCGAGGCCCGACTGTTCTACGATGCCATTGCCAACGACACCGATCCGGTCGTGCTGCCTGAGCAGGCCGCAGTGGTCACTCAGATCCTCGAGGCGATCTACGAATCCGCAAAGACGGGCCAGCCTGTCTACAACCCCGAGCTCTAAACAAACAGCTGCATGGCGGTGGTCGGAGCACCTTCCACCGCCATTTGCTTCCATTTTAAGTAAAGGCCAACCTTGACCGAATGTCATCATATCAACTAGAATCAGCACTAGCTACGGGCCGTATCAGCCTGTATTTGTCGACTGGGGGTTTGGCCAGTGCGTAGACTCATTAAATGTGCCGTCGTTTTTTTGGCTGTCGTTTTATCGGTAGGCGGATTGATGCCTGCGGTTTACAGCGCTCAGGAGCAGGTGCGGGTGTTTGGGCCTCCCGGCTTTTCCGTTTTGCCCTTGATTTGGGCCCAGGAAACGGGGGCATTGCCCGGAGTTGATTTGAAAATCGAGTTGTCACCGGATCATCAGCGCTCGCTGAACCTGTTGGCCACGGATCAAGCTGATTTTCTCATTACGGGTCTCAACGTAGGGGCCAAGGCCTATACGAGGGGGATCGGCATACAGTTGGTCAACGTCAACACGTGGGCCATAGACTATGTCGTAGCTCGTGACCCTCAGATCAAAAGCTGGGCCGATCTCATTGGCAAGCGAGTCAGCTTGCCGCTGCAGGGAGGACCCTTGGACTTCCTCGTGCAGTATCTGGTGAGCCGTGAAGGCATAGATCCGGGCAAGATCGAGTTTGTCTACACTTCGGCGCCGCAATCGGTTCAGTTTTTCGCCCTGCGACAGATCGATGCCGTTGTGATTCCTGAACCGCAGGTGTCACAGATCTTGCAGTCTGATCCTGAAGCAACCATCGTTTTGGACATCCAGAAAGAGTGGGCGAAGTGGCACCGCGGCGATCCGGACGTGCCCTATGTGGCCCTGTTCGTGCGCAAGGCATTCGCTGAGGCGGATCCGAAACTGGCCGAGTCGGTCGCCCGGGTCTATGCCAAAGGCGTCGACTGGATGAATGCCAATCCGCAGGAGGCGGCCGAACTGGCGGCGCGCGTCTTGGGATTGCCGGAACCAGTGATAAAACAGGCTTTGGGGCGGACCAAGATGCGAGTCTACGATCGCGCTCGTACCAAGGCCTTGACCGACGAGCATCTGGAAGAGATGCTGGAGTTCAACGCCGAGCTGGTGGGAGGGCGCGTCCCGGATGGCGGGTTCTATCGCTAAAAGAAGTGCGGATGCTGCTCAGTCTCGTTGGCGGACGGTGGCCTTTGTCATAGGTCTCGTCATTGTTTTCGCCTACTGGCAGCGACGCTCAGCAGCTTTGCCTTCATTGGTTTTGCCGAGTCCGTCTGAAACCTGGACTCGGCTTCGCTTTCTGTGGAGCAGCGGGCTCATGGCGCGCTCGTTGATCATCTCCTTGCGACGCACTCTGGCCGGTTTCGGTCTGGCGTATGTGATCGCTCTCGTCGTAGGGATTCTTATGCACCGCTACCGCTTGATGCGCTTCTTCTTAGAACCTTGGTTGACGGCCATTCAAGTGGTGCCTTCGGTGATTTGGTTGGTCTTGTCCGTACTCTGGTTCGGCATAGCCCGCGAATTGACACCGATCTTTGTCGTCTTCATCGTCTGTCTGCCGGTGGTACTGGTTCAGGTGCGGGAGGGATTGCTGTCCATACCGAGGGAGCTGCTCGATCTGTCGGCTTTGGAGCCGATGAGCATCTGGATGTATGCCCGGCATGTCTATCTGCCGGCTCTGCAACCTTTTTTGTTGTCAGCTGCGACGTTGGGCTTTTCTTTCGCCTGGCGCTCCGTGGTCTTCGCCGAGTTTTTGGGCAGCAATTCCGGGCTGGGTTATCAGTTGAGCCGCTCGTATCACAATCTGGCTACCGATGACGTCTTCGCCTGGACGCAGGTCTTGGTGGCCTTGATGCTCTTGTGGCAAGAGTTGGTCGTCAATCGTTGGCGGCAAGTCAACAGCGTCTTTGACTCCTGATCCCCGCGTGGGTCGCTGCAAGTCCCGCGCGGGATTACATTTAACCCAATGTTAACCCACGTCTTGCCAAGACTGTGCTATTATATGGCTGCAAGGAGGTCGGAATCCTGAAGACCTTCTGAGCATAACAAACCTAGGAGGATGAATACATGAAAGTCAAGTGCCAAGACTGCAAGACTGAAACCTACGCATTCAGAGAGTATTGCCCGACTTGCGGCAACAAGTTGACGCGGAGCCACCGTCGGTATCACTCGAATGCCATGCCTGCACCGAGCTTCATACTGGACTATAGGATGAAATAATCATGATGGTAGGCGTTCGAAAAAGACGGTACGAAATATTGGAAGCACCCCGGATCAAGGCCGCCCTCTGGTCAAGAGAGCGGCCTTTGTTCTATAGTTAATGAGACGGAGGGATACCGATGCGCTATGATCCGGGGCATGTGCGTCGCTACTTCGACGAATACGGCTCCAGGGAGTGGGACCGTCTCGCCTCATCGTTGGAGGGGCAAGTCAACTTCCACATGCACCAGAAGTTTCTCTTGGAATATGTACACAGCGGAGATCGGGTACTCGAAGTAGGACCCGGTCCCGGGCGGTTTACCCGCGAACTGGCAGCGCTGGGTGCAATGATCGTCGCTTTTGATATCTCATCCGAGCAATTACGTCTGAATCAGGAGCGCATGGAATACGAGGGTATGACCGAGTTCGTGGAAGCCTGGATCCAGGGTGATGTGACCGATCTGGGGCGTTTTGAGGACGGCGAGTTCGATGCCGTCGTCGCTTACGGAGGTCCGTTAAGCTATGTGTGCGACCAAGCTGATCGAGCCTTGGCTGAGATGCTGCGCGTGACACGCCCCGGAGGTTATGTGTTGTTGAGCGTCATGTCCCACGCGGGCACAACGCGCCGTTTTCTGCCGGGTATCCTGGAATTGGCTTTTCAGCATGGCCTGGAAAAGGTCGATGAAGTGACCCGTACGGGTCATCTGCGCGGAGCCGTCTCAAGCGGACATCATTGCCGCATGTACTGCTGGAGTGAGCTGAGGGCGTTGCTGGAGAAGCATGATTGCGATATCGTGACGGCGTCGGCTTCCAATTTTTTGGCTGTTCAAAATGAGGATGCGTTGCGGGTCGCGCATTCCCGTTCGCGACTTTGGGAAACATTCCTACAGTGGGAAGAGAGGCTTTGTCAGGAAGAGGGCGCGCTCGACGGCGGCACTCACATTATTGCGGTGCTATGCAAGCGCGACTAATACACACTGCTTCGCGCGTGTGCAATCAGCGGGATAAAGGCAGCTTTCGCCTCAGAAACGCGAGGCCCTGCTACGGCGCTGTCGGTCACAGGCTAGGAAGTCTTTGCGGTGTTCAAAGCGTAGTTCGAGGTGGGAAAGATAGTCCTTAGCGCCGTTGTAGCGGGTGCACCGTTCCTTGCGCACCAAGCAATGCCGGTTACATGATTCCACGAACTCATGTACAGTGAGAAGCCTAACCATTGGCTATCCACCTCCGGTACAGACTATTATAACACACCGTACATGTTCCCGGCTTGGGTCATTCATTCCTCATCCCGAAGAAACCCCACATTTTGTCTCCGCCGAGAATGAACAGAAAAAGAGGCGCTCTAGCGCCCCTATTTCCGCAGAAAAAGCTGTGTGTGACACATAGCTTTTTTACTCAGCTTCCGTACGGGAGGACACTAGTAGTCGTCCCGGCCATAGCGCTTCTCGTATTGACGACGACGCATGGCCCGATCAAGAAGCTCGTCGTAGCGCGCTTCGTTCAGCGCCCGGCGACGGGGTCTGTCCCCGGATGAGGTTTGATTAACGTCTACTCTAGTGCTTTTCTTCACAGAGAACCCTCCCACCAATGAGCTACATTAAGTATAGCATACCCAGTTCGCAAAGGATGTTAACATAAGTTTAAATCTCGTTCGGGTGAAGTCTACGGAAGACATCCGGACCGCTAAAAAACCTATCGGATATATATAAGTCAGAAAAATAAGTACGCACTTGGGCGTCTGAAACAGCGCGAGGCAGCGTTTCATGCGCTGCCTCGTGCCTCGCATCAGTGTGTTGCGTTTTCAGCTTACTTCTTCAAGAAAACCTCTTTGCCGGTGCGGGCGGATTCGTAGATGGCCAGAATGATCTCGACGGCATGACGTGCCTCGCTGCCGACGATGACGGGATCGCGATCTTCCAGGATGGCGTTGACCATGTCCTGCACCTGACCGGCATGGCCCGTGGTGGCGATACCCGAGGGATCGGCGCTGGCAGCATCGCCCTTGCCCGCGAAGCGAGCGATCATCTCAGCCTCGACTTCCTTCTCCCGCGGACCGCGAATGGCCCAGCGCTGGATCTTGGCATCGGTCATATAGATGGTGCCGTTTTCGCCGTGGATTTGGACCGTGGTGTCCAGACCGGGATAGGCAGCCGTGGTGCCGATGATGCTCCCGATGGCTCCGCTCTCAAAACGAACGACGGCCACTGCGGCGTCTTCGGTTTCAATATCATGGGCGAAGATGTCTGTGAAAGCGAAAACGGACTTTACGGGACCCATGAACCATTGCAGGAGGTCAATGGTGTGTACGGACTGGTTCATCAATGACCCGCCGCCGTCCATGGCCCAGGTTCCGCGCCAACCGCCGTCTTTTTCGTAGTATTCCTGAGTGCGCCACCATTTGACCTGTACGTTGGCCAAGTATGTGCGGCCGAGGGCACCCGTAGTAATGGCCTCTTTGATCGCCTGGCTGGCGGGATTCAGCCGGTTCTGGAAGATGGCCCCGAGCTTGACGTTATGTTTGCGGCAAGCTTCTATGGCGGCGTCAATCTTTTCCAGCGTGATGTCAAGCGGCTTTTCGACCAGGACGTGTTTGCCGGCCTCGGCGGCCTTGACGATCATGTCAGAATGCATACCGCTGGGCGTGCAGATGCTGACCACATCTATGTCCGACCGTTTCAGCAGTTCGTCGTAATCATAGATGGCTTCACAGTTCAGCTCGGCGGCCATGTCATCGGCTTTGGACTTGACGATGTCACATACGGCTACGAGCCGGCAGCCTTTCGCCTTAGCCGCAGCGCGGGCATGGGCTTTTCCAACGCCCAATCCAACTACTGCATATCCTACCGTCTTGCTCATCTGTGTACCCCCTTGAGATGGATCCATGTCCCTTTGTGGACACGCACTCATTTATACTTAGCCGCAAAACGTGACACTCCTGCGCCCGGTGACCGAAACATGGCATAAACAAAGAGGGTGGCTGAATCGCCACCCTCATCGGCCGCGAAAGATGCCTTCTTCACAGTGCTTAGGGGAGAATGGCATCTATGATTCCGTAGTCGCGTGCTTCTTCGGGGGTCATGAAGAAGTCCCGATCTGTGTCACGGCTGATGGTTTCCAGATCTTTCCCTGTGTACTTGGCAAGCAGTTCATTGAGTCGGTCACGGGTACGCAAGATCTCCCGGGCGTGGATGTCTATATCCGTAGCCTGTCCCTGTATGCCTCCCCAGGGCTGGTGGATCATTACCTTTGCGTTCGGCAGGGCGAAACGCTTCCCTTTGGTTCCGGCGGCTAGCAAGAAAGCGCCCATGCTGGCGGCCATGCCGACACAGATCGTCCTAACGTCAGGCTTGATGAGCAACATCGTATCGTGAATGGCCAGGCCAGCGGTGACGCTGCCTCCGGGGCTGTTTATATACAGTGAAACGTCTTTGTCCGCATCTTGGGCCTGCAAGAAGAGCAGTTGAGCGACTACAAGATTGGCTACGTGGTCATTGATCGGCCCGCCCAAGAAAATGATGCGATCTTTGAGTAGTCGAGAGTATATGTCGTAGGCTCGTTCGCCGCGATTGGTCTGCTCAATCACCGTTGGTACCAGGACCATGGATTTTCCCCCTTCTAGTCTCAGCACTAGTCTGTAGAAACCCGTCTGTGATTAACCGCCCTGACCTTGTCTGACCATATACATTATAGAAGAGCATTCGCGACGCTGTCAATGACTGGGAACGTAGGCGGAACATGGTATTTGCCGTTTGACGGTGACTCCAGACGATCGCGGGCCTTTGTTCGCCTGACGGAATCTCAGGATGAGACGGATGGCTGTATCCTTCAAACAAGGAAGCGCATCTCCGCCCGAGGTGTCGGCGATCAAGGCCTTCCCGTCAGGTCTTTGAATCCGCGTTTTGGGTGACCTCCTCCCGATCAGACACGCTCACTCCCAAAGCGCGATTCGCAGACGCTCTTGGCAGCGTTGTAAGGTCTTGTGGTGACCGGGCAGACGGATCTGTCGCATATGATTGACTCGTCGCCCGTCAAATGACCGACAAGATCGATCATCACTTGCTAAGTGAATAAGCGATTCGGCGCCTAAGTTGAGGATCCCCTAAGCCGTTTTAACGTTTTAGGTTTTGCCTCATGGCGGAGTGTCACGGTGGTCATGATCCTACAAACCGGTGACGAAAGACTCTTTCTTAACAGGATCATCCTTCCGACGGATGAGTAAACCGTCTATCATCGCTTGGGTATCGAAGACCATTGCTCCGACCCAACAACGGATGCGCCATTCGCGCCCCATCGTACAACACTGGGCGAAGATCCAAACCGGAAGCATTGGACGGATTGCACCGTCGTCAGGGTTTTTGGCACTGGAGATGCTTCGGATCCTACTGCCATCGAACGGATCGCCCGGCGCGTGCGGTGGGCAAGGGACCACTCCTGAAGAGAGGGTCAGAATCGAGTTCTTAGCCTCAAACCAGGCATCCCTTTTTCACAGGTGGGGGGACTCATCCATCCATGGTCTTTTAGGACGGATTTGTCCTTTGGAGTCTGAATCGAGATCGGCAACTCTGCCACGACATCGATACCGTGCACTCGACGGTCCCGTGGCGGAGCTTTCTATGAGCAACTCCGTTTTGGGCACGCAGTTGAAAGCAGTGTGCGTTCTGGTTAGACGGTTAGGATCAGAAGCGGTGAGCCTCGGGCTTTGGTCGGCAGACAAAGAAACGCAGCGGGACATTGATCACTTCGTCTCCTTCTTGAACCAACGGTTCGTCTCATCCTGATATATGATACTGGAAAGAAGCCCCTCAATAAGGACTGCGGTCGGCCCGATGGGAGATTGTCCGAGATCTCAGTGGCGGAGACGCGGACGCCAAAATCTAATCGCCGTATCCTCGACATACTTGACACGACGGACGTTTCTGCTATACTTAGTGATGGATTAAGACAAAGCGGCGCGGGGTGGAGCAGTCAGGTAGCTCGTCGGGCTCATAACCCGAAGGTTGTCGGTTCGAATCCGGCCCCCGCAACCAGACTCATACCGATGAGGATGGTTGGCCACCCTCGAGTACGGCGGTGTAGCTCAGTTGGTCAGAGCATGCGGTTCATACCCGCAGAGTCGCTGGTTCGAATCCAGCCACCGCTACCAGAAGACACGACGGCTTTGAGCCCTCGTGTCTTTTCTTTGTTTATGCACATTTCCGCGAGGCTTGCGGCGCTTGTCGGAAAGGTTTATGGCCTGTTACAGCGAAGGACAGTAGGCGAAGACATCGCAGCGAGGTGAGCCTGGAAGATGGCGTATAAGCTAGGGCTTGTGACGTACAACATGGCTAAGGACTGGGACATAGAGACGATCATCACCAAGTGCGAAGCCTTGGGCTATGCCGGAGTGGAGTTGCGAACCACGCATGCCCATGGCGTCGAGCCTACGCTCTCGGCGGCTGAAAGGAGCGAGGTCAGAAAACGCTTTGAAGACTCCAACGTGCGCTTGGTCGGGCTAGGTACGGTTTGTGAGTATCATGCCATAGATCCTGCTGAGCTGCGGCGCAACATCGACACGACCATCGATTTCGTCAAACTGGCGGCTGACGTGGGAGCTATCGGGGTTAAGGTGCGGCCGAATCAGTTCATGGACAAATTCGGCGTGCCGCGCGAAAAAACGATAGAGCAAATCGGTCTCGCTCTGCGGGAGTGCGGTCAGGCGGCGGAGGACCACGGAGTGGAGATCTGGCTCGAGGTGCACGGCTCCACCCGGCGACCTGATCACATCCGACAGATGCTGGACATCGCCGATCATCCGAGTGTCGGAGCCTGCTGGAACTCCAATGCCGATGAACCCGAAAACGGTTCCATCGCTCGTTGGTTCCGCATCCTGCAGCCCTATATTCGTTCCGTCCACATCAATGAACTGACCTCTCCGTATCCTTGGCGTGAGCTGTTCATGTTACTCAAAGAGATCGGCTACAACCGCTACACATTGGCCGAGATACCCGGCAGCAGCGATCCCGATCGCGTCTTGGCCTATTATGCCGCTCTGTGGCGCGAGATGGCCGGCTTTTAGTTGAGTGAAGAAGGCATGGGGGGCGGCGAGACGGGATGGCCAAAGTAATCGCTATCGCCAGCCAAAAAGGAGGCGTCGGTAAGACAACGACGACGGTCAATCTGGCCGCCTCACTTGTTGAAATGGGGCGTCGGGTGCTCGTGGTGGATCTTGACCCCCAAGGCGGGCTCACGGTCTGCTCGGGCTTTGAGCCCGATGCCCTGGAACGCACGATCTATGATTGCCTCAAGCGCGGTGAAGACGGGGCCACGGTTCGCCTGGGCACTCGCTACGGGGCCGATCTGCTTCCCGCCAACGTGGACTTGGCCATGTCATAGCTGGAATTGGTCTACGCTGTGGGGCGCGAGCGACGCTTAGCGGCGGTCTTGGCTCCCATCTGGGATGAGTACGACTTCATTTTGATCGATTGTCCTCCGTCGCTGGGGCTGCTCACTCAAAACGCCGTGGCCATCGCCGACGGCGTGCTGATCCCCGTGGCCTGCGAGTATCTAGCCATGCGGGCCGTGGCGGGAATCTTGACGTTCTTGCGTCGGGTGCAGGCCAAGACCAACAGTCGTCTGCAGATTCTAGGCTTGTTGCCCACTATGTTTGATCGCCGGACAAGGCACGCGGATGAGACCTTGCGTGAACTGCGGGCCAGGTTTCATCCGCGC
The DNA here is from genome assembly GCA_001513395.1 of Clostridia bacterium DTU080. Taxonomy (GTDB): domain Bacteria; phylum Bacillota; class Limnochordia; order DTU080; family DTU080; genus DTU080. The sequence goes on from LFTP01000139.1 coordinate 10,572, forward strand.
GTACCGGTCATCGAGCATGTAGTCTATCGTAGCATTCGCTTTGCCGAAGCGGCAGCCAAGGGTGAGCCCATTTTGACCTATGCCAGGGCCGTCCCCGGTGCCGAGGCTTATCGTGAGGTGGCTCGTCAGATCATCGCCTGGGCGGAGCGAGTGGCCTAGAAGGCAATGATTCGTCGATCACGCGTCCGACGTTTTGCGCTCGAAAAACTCCAGCTTCTCACCGTCGGGGCCGCGGAAAAACAGGACGCGCATGCCGCCCCAGATGGGTACCGGCTCGGAGTTGATCAGCTCAACGCCTTTATCTTTGAGCATTTGCAGGGCGGCATCGAGATCCATCACCGTAAAGGTCAGATGGTTGACGATGCCGTCCGTTTTTTCATAAGGGGCACTTGAGCCTTTCACCAGCTCGATCTGCACGTCTCCTACCTTAAAGAAGGCGATCTCCGTCGCGTTGTTCTTCAGCCTTTCGACGAATTCCAGACCCAAAACGTCCCGATAAAAGGCGATCGAGCGGTCCAGATCGCTGACCATGATACCGATATGCTCCACTTTGGAAATCAACTGTTACTTCATCCTTTCAGATATGGTGGTACACGTGCCAACCAAGATAACGGCCCAGGGCTTCTGCTACGACGCGACTGATGTTGCCTTGGGTGATGGCCACATGATGTTCGAAGCCACTCTCACAGATATATCTTAACAGCTGTTGCAGCTTCATGATGCGAGCGATTCCGTATCCGCCGAAACTGGTGAGCCGATCATCTATGAACTCGCCCTCACCGACATAGGCTCCGAGATTTCCGTAGATCTCCGAGATGCGGGCAAAGGTGAACGATCCGGGCTTGATACGTCCGATCACGGTGCCGTAGGCCTGCTCCCGGCCCACGTCCCGGGCGGCGATCGCCTGGTAACTCATGCAGGGCGACTGAAGAAAACTTCTGGGCAGATTGCTGCAATGGAAAAGAACGACTTTGTCCAGAGCATCTCCGTAGTTGTTGTTCCAGTCGACCAGTGCCGAAGGGGTGCCGGTGGCCAGCTGCAGGACGTACATGGTCAAAGCCCCCAAGACGTCGACCTCACAAGCCGAGGGCAGCAGTCGTTGGCTCAACATGCTCATTACGGCGCAAGGAGCGATGCCGAAATAGGTTTCGATGGAGTTCCAGCACTGAAGGGCGACGGCCACCAGAGATTGGGACTCTATCCAGCGCTCAACGACTACGCTGAATTTGGCCATTTTAACTAGGGGTGTCTCGGGCACATCCTCGGCGGGTACGTACGCTTTAAGCTCGGCGAGTTTGGCCTGCACCGCTGGCTCCGCGTCGCTCAAACGCTCGGCTTGGCCGAAGACCTCGGATAGATCGAGAGGTTCGACGGAAATGCCGTGCCGCTCGAGGAGTTTTTCGTTGTAGCGCATGGTGTTGAACTTGGCCGGACGGGCTCCCAGAGCACCGATGCGGGCACCGCGCAAGCCCCGGACTACGCGACAGACGGCAGCAAACGATTGCAGCTCTTGTCGGAACTCCGGGGACGAGGGCGCTAAGGTGTGCTTCTGGGTCAAAGAGAAGCGAATACCGTACTGGCGCAGGTTGTTGCAGACGGAGATCTTGCCGCAGAAGCTGTCACGCCGTTCTTCCGGGCCCATTTTGTCCGGATCGTCCGGGAAAGCGTGCACCAAGACCGGGACGTTCAGATTCGCCATGCGCAAAGCATCGGATATAGCCCGTTCGTCGCCGAAGTTGGGCAGGGTGATGAGGATGCCGTCGATCTGTTTGCGATGGGCGTCAAAAAGCTCGGCGCACCGGCGGGCATCTTCGAAGCTTTCCACGCTGCCGTAGGCGGTTTCTTCCGGGCTGAGCGTGATGGCCTTAATCTCAGCCTCTTCCAGCGCCTTCAGGATCTGCGAGCGTCCGGATTCGCATAGATGGCCCGGAAAGCATCCTCGGTTGCCGACGATGACTCCGAAAGTGGCTTGCCTCATTCGGTGACCTCCTCGCGTAAACGCTTCAGCTTTTTCATGGTGTTGAGACCTCCGCGCCCGAAGTCATCATAAAGCTGCATGTACTCGCCGTACAGCAACTGATACACCCGGTGATGCTCCGCCTGAGGAGTGTAGACGTAGTCTTTTACTCCGGCCATGGCGGCGGCGCTTTCGACGATACTCTCATAGCCGCCTCTTTGCGGACCGGCGGCCACTGCGGCGAACATGGCCGCCCCTAAAGCCGAGGCTTGGGATGAGATCGCCACTTTGAGAGGCTTGCCCGTCACATCCGCAAAGATCTGCATGAGCAGCGGACTGCGTTCGGGAAGACCCCCGCAGGCATACAGTTCGTCAACGGGCACTTGCGCCTCTTCAAAGGCTTTGATGATGCGATTTGTGCCAAAGGCGGTCGCCTCAAACAAGGCTCTGTAAACCTCTTCCGGTTTGGTGGCCAGCGTGTAGCCGACGATCAGTCCTGACAGATTGGCATCGACCAACACGGAGCGATTGCCGTTCCACCAATCAAGAGCCAGCAGTCCGGACTCTCCCGGTGCCAGCTTCGCCGCTCGCTCTTCCAAGAGATCATAAACCGAGATTCCCCGTTGCCTGGCTTCTTCTTCGTATCGGGCGGGAACGGCGTTGTTGACGAACCAGGCGAAGATATCGCCCAGGGCGGGCTGGCCGGCTTCATAGCCGTAGTAGCCCGGGATGATTCCGTCGGCTACCACGCCGCACATACCTTCTACAATCTTTTTTTCCGAGGAGAGGATCATGTGACAGAGCGAGGTACCCATCACCATGACCATCTTACCCGGCGTGACGACGGATGTGGCCGGGACGGCCGCGTGGGCATCGATATGGCCGGCGGCGACGGCGACGCCAGCGGGCAGACCCAGTTTTTCGGCCCAGAGCGGGGTCAGACCTCCGACACGGGTGCCGGGAGGCACGATGGGAGCGGACATACGCGTGGCGACGATGTCTTCGAGTCTGGGGTCGAGAGTGGCCAGAAACGTTTCCGACGGAAAACCGGTCTCTTTGCTCCATTGCGCTTTGTAGCCCGCCGTACAGGTGTTGCGGGTCTCGACTCCGGTGAGTTGCCAGACGATCCAGTCCGCCGCTTCGATCAGGCGCTCGGCAGCATCGTAGATTTCGGGGGCTTCATCGAGTATTTGCCAGGCCTTGGGAAAAAACCATTCAGAGGAAATCTTACCTCCGTAGTAGGGCAAGAAGCTCTCTTCCAAAAGCGCGGCGGCCGCGTTGAAGGCGGTGGCCTCCGGTTGCGCGGCATGATGCTTCCACAGCTTCACCCAGGCATGAGGATTGGGGCGGAAACGCTCGTCGAAACACAATGGACGCCCTTGAGCGTCCGTGGGCAAGATCGTACAGGCCGTGAAATCTGTGCCGATGCCGATGATCTGCTCCGGATTGACGCCGGAATCACGCAGGATGGCTGGAATGGTCTGTTCGAGCGTGCGCAGATAATCAGCGGGATCTTGAAGAGCGAAATCCGGAGGAAGCTCGGCTCCTCCGTCCGGCAGCCTCTCAACGATGACTCCGTTTTCGTATTGGTAGACTGCCGTTGCGACCACACTACCGTCCTTGATATCGACCAATATAGCCCGGCCTGATTCTGTACCGAAATCCACACCTATCGTGTACGGACCTGCCAATGCCATCCCCTCCTGTGGATCACTCGCAGGCTAAGCCTTTCGACAACTTCCCCGACACTCCTGTTTGTTATCACGGACATAGGAAGGGCCGACCCGGATGTAGAACTCAGTGTCAGTCTCAGTCATGTCAATCGGTGCCAATGCGAGGGAGGGGTCCTTGATGGGAGAGAAGCTTCTGGCTGTTAAGTCGGCCTGCGTGATAACCCCCTACGAGGAGTTGCGCCCGGGTGTGGTCCTTGCTCTGGACGGAAAAGTTGTTGCGGTCGGACGTCCCGATCATGTTGCAATACCTGCAGAGGCTCAAACGCTCGATGTCGGTGAGCGCATAGTGGCGCCGGGTTTTTTTGATCTGCACATCCACGGTGCCGTGGGACATTTGGCCGGCGAGGGTCCGGAAGCGGTCTTGGAGATCGCCCGCTACTTGGTGTCGACCGGAACGACCGCGTGGCTGCCGACCGTGGGGAATATGTCGGGCGTGCTTGGCGTCGTGGAGGCCCGGCAACGACAAAAAGACGGTGCCTGGATCGCCGGTATTCACATGGAAGGCCCCTATTTGGCCCCCAAGCGGTTGCCTCACGATGAACCCGTTGAGCCGCCGGTTCCGACGGTCAAGGAATTCCACTCCTTCTCGGAAGCCGCCCAGGGGCTGCTGAAGATCATGGGTGTGGCACCGGAGTTGGACAATTCTCACCAAGTGATCGGAGCCATGCGGCGGGCAGGGGTTGTTCCGGCCGTGGCTCACAGCAAAGCCGATTACGACACCTTCATGCAGGCCGTGGCGGCCGGTATCTCACACGCTACGCATGCCTTCAATGTGATGACCGGTATGCACCATCGCCGGCCGGGTATTGTCGGGGGTGTGCTTACCTGCGATCAGCTGACCGCCGAGTTGATTGCCGACGGCTTTCATGTCCACCCGGTGGCCATGGATGTGCTCATCCGGTGCAAGGGGCCTGAACGGGTGGCTCTGATCACCGACAGCGTGCGCTATCAGGGATTGCCGGACGGAGACTACGGACGGGTAGTCAAAAAGGGCGGTATTGTCCGTCTCAAAGGTTACGACAGCTCAGTCGACAACACCATGGCGGGAAGTGTTTGGCCGATGAACCATAACGTGGCCAACGTGGCTAGGCTGGTGGGGCTGCGCAAGGCCGTTCAAATGGCCTCACTCACTCCGGCTACCATTGCCGGTTGCGCGGATAAAAAAGGAAGTATTGAGCCCGGTAAAGATGCCGATCTGATCGTGATCGACGATCAAGTGCGGATCCATATGACCATCATGGGCGGCGAAGTGGTGTACAAGGCCTCGGAATAGTCCGTGGCTCAAGAGTGCGCAAAAAACCATGAGATAGGCAGGTGCATAGTCTTGCAGCGGTGGTTGGCTATTGACATTGGCGGAACCAAGGTGGCAGGGGCTCTTGTTCACGAAAACGGGGACGTGTGCTGTGAGCACAGTGAACCGACACAGTCGGCCGGAAATGAGCAAATGGCTGCACAGTTGCAGAGACTGGCGCGAAAGGTATGTGAAGAGGCAGGTATATCCGTTGAGTCCGTCTCCGGAGTAGGAGTGGCCGTTCCCGGCACCGTTGACAGAGAGCGGGGCATTGCCCGCGGTGGGGTGAATCTGGGCATTGACAACCTGCCCGTGGCGGATATCTTCGCTGAATTGACTTCGGCTCCGGTAGCTCTCGAAAACGATACCAACGCCGGCGCTTTGGGGGAAAAATGGTTCGGCGCCGGACGGGATATACAAGACTTCGCCTATATGGCCGTGGGAACCGGTGTGGGCGGCGGCCTGATTCTGCGCGGCCAGCTTTATGTGGGCGCCAAGGGTGCCGCGGGAGAAGTAGGACATACCATAGTCGATCCCAACGGCCTGCGCTGCAAGTGCGGACAGATCGGCTGCCTGGAGGCCATGACCTCCGGCGTGGGCATGCCCCAGTTGGCGGCCAAGTTGCTCGGCGAGGAAAAGGCGCGTCAGTTGGGCCGGGGTGAACTACCTTCGCCTCCGATGATCTACGCCGCGGCGGCCGCGGGCGACGAGGGCGCGGCTCGCGTGGCGGCTGAGGTGGGGCGTCTTTTGGCGGTCTCCGTAGTCGGTCTTTTCCGCTTGCTCGATGTAGAGCGCGTCATTGTCGGGGGCGGAGTGGCCGGAGTGGGTGAGCCCTTCTTGAGGGCCATCTATGACGGCGCGGCCGCCTTAGGTTACAATCTCAAACCCGAAGATGTGGTATTGTCTCCCCTGGGATCCAAGGCCAACCTGATCGGCGCGGCCGCCGTGGTGCGGGAGAAAAGCCAATAGCTGAGGTAAGTGAAACGAAAAAACGGGGCGCTTTTCAGCGGCCCCGTTACCTCATCTCAAAATGGTCACTTTGTTCATCCTATCGCCGACCTGTATTTTGTCCACGACATCCATCCCGTTCGTCACATAGCCGAATACGGCGTACTGTCTGTCAAGCCAGGCCGCGTCTTCTTTGAGAATGTAAAACGGAGATCCGGCCGAGTCGGGATCACTCTTGCGGGCCATGGCCAGTGCTCCGCGTACGTTTTTCAGCTGCGGATGAGTCTCAAGCTTAATGGTGTAGCCGGGCCCTCCGGTGCCGGTGCCCAGCGGATCTCCGCCCTGGATCAGCCAGTCTTCGGCGCGGTGAAAGGTGAGCCCGTCGTAAAAACCGCTTTCGGCCAGTTTGACGAAATTGGCCACGGTCAGCGGCATCAGATCTCCTCGCAGTTCGAGTTCGATCACGCCTTTGGTGGACTCGATCCTCGCCCGAATGGTACCGGCTTGTCTAGCTGCAGAGATCTCCTCCTGGGTGGGAGAATTATTCGCCGCACCGGAGTCCGGATCAGTCGTTTGGTCCGGGCTTGATCGCCGCAAGCTGACGCCAATCAACACCGCAATCAGTCCGGCGGCGATTACTGCGACGACGATCGCCACTCTTTTTTTGTCCACAAGTCATCACTCCAAATCCAGGAGGCACCGACGGCGGTGCGACTCCGCCGGGGCGCACCCGTTAGGTTTGCCGCTCCGGCATCGAATAACCGATACTACATTTTTTAGAACACTTGAGATCGCTTGATCGGCATGGCCGGTGTGTTCTGAGATACCCTTGCACATCTCCTGAGAGACCATGGACGGCACAACTCCACCGAACCGTCATAGCGACGATCGTGGCACTCTTGTGCCGGATATTCGGCAACAATACCTTCGTTCACACACTTGACGTTGTACGGCGAGACCGGAAGCTATGATCCACCCCTGGCCGCGGAAACCTGTTTAGGGCTAACATCATAGGGGGTAACGGTCCCCTCGTCAATGCGATCGAGCGATATTTGCAGGTAACACAGCCCGCCTTGATCCGCACTGTTTGACCGACTGGAGCAGAGCCTCTTGATAAGCACACCCCAGGGTGCCTGTGTCATTCTCTTGTGAGGCTGATGTCCCCTACACGAGTGGGCCTCAACAGGGCAGACAGGTCAAAGCAAGTGCTCAACCGGCCTGCCATGTACTCAAAAGCATTCTTGTGAGTTCTCTCACATGATCGACCTTCCGCATTCCGGGAAGGTCGATCATGTCACGTGTGCAACTTAGCTTTTGGCGGCACGTCTTTCGAGAAAGGCCCTGGCTTCATTCGGAAACAGGACATAACTCAATACATCTTGCTCTTGGCGTGCGTACTCTTTGATCTCTTCTCGGGCCTTTTCCAGTCCGGGTTCCAAAAGATCTGCGGGACGGCCGGTGAAGACCTCTTCGTCACCGATGATCTTTTTGCGTACTTCGTCTGAAATCGGGGCCGGAGGACGGCCGTACAGACCGCGCACATAGTCGCGTATCTCTTTGGAGCAAATGGAGTAACGCTCACCGGATACCACGTTGAGTACCGCCTGTGTACCGACGATCTGGCTCATGGGCGTCACGAGCGGCGGATAGCCCAAATCGGCCCGCACGCGCGGCACTTCCTCAAAGACTTCTTGCAGTTTGTGGGAAAGCCCTTGTTGTGCAAGCTGTGAACGCAAGTTGGAGAGCATGCCTCCGGGCACTTGGTAGGTCAGGATTTCGGTGTTAACCTGGACCGGTGCCGCCACATCCGAATAGCGTTCGCGCACGTTGGCGAAGTGACGGTTGATTTCCGTCAGCAGGTTGAGATCAAGGCCCGTATCGTAGGGCGTGCCCCGCAAAGCGGCCACCAGAGGTTCGGTCGGGGGTTGTGAACTGCCCATGGCCAGGCTGGACAAAGCGGTGTCCACGATGTCAACGCCCGCTTCGATGGCCTTCAGATAGGCCATGGAGCCCATGCCGCTCGTATAGTGAGTGTGCAGGGAGATGGGGACATCGAAATTGGCCTTGAGCTGTGTTATCAGTTCGGCGGCACCATAGGGATCGATGAGACCCGCCATGTCTTTGATACAAATGGAGTGCACGCCCTCATTTACGAGTTCCTCGGCGACTTTGACGAAGTACTCGATGTTGTGGACAGGACTGGTGGTATAGCAAATAGCGCCCTGTGCATGAGCTCCGCACTCCAAAACGGCCTTGATCGCCGTCCGCATATTGCGCACGTCGTTGAGAGCATCAAAGATGCGGATAACGCGAATACCGTCTTGCACGGCGTATTTGACGAAAGCCTCGACTACATCGTCCGGATAGTGACGGTAGCCCAGCAAGTTCTGGCCGCGCAGAAGCATCTGCAACGGGGTCTTGCGCACCCGCACTCGGAGGCTGCGCAATCTCTCCCAAGGGCATTCATCGAGAAAGCGCAAAGCAGTGTCAAACGTGGCACCGCCCCAGGCTTCCAAAGAGAAATAGCCCACCTGGTCGAGTTTTTCGGCAACGCAAAGCATGTCCTCGGTCCGCATGCGCGTGGCGAGCAATGACTGGTGAGCGTCGCGCAAGATAGTTTCCGTGATCCGTACGTGGCCTTTGGTCATCAGCTTACCCGCTCCTCCATCAAACTTGGTCTCAGCTTTCCTTGACCGTGGCCAAGAGCTTGCCTGTTTCTACCGTCTCGCCGACCTGGGTGAAAACCCCGGTTACAACGCCCGCAACGGGTGAGACGATCTCGTTTTCCAATTTGAGTGCTTCGATGGTCAACAGCACATCGCCTGTTTTCACTTCATCGCCCGGCTTGACAAAAACGCGCAGTACCTTACCCGTCAACGGGGCCTTCACTTCCGCCCCGTCGGCGACACCCTGATCGACGGGCGCGGCCTGCGGAGCCTGTTGTTCGGCGGCAGGCGCAGCCGACGGCGCACTCTGTTGCTCAGTCGGTTGCCCGACGGATACTGAAACCTGTTGGTTATCCGCCAACTCCTCAACTTCGACGACGAACTGTTTTCCGTTTACGCTAACCTGATACCTTTTCAATCCGAATACGCCCTCCCCGTGTTCCACCCACGGCACCCATGGCACTCAGCGCGGCAATTATTGCCGTTATTTCTTCTTCATCATGCGTGCCGGGAATTGTCGCTTTATCAATGGCGGCAGTGGCAGGTGCAGAGATCGAGCTTTCCTCTTGTCTTTGGGGTACGATCTTCGACATCAGATCGATGATTAGCTTCAATAAAAACAAGGCGATAAATGTAATGGCGAACCCCATTAAGGAAAGGCGCAGAGCTTCAATCATCTAGTTCCTGAGACACCGGCTGAGATTCATTTGCTCCGCCGGTGGCCCTTCACCTCCTCGCAAGACTCTGTGCACGGCGCGATGGGTATGGATCCTCCCGCCCTACAGTATACCTCATCGTCCGCGATTTCCAGGGAGTAATGTCCCACACTGGTCCATATTGACGACGGGGGACACATCAAAGGCACTGACCATATCATGTGCAGTGACGCCCCTTGATTCCTAGGAGCCGAAGACCTCTCCCCGATGCGGGTTTAACCGATAGGAGACAGGTTATGCCGAATCTTTTTCTCTATGAAGACGAGAGTGTCAAAGATCTCATGGAGCGCTATCTCACTGACTGGGTCTTCTCACGTCGGCCGCTGAAGACCGACAGTGACATCGTAGTGCGCTGGGGAAACGAAAGCGCTCCGCAGATGTATCCTTTGGCTCTCAATCCCGTGCACGGCAGCCAGACCGCCAGAGCCACCCGTCTTTTTCAGCGGATCATGAAATTGTCGGGGGTGACAACCTCCTCACAGGTCAATGACAGCAGCGAACCTTGGAAAAGCAAACCGCGCGATCTGCGGCACCGCTTTCAGATCGGCGTCTTTGACCTGTCAGTTATTTTCGTTCGGGAAGACATCTCCACTGCCGATAAAGCCCCTTCAGGGGCGCGCAGCAATGAGATACGCCGCCTCAAGGAGTTGGCCATGCGGGCCGTCTACGCCTGCGGCCTGGATTTCGGCGTCGTCCACGCCGGCATAGAGCGTAAGACGCGCGAACCCGTGATTCTGGGCGTCGATCCGGCTCCTCGTCTGTCTGCCAGCACGGCCATGCGTTTTGCCGGCGGCATTTTACGCTACACCGGTGCTTTGAACGCTCTAAAGAGCAAGATACGCAACCGCAGTCTGTCGATCGGTCTCGGGGCCGATCCTGAGTTTATGCTGCGCAAAAAAGACGGCGGCCGGGCTTTCGCTTCCGATTATCTGCCCGTCTCCGGTCCCGTAGGTTGCGAGATGCAACCGGCTCAGTTCAACGGTCGCTCCCACAAGCCCGTGGCTGAACTGCGGCCCGCCTATGCACTCAGTCCCATGCGGCTTTTCACCAATCTTAAGCTGACTGTGGAAAGAGCTGACAAGATGATCCCCGCCGGGATTTGTTGGTTGGCCGGAAGCGTGCCTGACGGCACTTTTCCCACCGGCGGACACATCCATTTCAGCCGTATCCCTTTGACCAGCCGCCTCTTGCGGGCTTTGGACACCTACTTGGCAGTCCCCTTGTTTCTCCTCGAGGATCCCGCTCGCACGATCATTCGACGACCGCGATACGGATTCCTTGGGGACGTGCGGGTCAAATCTCACGGCGGTTTTGAGTATCGGACGCCGTTTTCGTGGCTGCACAGCCCGGTTTTGGCCAGAGGTGCGCTTTGTCTGGCCTATGTCGTGGCCCGGGAGCATTTGCGGCTCACTCAAAACCTGTTTAGTGATCCCCTCTACATAGAGGCTTTCTATGCCGCCGAGAAGGGCCCTTTTCGACAGAGATTTGATGCGCTATGGGCGGATCTGGAATCGACACCCAGCTTTGAGGGGTATCGTAAGTCGCTTGAGGATTTACGGGCGCTGATCGACTCCGGCTGGGTGGCGAACGAGGATGCGGATTTCCGGCGGATGTGGATTGGGGAAAAAGGGGGGGCATAATCGTGTATCGCGTGCGCTTGAACACGGTCAAAAGCCCGTCCGCTTGCGGATTGTATCTGCCTCCGCGCATTCTCGAGGGATTACAGGTGCAAGCCGGACGGCACATTGAAGTGCAGGTGGGTCCCAGGGTGGCCCGGACGATCGTCGGAGCGTTGCCTCGAACGTGCATAAGCAGTGATTTGAAACGCAGACTGCGTCTGCCCCGGGGGGTTTTGCGCCTTCATGTCAAACGACAGGGAGACCGCTTGCAGTTGGGACCCTTTTTGGGGATTTTGGGCCGTCCGCAAAAAAGCAGTCCCTACGGCGAGCAGACTGCGTTCTTTCGCCGATTGATCGCCCGGGCCAAGGTGATGCACATCTATGCCTACGTCTTTGCTCCTGCCGATGTCAGCACCGCCTCAGGCACCGTGATGGGACACCGACCTTACAAAAACTCAACGTCTTGGGTCGTTCGGCGATGCCCGATTCCTGATGTGGTCTTTGATCGAGGGTTCTTTCGGGGCGCCGAGCGGGTGCGGGTGGCGAAGATGCGGACGAAGCTGGTCGAAGAGTTCGGAGTGAAGCTTTTCAATGCCGATATCGGTAGCAAGTGGGATGTGCATCAAAAGCTGTCGGCCGAAGAGGAACTCAAAGACTTTTTGCCTGAGGCGGCCATGGCCGACAAAGACAGCATCAAGGAGCTTTTGGATCGCTATAGCACCGTCTATGTTAAGCCGATCTACGGAAACCAGGGACGCCATGTCTTTCGGATTCGCTATCGGCGCAACAAGATCGCCTATCAGGCGCACCTGCGCCGCGGCAAGACGGTGCGGGCCTCGGTGTCGACGACGGCCGAGCTTATGGACGCTCTCAAGGCCACGGGAGAGAAGCATTCGTTTATGGCTCAACAGGGACTCATTCTGAAGAAGGTTGAAGGGCGAGCCGCCGACTTGCGGGCCTTGGTGCAACGAGACCGTTCGGGCCAGTGGCGTCTTACAGGAGTGGGAGTGCGCGTCGGTTCCCGCGCCGGAGTGGTCTCCAATCTGCACGCCGGGGGCCGGGCGGCCAAGATCGACGTGCTTGTCTCCAAACCTGACAGACGCATCAAAGCCGAGGCGCTGGAAAAACGCATCGAGGAGATCGTCTTGAAAGTGGCGGAGACTCTTGGCCGCCAGCACTTACTGGGGGAGTTGGGTATCGATCTGGGTCTGGATACCGAGGACAGATTGTGGGTGATCGAAGTCAACCTGAGACCGGGACGGGCTACTTTCAGGCAGGCGGGTCTGATCGAATCCTGGCGTAGGTCGGGTCGGGCTCCGTTGGAGTTTGCTCTGCACTTGTGGGAGGCCAATCAAGATGCCGACGGTTGAAACGCAGACGGTCCGGATCATGATCCATGAGATCAACGCCAAATCGAGGGAGTGCGTTACATCTTTGCCTCCCGAGCTTGCAGAGCGGTTCTCATTGTCGGCGGGCGACAAGCTTTCCGTGAAGGTGGGCCGGGTGACAAAAGAAGCGGTGGTTCGCATTGAGCCTTCTTTGTCCGTATCGAAGGTCAGTCCCTTGGGTTTGAGCGACGGTCTTTTGCGACTCTTTGGTCTGTCAAGGGGCTGCTCTCTTCACGCCCAGCGCACGGTATCGGGGGTGCGTCTGGGTCCTGTCGTGGGCATTTTGGCTCCCCGTCGCTCCGGATTGGCTAAGCCGTATCAGGCCCAGACCAGTCTGTTCAGGCGGGTCATCGCCGCCGGAGAAGAGCTGGGGGTGCTCGTTTACGTCTTCGATTTCCACGACATCCTCTGGAAAGAACGCAGGGTGCGTGGCTACACATTTTGTCAGAATCGCTGGGTGATGAGGCTTTATCCTCTTCCTGATGTGGTCTTTGACCGGGCCAGCGGGATCTTTCCGGGAGGCAGTCTGCGAGCGGACAAAGCGCGGCGGCGCTTGGTAGAGGATTTGGGGATCAAGCTTTTCAACACCCGGGTGGGAAACAAAATGCGCATGTACAAATTGATGCACGCCGACGAACTGTTACGCAAACATCTGCCGCCGACCTACAAGGTGCAGGGCAGCGGTATCGTCTCGCGCTTGGTGGCCAAACACGGGGCGGTGTATCTGAAACCGCAAAACGGGGCCCAAGGTAAGGGGATCATCCGTTTGCGCCGGGTCAAAGACGGCGTCGCCTACACCCTGACTCTGAAAGACTACCGGCAGGTGCGGGGCCGGGCGGCGAGGGTCGGTGAGGCTCTGAGCAGACTGCGAACTCAGGTGGCGCTGTCGAGCTATCTGGCACAGCCGGATCTGAACCTGTTGCGTATCAACGGCCGGATCTGCGATGTGCGGGTGCTCGTTCAAAAAGACCGTGACGGGGCCTGGCATGTGACAGGAGTGGCCGTGCGGGCGGGGGCGGCGGGACGAGTGATCTCGAATCTACACGGAGGAGGGCGTTCACTGCGCTTGGAGCGCCTGCTCAAAGAGGCTTTGGGCGCCGATGAAGAAAAAAGGCGCCGGATGCAGGAGGAGATCGAGAATCTGGCCATTCGGATTGCCGAGGTGCTTGAGCGCTCCACGATTTGTTTGGGTGAGTTGGGTGTGGATCTGGGCATAGACCGGCAAGGGCGCATCTGGATCATCGAGGCTAACTCACGTACCGGGCGTGCCGTCTTCAGAAGATGCGGAATGCATGAGGCGGCCCGTCTTGCCGATCGGCGTCCGTTGCTGTATGCCATGCACCTGGCGGGATTCACTACCTAAAGGATTGGGGCTGGACGTCTATGAGGGTGCGCCTGGAGTTGACTAATCACGGCAAAGCCGGTTACGCGGTACGGGCACCGCGCAGCTTGGTCAAAGGACGCCGCCGCGTTGTAGTGCGCGTCGGGCAGCGTGAGGTGAGTGTCCACTGCTCGAGCGGTCCGGCTCAAGCCACCTTGGGGTTGAGCCCTGCGTTGATGGCCAAGATGCATCTGCGCCGCGGTATGCGGCTGCATGCCCGCTTTGACGGACGGGTTTTGCATATCGGGCCGCTGGTGGGCATTCTGGTTCCCGCCACCACGGGGCTTCCGAACCCGGTGGGCAACATGACTTTAGGAGTGCGTTATTTCATCGAGCAGGCCCGGACCGTCGGCGTCTATGCCTTTGCTTTTTCCTGCAGCGCCGTGGATTTCAAACGCGGTCAGATCCGGGGCTACACGCTCAGTTCGGGAGGCGAGCAATCCCGCTGGGTACGCCGCCTGTTTCCGTTGCCTGACGTGGTGTATGACCACATCACGTACAGAAGGCGCGACCGCGCCGCCGACATCCGTAAGCTCAGAGCCCGACTGACCGAGGCTGGGATTCCTTTTTTCAATCAGGGATTCTTCGACAAATGGGATGTGCACAACCGTTTGATGAACTCCCCCCACATGCAACCCCATCTGCCCGAGACGACGCCCTTGAGCCTGGAGGCTCTGCAGGAGATGACGGCTAAGTACCGTCGGGTGTTTATCAAGCCGGCCCAAGGCAGTCTCGGTCGCAACATATACATCCTGACGAGATCACCGACCGGCAGATTCGAGTTTCGGCGCGGCCGGGGCAGAGCGTCGCGGCAGATGCTGAATGATCTGAGCAACGTCGAGGCGAAACTGGCTCGCCTGAAAAAGGATCACTACATCGTCCAGCAAGGGCTTGAGCTTTGCCGGGCCTACGGACGGGCGGTGGATATCCGGGTCATCATGCAGCGAACGCAACACGGGCGCTGGGCGGTGACCAAGATCTTCGCTCGCGTGGCCCGTCGCGGCCGTCTGGTCTCCAACATCTCAGCGGGAGGAAAGGGTCTGTCGGCCAGCAGAACTCTGCGCCGGTGTTTTTCCTCCTCTAAGGTAAAAAGCCTGATCCGCGAGATCAGGCGGGTGGCGCATTTGGTCTGCGAGACCATGGCCGAAAACACCGACGGACATTTGGGCGAGTTGGGTGTGGATGTCGGCGTGGACCGCCAAGGGCATGTGTGGGTGATCGAGGTGAACAGCAAGCCTCATCGCAAGGCGTATGACACGCTTGAAGGCCGACCTACGGCCAAACGGTCGTTTCGGCGTCCGATGCAGTATGCGGCGTATCTGGCGGGCTTTCGGATCTGATGGGCGTCCTGCCTTCAGGGGAGGCTGGTTAAGAATGGGTTTTGCCATCGGTATTTTGGCCACTCGAGGTGTTAATCGCCCGGCTACGGCGAAGGATCCTTTCCCGGGGCGGACGAGGACGTTTCAGGAAATGAGCCGCGTGGCCCGCAAGCAGGGCGTTGAGGTGGTGGTCTTTTCACCCCGGGCCGTTGACAAACGCCGTTCGCGGGTTTTGGGCTGGAGCTGTGTGCCCGGGCGGGGTTGGGTGCAGCGGTATCATCCTTTGCCTCCGGTGATCTACAACCGCATCGCTAACCGCCGCGCCGAAGGACGGGCGAGGGTTCAGGATCTGTTGTCCTGGTTCAAAGCGCAGGGGGTCACAGTTTTCAACCCGCGCT
>LFTP01000243.1 GCA_001513395.1 Clostridia bacterium DTU080
GCTGTACACTGACTTCCGCGGTCCTGTCGGAGATATCCTGACCGAGGCGGTTCAGGGCAGACTGCCTGTACCCACTGCTTTGGAGCAGGCCGAAAGAACCTTGAAGCAGATCGTATCAGAAGCGAAAAACTAGGATTGGACTTGACGGGGCGCGTTAAGCGAAGTGAAGTGATCGACCTTCGCTGGCCACTTGCAGCCGGCGAAGGTCGATTATGTGTTACGCTGCGGCTGACTCCGGCGCTTTTGAGTGTTTTGGATCGCGCGTTCTTGGGAGATCCCGAGGTATCTAGCCGGTCTAGGTTTTGCAAAGGCAACGGGCTTCGACGCTTGGAAACCGGTTGTCGAGACCGCTGCCACAGAAGGGACGTACAGGTCATATTGGCGAAAGGGGGGACAGGAACTCAGCACACTTGTGCATTCGGTCAGACAACGCATACCGACGTAGATGGAGACGCCGATCATCCGGGCATCTGACTGTTTTGCTGGCTTGGATTGCTTCTAACGGGCCGGAAGAGCCCGCGGCGAGGCGGGAAGGAAATGAAATCTATTACTGGAACTCACTTAGTGTCAGATAACTACAACGGGAGGGACACAAGTGAAGAGTTCGCATCTGACTCACAAGAGTGCTATTGCCACCCTGGTCGCTCTGTTCATGGTGCTGATGCTAAGCGGGGATGGTGCAGGTGCAGATGATATGTATACACCGGTCAATCTGATACGCAACTTCGATTTCTCCTCATACGGTGTTGATGAACAGGGTATACCCTTGCACTGGGTGATTTTTTCCATCGGTCCCGCGGCCCACGTTGAAATCAGCGATGAAATGGCCACTGTCGGCTCTCACTCACTGAAGATGATCGACACGGACCCGCAGAAATCCGTGGGGCTGCGTTCCCATCGGGTCGAGGCCAAGCCGGGCAGGCGGTACGTCGCTGAAGTCGATGTCTACGGTATCGATGGCAGCGCTGGGCTCTACATCGACTTTCTCGATGCCAACGGCAGGCGGGTACAAGAGAAGATCAGCAATACGACAGCCAGAAACCGTTGGGAAACACTGAGAAGTGAAGCCACAGCACCTGAAGGTACGGCTTATGTCACCCTGATTCTTTATTCTTCTATCACCAATGTGGGGACTTTTTACTGCGACAATGTCCGCCTGTATGATGTCACCGAGCAACCGTTGAAGATCACGGAGAGACAACCCACGGCCAGACAATTGGGCTATTTGCCTGAAGACGGAAGTCGAGTCAGCGTTAATCCGCCGCCTTTGATCTGGTTGCCGGAGGCGCAGGCAGTCAGCTATGTAGTGGAGTATGGGCCGGATCCGGAGTTTTCGGCTTCGAGTTTCACCCGCATTGAGAACGTCGGATTACCCCTATATGTCCCGGCTCATACATTTGAGCCCGGAACGTGGTACTGGCGGTACTGGGGCGTGAGCGCCAACGGGGAGGTATTCGGTCCCAGCCAAGTGCGTTCTTTTGTCGTAGATCCCGGTTTGCCTGAGATACCGCTGCCTCCGGCGGAGGAATGGATGGCGAGAATCCCTCGCACTCACCCGCGCATGTTCATCCGTCCGGAACAGGTGCAGGCCGTGCGTGACAGCGTCAACTTGCGCATGCTGCCCAGCATATTCACCAAAGGACGATTGGCCGCTTTAACCGGCGTCGAATTGCCTAAAGAGCCGCGAAGTGCCTACGAAACCGGAAGCCTGGACATCGATGTTTGGCGCAGTGAACTGAATGCCATCGTTCCCTCCTTTGAGATCCTTGAGGAACTGGCCTTTTTGTATCTGCTGACCGAGGACGAGGCCTACGGTCGCGAGGGTAAGAAGCTGCTTTTGCATCTGGCGGCCATGGATCCCAAGGGCTCCACGTCCTACAGCGGAGCTCCGGAGATCGCCATGCGCATGATCTATTTCATCCCCCGGGCTTACAGTTGGCTCTATGACACCATGACCGAGGCCGAACGGGACATCGTCCGGACCAGCGCCAGGGCACGGGGTGAGGAAGCCTACCGCATGCTGAAGAATCTGCCGTTTGAAACCGTGCCTTATTCGAGCCACCCGGGACGCATGCTCGGCTTTTTGGGCCAACTCTCCATTGCCTTTTTCGATGAGATACCGGAAGCGAGACACTGGTTGGAATACGTAGTGATTCTCGTGGCCGGTGTGTATCCGGCGTGGGGAGGCGAAGACGGCGGATACTCTGAGGGGCACAGTTACTGGTCGTCTTATTTGACCTGGATGTTTGACTTCCTTGATGCTATCAATGTGGCCGCAGGACTTGATTTCTACAAGAAGCCGTTCTTCCAGCAGACGGGCTATTTTGCCATCTATGGCTTGTCCGTCGGTAC
Source organism: Clostridia bacterium DTU080 (assembly GCA_001513395.1). Classification (GTDB taxonomy): domain Bacteria; phylum Bacillota; class Limnochordia; order DTU080; family DTU080; genus DTU080. Next base: position 2,353 of record LFTP01000243.1, read on the forward strand.
GGGACAGCCCTTCTCTGACGGGATTAACGGACGAACCGGCGCCGGAACCCAGCTGGTCATGACTCAATTGGCCCGCAAAACCCAAAATCCCCATTTCCGCTGGTACGTCGATCGCATCGGCGGCGTGGGCTGGCGTTCGAAATTCCATATGATTTTACCACAGGATCCGATACCCGATGCCGAGGTGCCCTCAGAGTTGCCCAACGCCCGTTGGTTCCGGGATATCGATTGGGTTGCCTTGCATAGGAACCTGATTACCCCGGAGACGAACATCCAGTTCACCATGAAAAGCAGCCGCTACGGATCCTCCAGTCACGGCTATGCCGATCAAAACGCCTTCGTTATATACGCGGCTGGGGATGGACTGGCGGTCTCTTCCGGTTACTATCCCTATTACGGAAGTCCTCACCATTCGCAGTGGACGAATCAGACGTTGTCCAAAAACAGCCTGTTGATCGACGGCCAAGGGCAGATTCCCAACAGCATGGACGCTTCCGGCAAGATCCTGGGTCTGTTCCATAGCAACTCTTACGATTACACGGCAGGAGAGGCCGCCAGGGCCTATCCTCATCCGTACCTTAAGCGGTTCACCAGGCATGTCATATACCTTCGTCCCAATCTGTTCCTGCTCATAGATGATGTCCGAGCTGACAAACCCGTTGACATTGACTGGTTAATGCACAGTCGCTTCGCCATTGCCTGGGATGGTGCCAAACAGCAGGCGCGCGTCGATGGCAACAAGGCATCTCTTGATGTACACCTGCTTTATCCTGGCGATTTCCAAGCCGAAGTGACCGATGGCTTCAATCCGCCGCCGGAGACAACCAGCTGGCAAAATGAGTGGCATCTCAAAGCGTCGGTGGGTACGAAAGACGACAGTCCAATCATCGTCTCTTTGCTGGTGCCTCAGGTGACGGCTGATTCCGATCCGCACGTAGTGGACGCCAAAGCCACAGTGGACGGCGATGAGATTAACGTCCTAATCACCTACGCCTCCGATGGCGGATCGCTGATCACGGAAGAAGTCGCGGTCCGCTTGCCCGACGGGAAGAGTCAAGCAGGTGTAGCGACCGTATTGGCCACAGCTCGCGATGAACGACAAAAGACACAGCGCGCCTTGGCCAGCATGGCCGAAGGGATTGACGTGGATGACACGCAGCAGGCCATTCGCGGCCTGACTGCCGGATGGTCAGCAACCGCGCAATGGTTCGAAGACGAGAGCTTCATTGCCGTCGAGCTGGGCCGAGTCGGCGCTCACGATCAGGGTGTGCGCCACGAACCCGGTCAGGGTGTGCGCTTTGAGCTGGTCACGCAGTTTGAACCGCGGAAGATCACGGTCAATGGCTTTGAAATAGAGGATTGGTCCTATGACGCAAGCCGCGGGATGGTGAGCGTCAAGTACTAATGACCCGGAGTTGAACAAAAGGGTAAAAAAAAGCAGGGAACGCGCTGTCTAAAGCAGCGCGTTCCCTGTTACATGGTTAGACGCGGCAGACCTTGCTCGGCGCGTCACCAACTGATGTGACACTCACAGCCTTCGCTGCCCACAGGACCCAGATCCACATGCAACAGGCCTTCGTCATAGACCCACTCAACTTGGCCGACGGAGGCACTCACGACTGCCGGCTGTTTGCGGGCGCGGACTTTTAGAGTAAACAAGACATGCTCCGACATGCCGTCATAGGAACCCTGGCGTCTGCCGATGCCGACCGTCAGGGCATCACCGTCCTGGTTCATCGACAGCTGTCTCGTCGCGTAACGACCCCGCTCATAGTCGAGACTGACTCCGTCGTCTTCATAGAGCGTAAAATGACCGTTCGCTCCCGGGAAGATCTCCAGAGTGATCTCGGTTTCGGTCCCTGTGTCGACATAAAGTCGGGGAGGTGCGCTCGGTATAATCGCTCCGGCTTTGACAAACAAGGGGCCGCCGCGATCAGACGGCGGCGTATAGGATATCTCACCGGACTCTTCAATCGATGCTCCCGTCCAGTAGTCGTACCAAGTCTGTTTGGTCGGCAGATAGAGTTTTTCGCAGAAGGCTCCTACTAAAAGCGCCGGACCGAACATCCACTGGCGCAAATACTCATGGGATTCCCGCTCATCGGGATAGGTTAAGGGCATGGGCCTTATTATTGGCATTCCGGTTAAGTAGGCTTCGTAGGCGCAACTGTAGATGTAGGGCAGGAGACGGTAGCGTAGCTCCGCGTAATCCTTAAACACCGGCTTTAGCACATCGCCCAAAAGCCAAGGATGTCGCCAGTAGTTCCAGCTGTTGACTTGTGCCCAGGGTAGAAGAAAACCGTAATGGATGCCCTCTTTGCTGGTCACCTGCATGTCGCAGGTGACGAGATGATGGCCGCTCATGGCCAGATTAAGGCAGGCCAAGACGGTGCCCGGGCCGCCGCCCGTGTCTCCCGTCCAAGTTCCCGTATAGCGCTGCAGTCCGGCCCAGCCGGCAGGGGTGAAGCAGCAAGCTCGTCGGTTCGTATACTCCCTGAAGCCCTCGTGCATTTGCTGTGAGTACAGCAGGGGATAGAGATTGTGCATCTCGGCATCCGTCATACCGTTGGCCCACAGGCGATCCGGGTGATCCAGAACTTGGTAGGCACCGTCTTGTTTGAACAGGTCCACGCCTTGGTCAATGAATCTCTTGTGGTGCTCAAACCACGGCTCATCTTTGCGCGTCAGACGATCAAGATAGCGGGGCATGCGCAGGTTCTCATCGGGCTCCAGGCAGAAGATTTCGTTCGAGTCGTCCACTGGCTGCTCAAGATCATGCTTGCCGGCCGCTTGTCGTTCCGCTTCGATCGACAGATCGTAGTCGTTGCATTCCCACAGCCCAAGCTTAAAGCCCATTCTTTTTATCACTGACGGAAAGTTGTCGGGCCCCGTTCGGTTATACGATGGGATGGGGAAGCGCTCGGAATGCCAGTCTTTGTTCACCGAGGCATCGTAGTGAACCTGCATCCAGCCTGGCTCCAACATGATGACATCGCAGGGAATGCCTTCTCGGCGAAAAGTATAGGCATCCGTCATCACTTCGTGGTCATTGGCCTGGGTGCGACAGATAAACCACAACCCGAACGACCACTTCGGCGGAAGTGTGGGGCGGCCCGTCAGGCGGGTGTAATGATCGATGATGACCGCCGGCTCAGGACCGTAGAAGAAGTAGAAATCAGCACTTGCGCCGGCGAGCTTAAAGCTCAGGCGATCGGGTGATGTGTCGGCGACATCAAAGGCCAGGTCTCTGGTGGTGTTGACGAGGATGCCGTATCCGCGACTGCTGATGAAAAAGGGAATCGGGATATAGCGGCTGACATTGGTTATCCACATGCGGGGGCTCGTGCCGCGGTGCTCCAGCCGCTCTCGATTCTGATCGCCAAAGCCATAGAAGCGCTCATCCGGCTCAATGTCAAAGCGAGCTACATAGCCTTCAGCGCTGACGGTCAGGCCATCGGGTGCGCTCTCTTTGAGCAGACATTTTCCTGCAGGGTCAAGAAACTGCAGCCTGCCCGAAGGCTTCTCTATACGCACTTGCGGCAGGGCGGTAGTTAGGCAAAGGGCATCCTCATCCTCGATGAGCTCCAGACGTCTGTCACCGTATGCGTCTTCGTCCTTGACAAATCCGTATCTGTTGAGCGGTGACTGCTTCCATTTTCCTTCGTGGCAGGCGCGCACACGGATGATATGCGGCGAGATGACATCGAATCGGACATAGACGCCGGGTTTTAGGACCAGACTGCAACTGGACTCAGAGTGTTCAAGCACCGACGCGTTCTTAGAAGTCGGATTCACGGTGTGGTTTCAGCTCCCTCGTCTTGTGAATGCCGTTTATCAGTTGGCTATTGACTGCAAGATGGCGTCTATCTGACGCGCCGCATCGTCCGTCGCGGCTTGGACACTGGTTTGGCCCTCCATGATGGCTCGCAGAGCGGGGAACAAAATGTCATAGATGCGCCGCTGCTCAGGGGGTACGGGTTGAGGAACGAGCCTATCGAGCTGCTCCTGCAGCGGAGTAAGCCCGTACTGAAACCTAGGTGCGTGGCTGTTCAAAAGAGTCATCGACGGCCGGTAGTTGGGTATCTTGCCTTGCTTGGCGATCATGAAACGAATCCCGGGTCCGGCCATGTACTTGATCAGTCTGTACGCTTCATCGGGGTGTTTGGTGGCCGTGGCAACCGCCCAAGGCTCCACACGGAAGGTCGTCACATCAGCCCCCGGCCCCCGCGGAAACGGAACATAGCCTCTCACTATGTTGCCGGCGCTTCCGCCGGGTGCGGGCGGCAAGTTCCAGTTGAACCAAAGCCCCCATTCTCCGGCTTGTTCCAAGGTGCCGTAGCGGCCGTTGGCCACGAAGCTGCCTTCCGTGAAACGCTCTTGGAGCCAGGTCAGAGCTTGTTGGGCCGCAGGCTGATTGAATTGAGCGGTTTTGTAATCATGGTCGAACCATTGGCCGCCGAAGATCTGTACCCAGGCTCCGACAAACGCCGCATCCGGAACAATCATGATCATACCCAGTGCCTCCTGAGGATTGCCCTGCTCGTCACGTCGGGCCACGCGCCGTGCCGTGTTTTCCAGGGCGCGGTAGTCCCAAGCCCCTTTGACATAGAGGCTGCTCGGTGACTCAAGCCCCAGTTTAGCCATCATGTCTTCGTTCGTGTGGAGATAGTTGACGATGACCACATCGGCCAGAGCGTAGACGCGATCGCCCAAACCCAAGCGAGGGACGAAAAACTGTTTGAAGTATGCACCGTCCTTGGCCACGTAGGGAGAGATATCCAACGCCAAGCCTGATTTATAGATATCGGTTTGCTGGGTTGACCAGATGCGAAAGACATCGGGCATCTGTCCGGCGGCGCTTCGGACCATGACCGCTTCCCAGTATGCTTTGTCGCAACACGGCAATCGCAAGAGCTCGACATCGATGTGCGGATTTAGCTCCTCGAATTCGGCAATGCCTTCTTCGTGCAGATCCCAGAATTCCGGGGAGCCCCATGTACTCATGGTCAGCTTGATCGTCTCTTCGGCACCTATCGTCCACGACGTCGCACACAGCGTCAGGATGACGGTAAGGGCTAAGCCCAGCATCTGAGCCTCGCTTTTTCTTCCCGGTTTGGGTTTTGATACCGGAGGTGGGCGCATCGAATTCTACCTCCTAGGATCACTATGACAAAGCCATTGGAAATGCATTATTTTGTTTGGCTCCTTCGCCAAGAAAGATGTTTGTCCTTTTTACACAGTCAAATGTGCAGTAGTAGATCGTGCGTGATAATACCTGTCGTTGTTTCGATAGTGGGAGTCAGTCCCGGTAAAAAGGAACATCGCCCACTAGCATCGTAGATTTACAATGACCGCGCGCAACGGACAGGCACAGCGATTGCATCAGCCGTCTTCAGTGACAAAGGCGATTCCGGTGTTCAACGGGGAAGAAGGGGGACAAAAGGAGGCGTAAAGACATGCTGCGGCTTATCCGTGATTCGTCTGACTTGATGTTGACCTGTATGGTTTTTCTCACCTTGAGTTGTCTGATCGTGGGGGCGTCAGCGCTTGGAGCGGAGGCGGGTGAGACTTGGCGTTCGGCGCTCTATCCTGAAGACTGGACGCCCGAGTTTACCGATGATGAGGGCAGGTTCCTGCACGATTTCTCTTACGCCGGCTATCACAGGGGTGAAAAGCCGCTGCCTGAGAGTGTCCCGGGACCTCGCGTCGATGTCACGCAGGCGCCTTACAATGCGGATCCCACGGGCGTGGAGAGTGCATCGCAGGCCATACAGCGGGCTATAAATGACGTCGGACGCGCCGGAGGCGGTACGGTGTATCTGCCACCGGGAACCTATCGGCTGACCATCGATCCATATCGCAACGAGGCGCTGCTTGTCGCCTACAGTAATGTGGTTATCCAAGGTGCGGGCATTGATAAGACCTTCCTTTTCTTGGATGAGACTTACACCCGCGGCAAGGCGATGATCCGGGTCACGCCGGCCCTTACGGGTGTCAACTGGTCGGATATCGACGGTAAGGGACAAAAGGTGAGAGAGGATGTGCCCGCCCGAGCCACGGTGATTCCTTTGGACGGTCCGCCAAACTTCTCGGTGGGTGAGTGGGTGGTCATCCAGTATGACTGCACTCCCGAGTGGATCGCCGAGCACAACATGAGCGACGGCTGGGATGCATCCATCGGGGGCCCTGCCTTTTACAGGGAAATCGTCGCTGTCGATCCGGTTGAGAACACCATCACCGTCGACGTTCCCGTGCGCTATCCGGTCAAGGTGCGGGACAACGGTCGGGTGCACAGGGTAAGCCAACCGCTCGAGGAGGTCGGCTTGGCCGATTTTTCCATCGGTATGCGTGAGCATCCGGCTACGACCGGGTGGGGCAACAACGATCACGGGGTTTTTGGAACCGGGGCCTATGATGTGCATTCCGGCTGTGCCGTGACGTTCAACGGTGTCATCAACAGCTGGGTGCGGGACATCGCTACCTACAAGCCGCCGGGTAACAACTACGCTCACATTCATTCCATCGGGTTCAACTTCAGTCGCTCGCGTTTTCTCACCATCCGCGGGGTTAGTGTGGAGAACCCGCAGTACCGGGGCGGCGGAGGCAACGGATATCCGTTTGTCGTGGGGACACAAGAGAGTCTGTATGACAATCTGCGGGCCATCAACGGACGCCACAACTTCACCATCACCGGACAGAGAGCAAGCGGCAACGTCATCTACCGCGGCTACATCGCCAATCCTATCAACTCGTTGCCTGCGGATTTCCACGCTTATCTGTCGATGGCCAATCTGATCGACAATCTCACCATAGAACGAGACCGTTTTGAGGCCGCCGATCGCAGCGGAGCCGCAGGTGTGTCGGGCTTTCCGAAGCATGGCGTGACCACTACGCACAGTGTCTTCTGGAACATTGAGGGGTTGGCATACCGTCCGGATCGCCCGGCCATCATCCGCTCCGATCAGTACGGTTGGGGTTATGTTATCGGCACCAGGGGTCCGGCCTACCGGGTGGCTTTGGATGTCAGCGCCCGCACCGCACCCAGGGATTATCTGGAAGGTGAGGGTATGGGGGTCACCCTGCAACCGCAGTCCCTCTACTACGATCAGTTGCAACGTAGGCTCTTGCGCGAGGGCAAAGCCGATGTCTGGGAGGCCATACGCGAAGAACTGACCCCACCGCCGATCGAGGAGTGGGAAGCGCTCGAGCCCCAAGGTATGAGACGGAGCACCGAGCCTGACTTGCCGTTGATCCGCAGTGAAGACTTCGAAAACGCACCTGTCGGGGATTTGCCCGAGGGATGGCAGCCTCTGCTGGCACGCAACTCGCCGGACGTTCCGCAGATGGCGGAATCTCCCGCTGAGTTGGGTCCGGCGCACGGAAAGGTGCTTCATCTGAGTCGCACGGCCGGCACGTCGAATGTCACCGGTCAGGCGATCCTCAATTTCCCGCCGGTGAAGGAAAGACTCGTTCTCTCCTTCGACATGTTTGCTACCACCGAGCGACGCAGTCTGCGGTTCACCCTGGGGGGCTCCGAGCTTCCGCCTAGCAGCATCCATGGTACGACTGCCAACGCCGGTCTTTTTGTCACCATGAACGGAGGCCGCGTCCAGGCCTTGCTGGATGCGGCGGCCAACACCTGGGCTTTCGGCGGCTACTACGAACCCGGCCGCTGGCACACCGTCACAGTGGATATCGATATCAAGAAGCAGACGTACTACTTCTACATGGACGACGAATTGCTGCCCGGTAATGTTGATCCCATAGGGTTTTACAGAAATTACGACGATCTTTGCACCCTGGCGTTCGGCTATCAGAGTATCTCCACTCATGACAATACCGCTCCGGTCTATGTGGACAACGTTAGGATATGGGGCAAGTAGGTGAGTAAAGCCGCGACCAAAGAAGGTCGCGGCTTTTGCAGGATCGCTACCGTTGACGTTTAAGTCCTCTCTTAGGGACAGTTCGCTCTAGATTTTGAATAAGGATGGGAGGTATATCCATTGATCGGATTGTTGAGAAGATGGAAGACTGCTTGCGGTTTGAGTGCTTTGGTCTTGATGATGGTCATTGGTTGTGTCTGCGCGGCTGCACCGGTGAAGGTGTACATGATCGAGTTTGCCCGAACGGATGAGGCGGAATGGCAACGAGCCGTGGTGGAGCGTTTCCACGCTTCTCAGGACGACATTCAAATCGAGCTGATCAGTCTGGCTGGCTCCAGCGTCAGCACGAAGCCGTTGACTATGATTGCCGCCGGAGCCGATTTAGACATCTCCTACCACGATCCGTACAAGATCATCGAGTGGACGCATCAAGGGCTGACCACGGATCTCAATCCGTATCTGGCCCGCGATCGCCAAGCCTTTGCTGAGTTCTTTGAGCCGCTTTTGAATCTCTATGCGGTCAAAGGCGGCCGGTACGGTATTCCGATCGATTTGCAGGTCCAGGCCTTCTTCTATCGTGAGGACTTCTTTGATGAGGCGGGTGTACCCTATCCGCGTGAGGGCATGACCTGGGATGACATCGCCAGGATATCGCCTCATCTGGTTGTGCAAAGCACAGACGGTGTCATTTCTCGCTACGCCATCCGGTTCCCGCAGTTTTGGCATTGGTGGTCCATTTTGTGGCATCACGGGGCGGCGTTCTTTGACGATGAGATCAACCCGAACCGTTTTGTCGGAGACAGTCTGGAGATGCGTCAGGGGCTTGAGTACCTGCGGAGCATGATCCATGACCGACGCGTCATGTCGCCGCGGACGATGAGCGGTGATACTGCCACAAATCTGGTCATCAACGGTCAAGTGGCCATGGCGATCGGCAACTCTTTGTACATGCAGCAGATGGTGCGGCTCGGTCACGAAAGGCCGTGGAACGTGACCCGGCTGCCCTATGGGCCTGCCGGGAACAATGTCGCTTGGTTCAACTCGCTGGGATGGTTTATCACCAGCGTGGCGCCGCAGCCGCAGGCGGCTTGGGAAGTGATCAAGTACTTCAGCTCGGAAGCCAGCATGCGCTTGTCGGTGGAGATGCGCGGTACGCTGGTTCCGCACAGGCGCGTCTCTCAGACCGTTTGGATGCAGCAGTGGGAGTATCCTAAAGATCGGAGAGTCTTCTTGGATGCCATCGGCACGGCCCGGGGCCTGCCTGCTGTCTACGGTACCGGCATTGATTCGATCGTTAACGGAGTCAATGCTGTAGCCGACGGCGCGAAGCCTATCGAACAGGTCATTGCCGACTGGCAGGTCCAGCTCAATGCATGGCTGAGAGACCGTAACTAACACAGAACGCTGCCGATCACCCGGAGGATGCAGCAGTCGGGGCTGTCCCAAAAGGTCGGCCCCTCGTCTCTTTTAGCTCGCGTCTCGGCTTAGAGA
>LFTP01000151.1 GCA_001513395.1 Clostridia bacterium DTU080
GCGGGCGCTTTACGTACGGCGGCCGGGAACTCCAGCTCGATGTCTACCCTGACGGCAACGCTCGTCACGGTTTCGTGACCGCCGCGCCGTTTGAGCTTGAAGCTCAAGGAGCCGACAGCAACCAGGCGTGGGTAACCTTCCGTTTTGACGGCAACACTCCGGATATCCAGCGCCAGTTTCCCTTCCCGTTTGAGATTAGGATGACCTTCCGACTGGATGCAGTCGGGCTGACCGTCGAAGTGGAAGGAAAGAATACGGGCACGGAAAGGATGCCCATGGGCTTTGGTTGGCATCCCTATTTCAACCTACCACTGAGCGCTGACAGCAGTCGGGACGCGTGTCGTCTGCAAGTGCCCGCCAACAAGTATTGGGAACTGTCACCGGCTCCGGATCTCGTTCCGACGGGCAGACGCCTTCCCGTTAGCGGCAAGATGGATTTGAGGGCCGGCCTGGTGATCGGAGACAACTTCTACGATGATATGTTTACCGACGTGGAGCGGGATTCCGACGGCTGGACCTTTGCTTCACTGATCGATGAAAGAGCCAAGCTTAAGCTCAACATCGGCGGCGGACCCACGTTCAGGGAATGGGTGATCTACACGCCACCCGAAAGAGCCGCCATCTGTCTGGAACCGTATACTTGCTCGGGCAATGCCTTTAATCTACAGGCGAACGGAATCGATGCCGGCGTGCAAGACGTCGAGCCCGGCCAAAGCTGGAGCGATGCCATGCGTATCACTTTGGAGCGGCTTGACTGACCGCCGCTGCGGCATTCAGCCCGCTGCGCACAGCCCCTTCCATAGTGGCCGGCCAGCCGGTATTTGTCCAGTCTCCGGCCAAGAACAGTCCGGGGATGGGGGAGAGCGGAGGTAAGCGCAAGTCTTGATCCCGGGGAGCCACCGAGAAGGTGGCTCCCCGGTGTCTATGGACACGCGTCTGCACCAAAGAGGCCTTCCGCACTGCCGGACAGGCCGTGGCCAGTCTCTCATGCGTCCAACGGACGATACGGGCGGCTTCTTGATCCGCCAGCTCATCTGGGCAGCTGATAGAGACAGCGATCTGTTGCGTCCCTTCTTCAGGCTGTTTGGGAAAGATCCAAAGAGCAGGCAAACCCGGGATGGCGATTACTGGCTCGGTCAGTACAGGCCGATCGTAGGCGAGGATGACATCAATGATGGGCCGTCGGGAAAGCTGACTTAAACGAGAAAAACAAGGCTGTTGACGCCAACGCGGCGGAAGAAGCCGGAGCAAGTCCGTGTGCGGGACCGCGGCTACGATAGTGGATGCCTTCAATACCTCGCCGTTTTTCAGATGCACATGAAAACGAGAATTCTCGCAACCCTCGGTGATTCTCTCCACGGGGGCACACAGCTGAACCTGGCTTCCGCGTCGGGCCAAAAACTCGTTCACAGGATGTAAAAGCCGGACGCCGTCATAGGGAATAAAGCCCAATGTCGCTGTGTGCGGACCTGCCAACACGGCCTCACGGAAGACAAGCAATGCAAACTCGGCGGAAGCCGTCTCAGCCGGTGAATTGAGTGTCGGGGCAGTAATGAGTTCCCAAAAGAATCGGCGGGCGTGGCTAGATTGGCGATGCCGCTGTAGCCATGCTGCAAAGGTCTCATTAGCAAGAGGTGGCGCCCCTTGGGCGATTCTCAGCAAAGCCCGGCACACGGCGCCTTTGGCACTGATGCTCAGGAACGGATAGCGCAAAAACGACGGGGCAATAGCCCAAGGGTGAGGCAGAGCCACGGCCTTTAGCCTGGCCAGACGTCCTTCGTAAGCCACGGCGATATCCATACGCCGTTGCATATGCACCAAATGTCGGGTCCCCAACATATCCAAAAGGTCAAGATATGACGTACAGCAACCCAAGGTCAGGCGATTGCCCATCTGCGCCCGTCCGCCCAGACGACTGCTTTTTTCCAAAAGGTGTACTCTAAAGCCTTTGGCCGCCAGATGACAGGCTGCCGAGATCCCCGCCAGGCCGCCACCGATGATCACCACGGGCGCAGACATCGCAGACACACCTTCAGAAGAAGGAATACCTTTTCAGGGCCGGAGGGCCCCCGACGTTCGGAGAAGACATCGTATTTGGCTCTCTCGATATGATCCAAAACTCGCGAATACACAGCGTGTAACATCAGCGGACATACGCGCGAGAAATGTCTCACCAAGGGTACGAGACGCAGGCCCGATTCGAAGTAGCGACGCGCTCGCTCGACCTGGAAGGAGAGGAAATCCCCCATGGCCGGACTGAGCTCACCGCGAGCCAACATCTCCTCGGTGATGCCATAGCTGGCCATTTCATCTTGAGGCAGATAGATGCGGTCCCGGGCGAGATCCTCTTTGATGTCCCGCAAAATGTTCGTCAGTTGCATAGCCAATCCAAGATCCTCCGCATACGCTTCCGCCTGAGGATCTGAGTAGCCAAAGATGGCCAACGACAAAAGACCGACGGCTCCAGCCACCTTCCAACAGTAGCTGCGAAGCTCATCAAAGTTGTCATAGCGAGTCACAGTGAGATCCTGCTCCACGCCGTCGATGACCGCCAACAGGTGTTCAGGTCTTAAGTCAAAACGGGCAATAGTATCAGCAAGTGCCGCAAACTGCAGATTCGGCGGACGTCCCTCAAGACACAGCGACAGATCCTGGCGGAGCTTTTTGAGCTGTGCTTGAGCAATTGCCTGAGAGGGAGCTTCATCGGCGGCATCATCCACCGTCCGGCAAAAAGAGTACAAGGCATAAATCGCCCTTCGCCGCGCGGGCGGCAACATGATAAAAGCGTAGTAGAAGTTCTTTGCTTCAGCGCGGGTGTGCGCCGCACAAGCTGAATAGGCTTCGGCCAAAGAGTAACTCACTAGACACCTCCGAGAAAGCGCGGCAAGAGTGCTCGCAAAGCAATAGCGCGCTTTTGGGATCGGGACAGCACGGGACGTGTTGACAAGGCAGTGCCACGTTGGCGTTCCACGGCCGCCAGTGCAGACATACCGCCCAGGACAAACAGACGAACATTATAGCTATGGGGCCAGGGCAAAATGGACGGAAGCTCTGCACCGCGTTCGAAAAATGCCCGGGTATAGGCACACAAGTCGCTCACCAGGACCGCCGATGACGCCGAGTCCCTTCCTGACAAGACATCTTCTTCGCTCACTCCGGCCTTCCGCAGAGCTTCTTGGGGGATGTACAGACGCCCCTTTTCAGCATCTACAGAGATATCCTGCCAGAAATTGACCAGCTGCAGGGCCGTACAGATGGCATCGGACAGCTCCTGAGTTTTGGCATCGGTAAAGCCGATGATTTGCAGGTACAATCTACCCACCGGATTGGCCGAATAGGCGCAATAGTCGAGGAGTTCCTCCCATGTGGCATACCTCGTCTTTTCTTGATCTTGGCGATTGGCCGTGATCAAGTCCAAGAAAGGCTTCTCAGGGAGGTCATGGCGACGAATTGTCTCCTGCAAAGCCACCATAAGAGGTTGTTCAGGAGTTCCGGAAAAGCAACGGCGCAGGTCAGCTTCGCACTCTGACAGGAGCGCCAAGCGATCGCCAGGAGCCTCATCTCCCAGATCGTCCACCGTTCGACAGTAGGCGTAAAGGTTGGCCACATCTTGGCGCAGGCGGCGAGGCAGCAACCGCGACATGACGGTGAAGTTCTCATAGTGTGAGCGCGCCAGGGTCACTGGATGGACAGCGGGAGGTGTAGTGGGCCAGTCTTCCAGAGCCTCGATCACTTCTCGGGTGAGGACGGTGGGCGTGGACGATCCCGCAGTGACCGCCACCTTCCGGCAACCGATAAACCATTCGGGGCGAAGATCACGCGCACTGTCTACGAGATAGGCCGGTTTGCCGGCCCTTTCTTTGACCACCTGTACGAGGCGGTTTGAGTTGTTGGACCGTGAATCCCCAACGACAATGACCACATCGGCATCAGCGGCCGCCTCCACGGCAGCCACCTGACGCTCCTGGGTAGCCAAACAGATCTCATTGTACACTTCGATGTCGGGGTATCGCTGACGGATGTGGTCGATAAGATCCTTAGTATCCCATTGACTCAGAGTGGTCTGGGTTGTCACCGCAAGCGGAGCAGGAGGCAGTTGCAGGGCATCGACGTCGGCAGCGTTTTGTATCAGATGGACATGGTCGGGTGCTTCCCCAATGATGCCCTCCGATTCGGGATGGCCGCGCTTGCCGACATATATGATATGATAGCCGCGCTCCACCAGCTTTCGGACCAAATCATGAGTGCGCGTCACATCAGGGCAAGTGGCATCGATACAGGTCAGGCCGCGAGCTTCCGCTTCCTGCTTTATCCGGGGCGAGACACCGTGGGCGGTAAAGATCACCGTGCCTCGATCGATCTGTCTGAGCAACGTCAAACGATCCGCTCCGTCGAGCGAAATGATGCCGTATCCTTCCCGCAGTTCATCGACGACGTGTCTGTTATGGACTATGAGCCCCAGAATATAGATAGGGCGGGGAATATCCGGATTACGCGCTGCGTCTTTCGCTTTTTTTATGGCATCCACGACGCCATAGCAGTAGCCGCGAGGAGTGACCCTGATGACTTCCATACGTTACCTCCCAATAGGATGCCGGTCGGTGCCACGCGTTCATGTAGTCGAGCTCGGCATTCCATCCATTACTTTACCATAGTCCGGGTTGAGTTTTGATCCACGTGCCAAGGTAAACTTTCCGTGAACAGGAAGGAGGCTCCGCCAGTAACGGTGAATAGACCTCCAACCCAGACATATCGACTTATTCGCATAGGCAAATATGTAGATATGCTCATATATGATATAAGCCATGATGGGAGGAGGTAGGGCGTGCTCGATCTCGTCCGCGTCTTCAAAGCCTTAGGTGACGAAACCCGACTGCAGATCATCGCCAGTCTGAAAGACAAAGAGCGCAGTGTTTGTGAGCTGGCACATCATCTAGGGCTCCCTCAACCGACCCTGTCTCACCACCTGAAGGTGTTGCGCGACGCAGGGCTGGTCATCGGAGAAAAGTGCGGTCCATCGACTACTTGCCGAGTCAACGTCAAGGCCTTCTCTGACAACGGTATTCAACTGGAGACCATACTGGCCCGAACACGATAGGGAGGCGACTGAATGTCATCTACTGTCCCTAACAACAGCGATGCTCAAAAACAGAGAGTGTTGCAACTCAACCAAGCCATGGCGGGGCTGGATCTTTTCGCCGGGCCCCAACGTCCTTTGCATCCCGAACAAAACAGCACCTTCCGCCTGGCACCGGAGCCGCTGTTTGTCGACCAAGAGATCGTCGACCTGTTGAGCGAGCTCGCAGAGGTATTCCACGCCTTCTATGTAGCCGCCAATCGGCTCTATAACCGTAGCGTGAGAGGTAGCGTCCCTGGGTTCTATCATGAGTATCTCGATCAGGGAAAACCGGAGACGGTGTTGGAATATGCCCGCCTGAATCGCTTCAGAACGCATGTACCTGTGGTGATACGGCCAGATGTGTTGATCACGGAGCAGGGGCTCGCCGTAACGGAACTCGATTCGGTGCCGGGAGGGATGGGACTTCTGGCGTTTTTAATGCAGCAGTACTCGGCCATGGGCTTTGAGCTCGTGGGAGGAGCAGATGGCATCATTCGCTGCTTCGCCGCCGCCCTACGTGAGCTGAGTCCTCAGATCGCCGATCCGTTTGTCGTCGTCACGGTAAGTGATGAGTCCAACGACTACAGAGGGGAAATGGAGTGGCTGGCGCAAGAGTTGACGAAAGCCGGCTTGCGCACTCAGGTCTGTCATCCCAGAGATCTTGTCTTCTGCCAAGACAGACTGATGCTCGGCGGCCTGAAGATCGACATCCTCTATAGGTTCTTCGAGTTGTTTGACCTGAAAAACATACCGCAAATCGATCTGATCCTGTATGCTATTCGCAAAGAGATGGTGGCGGTCACGCCGCCGCTGAAACACCATCTTGAGGAAAAGCTCTTATTTGCGCTATTGCATCATCCGGTGCTTTTTGAGGTCTGGCGTGAAGCCTTAGGCAAATCAGCCATGAGCAGATTACAGGAGGTGTTCCCTCAGACCTGGATCATGGATCCTCGTCCCTTGCCTCCTCACGCCGTGATTCCAGATCTGAAGCTGGATGGCCTACCCGTCACGGATTTCCGACAACTGGCTCAAGCGTCACAACGGGAACGCCAACTGGTGATCAAGCCTTCGGGGTTCTCTCCGACGGCTTGGGGTAGCCGAGGGGTAACCATCGGGCATGACGTCTCTTCACAGGATTGGGAAAGCACCATCAATGAAGCCTTGGCCGCCTTCGAACAAACACCGCATATCCTGCAAGAGTTCCACAAAGGGCGGAAGGTGAGCGTTTCATACTACGACTTTGAGACTGGGGCCATACGTAGAATGCACGGTCGGGCACGCCTGTGTCCGTACTATTACGTGATCGGTGACAGCCCCGTGTTGGCCGGGATTTTGGCCACCGTCGTCCCGCTCAATAAGAAGATGATCCACGGCATGAGCGAGGCTGTCATGGTGCCGGTGGCGGTGAAATAAGTGAATCCGGACGAAATGGAAACCTATAAGGAGTGATCGGTGTATCATGCGCGATCATCGGGAGATCTCGCTGTGGCGGGACGTTCCTTCCGAGTTGTGGCAGGACTGGAGATGGCAGATGCGTAACCGCCTGCGCACTTGTGATGAACTGAGTCAGGTCATCAACCTGACTCCGTCTGAAATAGCC
>LFTP01000078.1 GCA_001513395.1 Clostridia bacterium DTU080
ATTACACGTCTGATAGACAAAAGCCGGGGCTGTCCCAACCTTGCTTTTGGGACAGCCCCAATGCGGGAAGTCAGGTACTGCTACTGGATCTTGACCGTGAGCTCGACGATGATCTCGGCGTTGGCCTTGAGAGTGCCAACTATCCACTTAACATCGGTTATCGTCTTGTCGTCTTCCGGTTTGGTTGACGTCCATGTAGTCCCGCCGTTGATGGAGTATTCTACGGTTATACCGTCGGGCTGTTCGGTGCGTACAAACGTTGTATATTGCGAGATTTTCTCTGTGACGACCACGTCTGTGAGCTCGCCGACGCTGATGTTCTTGACCGCAATCGTGTAGATGATCTCTTCTCCGGGCGCGGCTTCTGTCTTATTCACATCTTTCTTCAGCAGAAGTTCGCCGCCGGTCACCGTTGTGGTCAGCACAGCCTGGCTCGAGGCCTCGGGATCACTGCCGACGACGATAGCCACAACCCGCATGGTCTCGGTCGTTCCCACGGCTACTGTGGTCGGAACGTCGACACGAACGCGTACGGTCGCGGTCTGGTTGGGTCCGAGCTCAACACTGCGCTCGGTACCGATGTAGGTGTTGTTCAAATCGATGAAGCTGTACTCCAGTTTCGGATTGGCCTCACCGAAGGTGATATTGATGGTCTCCGTCTCATTGCCCAGATTCTGCACGGTGAGATCATAGGTGGTATGACCGCCGCGATTGGCCGAACCCGTGCGATTGGGGGCAATGCTCACCGCGTAGACTCGGTTCACGCCGACCAAGAGATTCACGACACCCTTGTCCGCATCGCTGTTGTTCTGCGAAGCCGCCGTCACCTTGACGGAGATGGACGGATCAATCGGAGGCGCACCGGCCGGGATGGTGACGCGCGCTGTGAGCGTTGCTGAGTCGTCCCCGGGGATCGAGATGCTGGGTACGGGATTGCCATTGGCGTCAAAGAGACCCACTGAGAATCCGGTTGTGTTGTAACCATCGGGAAGTGTCAACTCAGCGGTCAGCAGGAACAGGTCAGTGATCGGACCCTCGTTCTCAACAGTGATCGTGAACTCCACGACTGTTCCGGGATCGCCGCTCTTTGCGTACGTATCGGCGGTGAGCGTCACGCCCGATGCACGGACGTTGCGCAGGTAAGCGTACTCCGGATCCGCCGTCGCTCCACCCAGTTCGCCGCCTTGTGCGGACGCGCTGACGGTCAGGGTATGTGTCTCATCATCCGACGGCGCGTTGGTGGGCACCGTGACTTTCACAATGAAGACGGCGGATGTGTCTTTTTCGAGAATACCTACCGTGTATTTGCCTTCATGCTTCGGCAACGTTGTGACACCGTCAGCAGTGTAGACGGTGACCGGCCACGAGTTGTCCATGGTTGCATTGACAAAGATCCTGTCGGATCCGTTACCCCTATTGGTCACCACGTACTTAAAGGCGTACGTTGTGCCGATCGAGGTCGGGCTACAATCGTAAACTTCGCCTTCGATCGTGCTCAGTTCCACTCCGGCAACCAAAAGGACACGCGTCTCGACTCTGTTGGTCTCCACGGTGTTTTGGCCGACCTGGACCGTGACACGGTTACCTATCACTCCGACGGGAGCATCTTCGTCTACAATTACTGCATAGGTGATCACATATGTCTGACCGCCGTTGAGAGTGGATATCATGTGAGTCCACTCATTGTCGGTGGTATCGGGATCGGGGGAGATCTGTACGTTGTTAACCTTGACGGAACCGGGCTTCAGCGCGGTGTTGTCGGGAATCGGCAAGGTGACGACGGCGTCATTGATCGAAGACATGCCTGGGTTGACCAGGGTAACCGTGTAGGCTATGGTGCCTCCGGGTCTGACGCGGGTCGTGTCTGCCGTGTAGTCGCTGGCGGCCTCGAGCGTCGCTGTAATGACACCCTCCGTCACGACTGTGAAGGTGATCTCGGCAGATGTGTCCGCTTCACTGGGGTCGTATTGGGATTCCGCCTGGAGGACCAGCGTGATGGTGGTACCGCCTTCGGCATTGGCCGGAACCCGAAAACGGGCGATGATATCAATCGTCTCGCCTGCAGCGACCGGACCGACATACTGATCGGATTCCACTTTGACGTCGCCGGCATCAACGATTCCGTTGCCGTTTACGTCGCGAAACAACTCAACAAGGATATCGCTTGGTGTGGTGTTCACACTCAGAGCAAACGAATCCGCATCGTTACCGGCGTTTCTCACCTTGAACGGAAACTGCACTTGCTGATTGGCCACAACTTGAACTGTCTGTGACTGATCGGGTGTTACGTCAACACCGGCCAATTGGGCGACCGTCACGTAGACCATGTTGGACACGGCCTGACGCTGTTCGTCGTTCATGTCTCTATAGGTAGCGAACGCCTGATTGCTGATCACTGTACCCGCGGGAGTCATGGCCAGCGCCATCCCGGTTGCGGCTATGACGAATAGTGCGATCGTCAGACCCAGGATCCGTCCTGTTCTCTTGCTCATCAAAGTCCTTGCCTCCTTATGAAGTGCTAAGTGTCAATCGTCTTGGACATCTCAGCGTCTTCGATGCCATTGATGTCTCAAATATTCGTCAATAAGTGTCGGAAGCGGGCTAGTCAATCTCCACTCGGTAGCTGAATCTCACCTCCTCATGCGCAGCAAGAGGCGCTAAAAAGACTAGTCTTAAGTCCGTGTACATATCGGCGGTGGCCACCGCTTGCACCCGTCTTCCTTCCAGTGTGACGGTTATGTAGCGGATGGGCGGTGTGCGGAATGTCTCGCCGCCGTCGATGCTGAACTGGAGCAGCAGGGTTGAGCGGTCGTAATTCTCCTGTCCGTCCAGATAATGCGTCCCCTGCGGCACCAGAAGCTGCAGTATGATGTCTTTGATCGGTTCGCCGGTCATATTCCGAGCCACAAGATGGTACTCGATCACGGTCCCTGGCTCGGCCATCTCTTCAGTGAAGGGCACCAACTCTTCGGAGGCACCTTCCTCTTGTGGCGGAATGACAGCGAACTGCTCAAGTGTAAGCCGGAGCGGTTCATCCGCAGCCGACACTGTCGCTGTTGCCAAGACCAAGAGTCCCATGACTGTGAGAGCCGTCCTCAGTAATCCCATTTGCAGAACGCGTTTTTTTGTCATCATTTGCACGTCCTTTCGGAGGTGTTTATTGTAAGATCACGCGATAGGTAAGACTGCCGCGCTGTCCCGGCAGCACCGTTCCCAAATCCAACCAAAACGTCTGGCCGTCGATCACAACGGATGGATATCGGATCACGCCTTGCTGATCGATCCATCGCACCGGTCTGTCCGATCCGTATGAGTCGGTGTCGAGCGAAGTACCCGTTGGGATCGCGGCTGAAATCCTAACTTGTGTCACCGGAGAGACTCCTACGTTCTCATACTCAACCTTGTACTCAAGACTGTCGCCGGGATGAGCCTGAACATGCGTTTCGGTGAAAGCGTCAGGACCAGGCGGCCAATTGCGCGTCGCGTTACGGACCATGGTGCTCAGGCGCAGTCGGGCCGAATGCAACGCGGTTGTGATCGAAACGGTATCCGACTCCTTAAGGAAAGCATTTCCTTCGTAGACAAAGGTGATATTCACCTGGGCAAAATCGACGGTACCTTCGGGTTCGCCGCTCGGCGGTCGTACTGTGACTATGAATGCGTTGCTGTCCGGACCCACCTGCAGAGTCTCACCCATGGCCGAGGGTTCATCTGGATCAACAGCGCCGTTTCCGTTGAGGTCACGATAGACGGCGTAATGCCATCGGCGGGGTGAGGCTATGTCAAACGAGAGCGTGCCGTGGGTACCGGTGTAGATG
>LFTP01000009.1 GCA_001513395.1 Clostridia bacterium DTU080
GGTCTTGGCCAAGCTGCAAGTGAAATGATGTGAAGAGGTGTAGTAAACGTGTACCAGTTAGGCGAATTAGCGCAGCTGGTGCAGGGCGATTTGTCGGGCCGGGCTCCTCGTAAGTCCTTGGAGGAAATCGAAATAACAGGGGCTGCCTCCCTTGAGGAGGCAGGCCCGACAGAGATCACCTTTGCTGCCGAACCGAAGATGGCGGAATTGGTGAGGACGACACGGGCCGCCTGTGTGGTGGTATCGCGGGATTTTCCCGAGCCGGATTATGATAAGCCGCTGATCCGGGTGGCCCATGTTCGCCTAGCCTGGGCCCAGATTCTGGAACTGTTCGCTCCTGCCGTCGAAGTGCCTCTTGGTGTACATGAGACAGCCGTTGTCAGCGAAGATGCGGTATTGGGTAAGGATGTTTCCGTACAGGCGCACGCCTTTGTAGGGGCCCGGTCGCGGCTCGGGGACGGAGTGGTCATCTTTCCCGGCGTTTACATAGGCGAGGATGTCACCATTGGCGATGACACTTGGATCTATCCCCATGCGGTGATCCTTGACCGAGTTATAATCGGAAAAAGATGTATAATTCACTCCGGAGCGGTGCTAGGAGCCGACGGCTTCGGTTATGTCACTACATCGAGCGGCCATCGCAAAGTCCAGCACATCGGCACCGTGGTCATCGAAGATGATGTAGAGATCGGGGCCAATAGCGCCGTCGACCGGGCGACTACCGGAGTGACGCTGGTGGGCAAGGGCACGAAAATAGACAATCTTGTCCAGCTGGGCCACAATGTGCACATCGGTCCTGAGTGTCTCATCGTGGCTTTGAGCGGCGTGGCGGGCAGCGCCAAGGTCGAAAAAAGAGTCATCCTCGCCGGACAAAGCGGCGTCGCCGGGCACCTTAGGGTGGGAGAGGGTACTACGGTGGCCTCCCGCGGCCTTGTGGCCAAGGATACCCCGCCCGGATCGTTTGTGTCCGGCTTTCCGGCCCGTCCGCATGCGGAGCATATGCGCATGCTGGCCGCTCAACACCGCTTGCCTTCTTTGCTGAAGGATTTCGACCGTCTGCGACGTCAGGTGAGTCAACTGGAGGAAGAAAAAGAAGAGATATTGGCGCTGTTGCGCGATATGGAAAAAGAGCTAGAGAGACTGAGAAAGGAGGGTGCTGAGTGAGCCTGGTGCGGCTCACCGAAGTGACGCGTTTTTACGGCGGTCGCAAGGTCTTCGGCCCGGTGAGTGCCGTGATGCACACCGGAGATAAAATTGGACTGATCGGACGCAACGGCGTGGGAAAGACCACGCTGTTGAGGCTCATTGCGGGCCTGGACGAGCCTGACGAGGGCGAAGTCTCATTGGCCGCCCGGGCCGAAGTCGCGTTTTTGGCTCAAGGGGTGGCGCTGGGATTTGATGGCTCCTTATGGGAATACGCTCTGGAGGCCAGAAGCGATACCCTGCGCTTGGCTGAGCGTATGCGGCAGTTGGAGGCGGAGATGGCCGATCCGTCTGTGCATTCGGATGAAGCTCGGCTGGCCGGCGTGTTGGATGAGTATGCCCGGGTGCGAGGCGCTTTCGAGCAAGCCGACGGATACAGCAGCGAAGCCGCCATTCGCGCCGCTCTTTTCGGTCTTGGTTTTCGTGAGGACGATCTCGAGCTTCCGGTGTCAGCCTTGAGCGGGGGGCAAAAAGTGCGTGCGGCGTTGGCTCGCCTGTTGTGCAGTTCCCCGGACTTGTTGCTGTTGGATGAACCAACTAACCATCTCGATATGGCGGCCATAGAGTGGTTGGAAAGTTATCTGAAAGACTACCGTGGCTCTCTCATTGTGGTGTCGCACGATCGCTCCTTTTTGGATTCGATAGTCAACCGGATTTGGGAATTGGAAGAGAATCAGCTGTACACGTACCGGGGCAATTATTCAGCCTCCCGGGTGATGCGTGAACAAAGGCGGGAGCGAGCAACCAAGGAGTTTTTGGCTCAGCAGGAGCGCATTGCCGAGCTTGAGGCGTATGTCCGCCGCTACCGGGCGGGTAACCGAGCCACCATGGCCAAGAGCCGCCAACGAGCCTTGGAGCGCATGCAGATCATCGATGCGCCGGCTAGAGAAGAGGCGGCCATGCGTCTTCGGTTGTCATCCGGACCTCGCTCGGGACGGGAAGTCGTCTGGCTGGATGACGTATCCATGGTCTATGACGACAAAGAGGTGCTCAGGATAGACCACCTTCAGGTGTCCCGGGGAGAGCGCGTCGGAATCATAGGTCCCAACGGCTCCGGAAAAAGCACTCTGATCAGGATCATGGCTGGACTGCAGACCCCCACATCAGGAAGAGTGAGCTACGGCAAGGACGTCGTGATCGCTCATTTCAGTCAAGAGCTGCGGGATCTCAACCCCGACTTGACAGTGATGGAGGAGCTGCTTCAAGTAAGCGATTTGAGTTTCTTCGAACTTCACCGTCATTTGGCTCTCTTCTTGTTTAGAGGGGATGACGTTCACAAAAAGGTAGGTGTGTTAAGCGGAGGTGAACGCAACCGCCTGACACTGGCGAAGCTGGTCTTGTGTGAAGCTAACCTCTTGTTGCTGGATGAACCTACCAATCATCTGGACATCCCCAGTCGGGAGGTCGTTGAGTCGGCTTTGCAAGAGTACCCAGGCACCCTGGTTTTCGTCTCGCACGACCGCTTCTTCGTCAATCGGTTGGCGAAACGCATCTGGCATCTTGTTGACGGCCGGCTTCAGGATTTCGTGGGAACCTACGAGGAGTTTCGTGCCGCGCAGCAAGTTCAAACCTCTGAGCCTGAGCCTTCTAAAAAGCGGGCCAAGCGAGCGGCATCCGACGAGGAGGCGATGAGGCGGCGGCAAGCCTTGCGCCGAGCCCAAGCCGAACTCGAGGAGTTGGAGCAAGCCATTGCCGAGGCTGAAAAGCAGAAGCAGTCGTTGGAGGAGACGCTTGCCGATACGGCTTTGTATGCCGACGGGAAAAAGGCCAAACAGACGGCTCAGGCGCATCGGGAGATCGTGGCCAGACTCGAGATGTTGTACGAGCAGTGGGAACGGCAGGCCAGCGTCGTTGCCGACAATGCTGTCGATTGCTAGCAGAGGAAGAGCATGCTGCATGCGTGTCCTTGATCGCTACACCTTCAAAGAGTTTACCGCGCCGTTTTTGGCCTGCGTGGCCGGTTTGACCGTCATGCTTTTGTCGGGCATCGTTTTTGAACTGGCTGACCTTATCGTCAGCCGGAAAATGCCGGCCTTGACCGTGTTCAAACTCCTGTTGTACAAGCTACCCAATGTCATGGTGATCACTTTGCCGGCGGGGGCTCTGTTTGCCACGTTGTTGAGCTTAGGCCGCTTCGCCAAAGACAGCGAGCTGACGGTGATGCGGGCCACGGGTAATTCCTTTTGTCGACTGGCTCTCCCGGTCTTTGTGGCCGCGGCCATGGTGAGTGCGATGACTTTCGCTCTCAATGAGTCCATAGTGCCGGCGGCAAACCACCGGGCCGAGACTCTCTATCGCCAGGCGCTTTTCAAAGACGACTTGACGCATGTGGAAGCCAATGTCTTTATGCGCGGACCGCATGGCCGTACCTTCTACGTTGGAGAAGTAGACCGCAAAGCGCGGCGCATTCGCTCCGTGATGATCTTTGAACCTTCAAAGACCTCCGATTCCCCTTTTCCGACGGTGATCACGGCGCGCGAGGGGGTCTATACGGATCAAACATGGCATTTGATTGCCGGAGTACGCCGCGTTCTAGATGAGGACGGCTATGTCTTGCAAGAGACAGGCTTCGATCAGCTGGATATCCCCGTCCAAGACAGCGAGAGGCTGTTCGGAGAGCAAAAGACGACTGATGAGATGACCAGACGCGAGCTCGGCGAGCATGTGCGCCTGTTTCAAAAAAGCGGTATAGACGTCAAGCGCTTTGAAGTGGATTATCATTTGAAGTTGGCGTTGCCTCTGACGGCGGTCATTTGGACTTTGGTGGCAGCACCCATGGCCGCGGCCTCCGCTCGCGGAGGACGCTTTTACGGGGTAGTGGTCAGCATTGGCGTGGCTTTTGTCTACTATGTGGCGGTGGGTGTCTTCCGTTCCTTGGGAGGAAACGGGGCCATACCACCCTTGCTGGCCGCGTGGAGCCCGAACGTGCTTTTTGCGCTTATGGGCTTGGCCTTGCTCATCCATGTCGAACGCGTTTGACAGAAGTTGAGACAAGGCGATCCGCATTGCAACGGGAATTCCTAGCCGGAAGGGGCGGTGAAGCGATGCTTGGCCACAGATACGTGATGGCAGTGATCATTGTCGTAGGCCTTCTGGCGGCACCGAGCTTCGCTGCCGCCGTGCGTATCATCGGCGAGGAGTTCGCTGAGGTGGATATTGCCTCGGGGCGTTTTGTCTTTGACGGTCCGGTAACGGTGACTGACGACACGGTGACGATCAGGGGTACCCGGTTGATCTATCTCAGTGAACAGGAACTCCTCCAGTTTGTCGGGGAGGTTACGATCGAGCAAGACGATACTTCGGTGGCGGGGCGGGATCTGACTTATGATGCCGCCACGGGTGAATGGACGCTCGACAAGCCGTTGATGTCGACACTCCCGTCGGGAGCGGTATCTCCTGTCTATCTTTCGGGTGCCCGGGTGAACGCCTGTCCAACTCTGACCGTGATCGACGAAGCGGCGCTCACCACGTGTGATCCCAATCAGCCGGGATACTATCTGGCGAGCAAACGTATTGAGATTCACCCCGGCGATCGTTTGGTTCTCTACGGCGTGCGCTTCGTAGAAAGCGGCCTGACTCTTTTTTACTGGCCTCGAATCACTTTTTCCCTTAAAAGCCGAGATTGGGCAGAATCACTGAGTCTTCCCAAACTGGGATACTCATCCGAGGAAGGCTGGTTCGTCAAGACCTCTTTTGGCTATCACGGACCGGGCAATCAGCGCGGACGGTTTCTGGTCGATTATATGCAGCTTTTGGGGTGGGGCTTCGGCGTGGATCATGTCCTCAGAACTGACGCGGCAGGCAGTGAGAGCATCTACCTCTATGTACAGCCGAATATGAAGACGGAACACACGGACCTGACGCTGGGTTTGTACGGTGAGCGTGCCCTGCCCGGAGATCTGAAGTTGTCGGGTGGAAGTACTTTCTCCACAGAATACGACGACGGAGAGAATCTGTGGCGTCACCATGAGTTGAGTCTGTCACAGCAGCGTTCCAATGGCAGCAGTGAATTGCGTTACAGCGACAAAAGAGTCACCGGAGCGCAGACGGGTTACGAGACGTATGCCGTCTTGTCGCACGTGCAACGCAGTGCCGATGGGTGGCATCTAAGGCTTAGTGCCGATGTGGATAAACAAGACATGCCCGACCTTCCACGGCGCAATCTAGTGGGCTATAGGGCGGAGCTGGGACGTGAGACGGCAAACTGGAGTTTTGATCTCACTGCTGAGGATCTTTTCAATCCTGAATTGGCTAAAGATGAGCCCACAGAAGAGATCACCTGGAACAGGGCGCAGGCTCTGCCCGAGCTCAAAGCCCGGATCAAGCGTCTTCATGTTTTCGGGCGTGAGATCCCTCTGAGCGCAGATTTTGCCTGGGGCAGACTGACCGAAGACAGGCCGGTCTTTCCGACTCCGGTTCGTGTCAGCACCGAAAGGATGCACGTTGCCGCTCAAACAGAGTTCCCCCAGGTTGATCTCGGCTCTTGGGGACGTTGGCAGTGGAACGGATTCCTGGCCAGGCGGATCTATGGAACCGGGGAAAAGCAGTGGGTGGCCGGGGCGCGGAGTACTTACCGTCTGCCCGTCTCTGAAAGACTTACACTCAATGCGGACTATAGATATGAGCAGAGTTTCGGTGATCTTTCACCGTTTCGCTTCGATCGCGTCGTTGATGAAGAAGAGCTCAGGGCCGCCGTGCAATATAACACGGCGAACGCGGGATGGAGGCTCTCGGGAGGATATGATCTTTTCAACAAAGAGCCCATTGACGTGATCGGCAGCCTGCGGTGGCAACTTAAGTCAGGGCTCAACATGCAGATGCAGTCCGCATACAGTATAGCGGATTCGAGCTGGGTCTATACCGTAGCTACGTTGCAGTACATTCCCAGCGACAGTTTTTCCGTTCAGCTGGGTGCCAGATACAACATGGAGACCAAATATGCCGAACGCGTCGATGCAGCCTTTCACTGGGATCTTAAGGGCTGGCGGGTGTCATATGCTGCCATCTATGACGGTATAGAAAACGAATTTGATCTTGGGGATTTTACCATCACGAGGGATCTTGGTTGCCGAGTGATCGATTTGCGTTTTGATCAAACTCGCAAGGAAGTATGGCTCGAGTATAGAATACCAGCATTCCCGGCAGCCGCCGTGAAGGTCGGAGCGACAGAACAACACCTGATGTTCGACGCCAAAGGCTGGGAAGAGGTGTTGGCCATCGAGTAGGGAGATATGATGGGAGGGTGTTCTTTGCGGCGCGAGCATCGAAATCGCTGGATTATGGCGGGTGTGCTTGTCTTAGTGGGGCTTTTGGCGAGCGCGACGCTTTTGCTTAGCGATGAAGGCGTTACGGTGATGAATCCTAAGCAGACCCCAAGTACGGAGTTTTCACGGCCGCGTCTGGTGGGATGGTCCAAGGGGCAGCGTCAGTGGTCGCTCGAAGCCCGGACCATGAATGATGCGGATGACGTCGTGACTCTCGAAAAAATAGAAAACGGAATCATATATCGCAATGAGCGATCTTTTCTCACCTTCGAGGCCGGAAAAGCGGTCTGGTATAAAAAGGTGGACGGTCGCGACAGCGCCAATCTGGTCCTCTATGAAGGTGTCACGGTCTTTGAGGACGGGCAACTGGTTATGGAGACGTCCAGACTGGAATGGCAAGAGGATGACCGTCTGCTTATCGCTCCTGAAGCTGTCTACTTCATCTATGACGGCAGTCAGGCGCGCGCCTCACGGTTGATCCTGAACTCGGTAACGGAAGACGTTGTCTTGGAAGGCGAGATCGATCTTTCTTTGCGGGACGGCACTCTAATTCTCGTTCAGGGTCGGCTAACTTATAACATGAAAACCGGATCCTTCCGAGTCGAAGGGATGCAACAGTTCGATATCCAGACATAGCTGTCAACCGCTTCCTTGGTTCGAATATAATGCCGGGCGGCCCTGCAGGTTGCGCATGATATAATGCCAGCTGAATGGGGGTGTACCGGCTTGCGACAGCTATGGCGCTCCGGTTTCGGCCGTGATCTTGCGCTGGTTATTGTCATCACTATTGTCGTCGGAAGTCTGATCGCCGGTGGTCTTTCCGTTGCCGTTGACAGATATTTCACTTCCAGCGTCAATCATCTGGTCGGTGAGTACGGAGAGTACGATCTCATCGTCCATGCCCATGAAGAAACACATGAGGCTTTTTTTGAGACCCTCAGTTCAATGATCGACAAACACATCCCCGGTGCACGATTAAAGCGCGGCCCCACCGTGGCCGGAAAGGCCAATTTCCTTCTTGCAGTCGATGATCAACACAAAACGCGACGTGTTTTTGAAAGCCTCGGCACCTGGATGTCGGATCTGCCCGGTTACGCCGGATTGACCTTCATCACTGAGCCCAGTGTGGTGATGCGCAATGTTCATCCAGGCATGCAGGAGACCTTCGACCGTGAACTGACGGACATGGAGGGTGTGCGTTTTGTCTTTCGGCATGGGACAAGCCTTGTGGCCGTCGTCGACACTCCGGAACGGGCTGAGGAGATTTACAAGGCGGCGCAGGAGTTGGCGGCCCGGTATTCGATTTTAGAAGTGCGTTTTCCTTTCGAACACCAGACAGTGGATTTTGACCGGGCGGCTATGGATGTCGAAAAAGCGCTGCAAGGAATGTGGGGGCGGGACGCGGTTCGGGATGTAAGCGTTATGGACCAAGACGACGAGATGGACTCCTTTGTGGTCGCTTTGCATGAGATGAGGCGTTTCTTGTTGGGATACGCCACACAAGCCGAAGTAAGGTTGACGGCCGCCGATGCCGTCAGACCGAATGATCTGTTGGAGTTAAGGCAG
>LFTP01000070.1 GCA_001513395.1 Clostridia bacterium DTU080
CTTCCAGAGCCACTCGTACCGATACGTTTTCGGTAACCGTACGCGTCCAAGCGTTCTCTACCTCGGCCCAGACTTCCGCAAAGCCCGGCAAAAAGAACCGATGACTAACCGGCACACCTGCAGGATTTATCAGCGGTCCGAAGATGTCCTGCTCGCTGTGACCGGGCGGCAAAGGTGTTTTTTGCACCATGCGTCGAATGCTGGCCCTTGTCAGAGGGAAGAAACCGTTCTCACCGAATACCGCCTGTCCCTCTGTACCAAAGAAGCGCAGGAACTCCCAGGCTTCCGCATGATGCTTACTGTCAATGGCAATGACCAAAGGATGCGTCAGCGAGAAGTTGATGGTCGGACCGGGCCCGGTGGGTAGATCTATGATCGCCCAAGGATAGTTCTCGTGCATCTTCTGCTCGAGAAAGAGCGCTCGGGGAGCTTCCCACAAGTCCATGAAGGCCACTTTTCCATTCAAGAACCGATCCAAGTATGCGCCGCCCTGGGTTTCCATGGCGTTATGCTCGTTTTTCAGGTCGCTCCACCACTGAAGGGCGTCTATGACACGATGATCCATTACGGTCAGTTCGCCGCTCGTCTCGTCCATGATCCTTCCGCCATTGAGATACGGCCAAAAATAGCTGGGCTTCGGGTAATGCCCACCGCGAAAGCCCCACTGATCGATCATTCCGTCGCCATTGAGATCACGCGTTGTCTTCTGCGCGAGCGATTTTAGAATGTCCAGGGTCCATCCTCTTCCGGGCGTTTCCGCACCCACGTTGTAGAGAAGAGTGCGATTTACGTACATCATGTTGTAGCCGGGGGTCCAAGGAAGTCCGTAGTAGCGGCCGTTGATATACACAGCCTGCATGGAGCCGGGTCTGTAGTCTGCAGGGTCAATGCCATCTCTTTTCATCAGATCGGTAATATCCAAAGCCACATCCGTGATAAGAGGACCCCAAGCCTGAGACCGCAGTGCCATCACATCGGGGGCCGTGCCCCCCGCAATCAG
Organism: Clostridia bacterium DTU080; assembly: GCA_001513395.1. Lineage (GTDB taxonomy): Bacteria > Bacillota > Limnochordia > DTU080 > DTU080 > DTU080. The sequence goes on from LFTP01000070.1 coordinate 1,001, forward strand.
CGTCTTTATCTTCTCTGTATCGCCATTTATCTGCTCAACTTGAATGCCCGGATGTTTGGCTTCAAAGGGAGCGATCAGTTCAGCCAGCTGCGTCCTGTACGGTTCTCGGGCGCCAAACCAATGAACGAACGAGAGCTTCACCTCAGTTGCAGTCACGACCAGACTGGGGACAACAAACAGCATGAACAGTGATAGCCCTACGATAGCCTTCTTCAGGCTTCGCAAACCTGTCACAAGGAACACCTCCCTGGCCTTGCTGTGGGATCCGGTCCGGCGACCTCATACAACGGCATCGTTGTATATCGCTTAACCTGCAATCAGTAAACTCCCCCTAGAATATAATGTCAACTCTTGATTTCCTATGCTTCTTCATTATATAGTATTTCGACATAGCAAAAAGAAGGACAAAGCGCCATAACCGCAAACGGATGACTCCGGAATGAAACCATTCAACGCTCATCCCTTGATGTCTCGCCGTTCGAGCTCACCGACACCACTGCCTGCTATCTCGGTGCACCCTTCTGAGAATAACAAAAGGAGCTGCCCTCGCAGACAAAAGACAGCTCCTTTACCCTCTTCGTCAGTGGACATCCAGTGTCCATTTACGACGCTGGCGCGATCAGTGATTGACCGGCAACTCCCGTCGATCCTTCCCTCTGCGCATATGCTCTCTGCCGCCAAAGCGGTACGGGATGCGATCTTCGACGGCGGGGAACGGCGGGAACGGCTTGTGAGGCTCGCTCTGATACCAATAGGCCACACTTGTCCAATCGCCCGAACGGTCATTGGCGTGCCCGTGTTCTATGGAGAAGACCAAGGACTTATTGAAATAGATCGGATCCTCTATGTGGAAGCGATACATCGAGTGCTTGCCGGTGTAATCGTCATTCCCCTTGAAGTGATAACCGTAATACGGCGTGCAGAAGGTCTGTTGGAGTCGGTTGAAGTTCCAGGCACCGCAGAAATAATCTTCCATGCCCGTCCCGTGCAGCGACGGGGGCCAAACCTCTCCGTCGATGAAGAACATATCATCGCCTTCTCCCCACCATCCGGGCTCATTTGTGTCGAGACTTATGTGGCAGCCCACGTAGTGACCGCGCCCTTCGGCCTCCAAGACGACGTAGTTGTCCCGCCCCGTGGTGTTCACCGGACCCTTAGCGCCTCGGGCCCACGTGCCTTCCGGTACATCGGCTTTGACCACCAGCTGGCGACGCCATTGAGCGTGGAAACGGCCTAATCCGCTCACGTCATTGCCCAGCTGGTAGTCAACGTAGAAATAAAGGATGGCGTCTTTTTCGCCCTCGTTTTCGACCGTAATCCGGGCTCTTTTGGCGAACGGCATGGGGAACCAGCAATTGAAGGCTCTATCGAACATCTGCAGCGGAGCGGAACTGAAGTAGGTAACCGTGCCATGTCCAAGACCGAAGAAATCCCCGATGGGGCATTCCACGCTGGGCAGCTCTTCATCGTCCCAGTACATGCGCAGCACGAGGTTACGCAGATAGAAATCCTCGCCACCGGCTATGGTCATCCAGATATGCCGTATACATCCCGGTCCCGTCAGGTTCACCAAGGTGGAGGTATGCCCGGCCCGGATAAGCCAGTTGTCCGTATTCCCACCGGTTATATCCCAACTCGATACTCTCAACGACTTCAGATCCCTTAATCGTGCCAGATTCGCCAGCGCACCGTCCATCGATATCCCTCCCAATCGCTTTGTCGCTTCTAACTGATAACCCCCACCGTGATTCTGAATCAACATCACTGCTCAGCAGCTTCTTACCATCAGCTCGCTCTGTCCAAGCTCTCCTTGCCGATCACCCGGAAAAGACCGTCCACGGCTGGCCCCCGCTCAAGGGCAGCCTTTCGAGCCGGCCATATTTGGCAGAAGTCAGACGGTGATGATGCGCCGCGGTGCGAGAAGGATACCCCCGAAAAGAGCAAGCGCTTCTCAAAGCCGAGCATAGTCCACAATCGCACCGGGACTCGAACGCTCTTCATGCACCGTATCCACGACCAAGACGTACGAGGAGGTTGAATCGCGTATCCGTCGCCTTCTCAGTGAGCCGGATCCAGCAGCACCTGCCGGGGCGGTGAACCGTCCAACTCCAAAAAGGTGACGGTACCTTGCCGCGGATAGACCCTGCCGGCGGAAATCACACTTAAGGGCAACAAATACATGTCCAGTCCGTTGACCGCCACATGGCCGGGGAAGAAATGGAGATGCCCGGTAAAGACCATACTCATCCCCGCAACAAGAAGGTCCTCGATCGCGGCCGGCATCCCCCGTTGCAATGATTTGTGTGGATCTCGTCCCGGTTCAACCGAGGTGATAAACCTCCTGATAGCTTCAATGTTAAAAGGTATGTGCGTGAAAAGAATGGTCTTGTCATCGGCGGAGCGATTGGCGCTCTCTGTTAAGTTCTCTTCCAGCCACTGTTGCGTCTGCGTCGGAATTTCACCCGGCGCGCTGTCCAACAAAAGCAGCCGGGCAAAACCGACATCGATGGCTCGATTGCCAATCTCAATCCCCGCATCCGCCCATCCCTTCCGGGCGGCCTCCTCGATCTGCGCGGTCTCATAGGGACCCGTGACCTCTCCGTTCTCTCTTATGTAACCGGCAATATCATGATTTCCCGGCGTCAACAGCCACGGCGCGCCTAAAGAATCGAGGAAACGAATGGCCGCGTCTCGGTTTTCATCACTGTACCAGTCGATGAGATCACCTACGGAGATCACCAGATCAGGGGCTTCCTGCCGCACCAGAATCCGAAGGGCCTTTAGGGCCCCATCCGTTTGAGCAAAATGCGCCCGACGTTCACGGGCCTCCGGAAAAGGATCATCAGGAGAGATGATGTGCAGATCACCAAGGATGGCCAGCTTCAATCTCGCGTCCCACCAATCCTAAGACGAAGGAGAGTACCGCGGCTCTCCTTCGTCTGTCTTATGTCTCATTCCTGTTCTGCGACGTGTCAGCGGGCCCGGTTTGTCACTGAGCGCCCTCGGCGAACAAAGCCGTGATAATCCGATCCGCTTCCTCCAGAGCCACTCTGGCTGAAACTTCTCCGCGCCACACCCTATTCAGCTGATTCGTAAGAGTGTTGGTGATCCGAGCATCCATGACCATCCCCTCTTTCAAGAAGATATTGTCCGGATGCACGGACTGCTCGAAGAAGGCCATCCAGTTGGCAGGCAGATCCGGCACACAGGTATTCCAAGCGCGGGCCACCCGGGCCAAGACAGGCAGACGTCCGGTGTGAGAGGCCATGCTGCGTTGGGCTTGCTCCGTGGTGCCGACGAATTTCACCCACTCCCAAGCCTCCCGCGGATGCTTGCTGTGGGCGCTGATCTGGAAACCGTTCAACGATACGTTCGTGGCATTATTGACAGGCCCGTAGGGCTGCAGCGCCACGTCCCACTCGAACGGAACACCCTTCATGTAGGTACCCAAGATCCCCGGGCCGTCAACGACGTCAATGGCCGCTTTGTTGTGGTAGAAATAGGTCCCTCCGCCGACGGTTGCCGGCTGCGTCACCCGATCCTCCCACATCAACCGTTCCATGAACTCTATGGCCGTGACCACGGGCTCACTCAAAAGCAGGCTCTTCCTGGGGAAGATGTCACGGTCGAAGAAGTTGCCTCCCGCCTGGATCGCCTGGATATACGGGCGCGACCGCATCCGGTCCAGGCCCCAGATCTCGGCTATCCCGTCGCCGTCCTCATCTTTAGTCAGCTTGCGGCCGTATTCGCGCATCAACTGCCATGTCCATTCTCCCGGTTTCAGTTCGGCAGGCGGCGTTAAGCCCGCTTGACGCAGCATGTCGAGGTTATACCAAGTGACGATCGAGTACACCTCGATAGGCAGCATGAACAGGAGTCCTTTGGGAGTGGTCAGAGCATTCAACATGGCCGGCGGAATAAGACTCTTCAATTGGGGATCTAGGAACTTGTTGAGATCGTAGAACATATCTTCGGCGATAAGAGGCGCCGACACGTGAGTTACCAGATCGAGTACGTCGGGTGAGATACCCCCGGCGACCATGACCAAGAACTTCTCATTAGGTGTGGAGTCCGTCAAAATCTCTATTTCGTACCCGGGATTGGCCTTTTCAAAGGGCTCCTTCATTTCCCGCAAGAAATTCTGCCACGATTCGCTGTGAGCTCCTGAGCTCAGATGTGTGATCTTCACCGTAGAACCCAAACAAGAAAAAGCGAGCGCCAGACCTAACGCAACGGCAAGACAAAGCGACAGGCACCTTCTTCGATTGATCATGCTCTTACACTCCTTCTTGAGCGATTACACCATCCGTCACCGACGTGCGGATTTTATTGGTACGCACTGCAGATTTGGTTCGCCGAGCTAATACCTGCTCCCTTCCCATCTTTTAGTTCATACCTGAGATTAGTTGCTGTTCCGTTAAACTTCCCTGCTTTTGAAGGTAATCATGGGTCTATATCTAACACGTGATATGTCAATACCGACAACTATAAACAAAGGGAGAGTGCTTTGATGATCGAGTGCCGTCTCCGCCCAAGAAATCGGAGAGTCAGAGCTTTGTGGATCGCGTGCATATGCCTATGCCTCTTCTTGCTCTTTGGCATGGCAGCTGTCGCGAAGACAACCCTTGAGTTGTGGACTAAATTCGCCGATGAAAGGCTCGCACCTCACCGCATGCTTATGGAGGAATATGAAAGACTGAATCCGGATATCAAGATCGAATACGCGACGGTCACGGGCGACTACTCCACTAAGCTGGTAGTTGCCATCGCTGCAGGGGCTGCGCCCGATGTGGCTCAGGTCTTCCCCACACTTTCGATCCCGGAGTTTGCCCACAAAGGGCTGATTCAACCTCTTGACCGCTTTATGACCGCCGCTGGGATCAAAGCGAACGAGTTTGCCCCCGGAGCCTATGAGTCCTGGCGCTATGACGGCAAAACCTGGGCGATGACCTGCGACATCGACGTCAATATGTTCTACTGGCACAAAGAGATCTTCGCCCGCGAGGGTCTCGATCCGGATGCTTATCCAGTCACTATCGACGAGCTGGATAGCTTGGCCCGCAGACTGACGCGCACCGACGGATCGGGCAATCTGACGCGTCTGGGTTTTGTGCCCTGGCTGGGCGATTGGCTCACCTGGGCCGCCCCGTGGAACGTGGAATGGTATGATGCCGAAACCCGAACGGTGACCGCCGATCACACCAATGCCGTGGCCATGATGGAGTGGATGGCCTCCTACGCCCTGCGCTACGAGCCCGGACAGATAAACGCTCTAACCGCCCGCATAAGCAACTACCATCACGGCGATGCCTTTCTCAAAGAGCTCCTGGCCATGCAGGTGACCGGTCCTTGGCTAATCGGGGATATGTACCAGTTTGCTCCCGGTCAATGGGGCATGGCCCCCCTGCCCTATCCTCAGCAAGGTCTGCCCAATGCCAGCACCGGCAACGCCCTCACTTTTGTCATCCCCACGGGAGCCAAGCACCCGGAAGAAGCTTTCAAGTTCATCCACTGGCGAACCGATTTCGAGCAGTCGATGAAGCTTCTTGACATGGGCAGATCGCATGTGCCCGTGCGCATTCAAGCCTTGCGGGCCTTTGTTCGTCGATTCCCGGATTATCTGCCGGTCCTGGATGTGCTCACCGGGCCCAATCTGAAACCGTTCATGCCGATGATGCCTGTCAGCGCCGAGTATAGCAGGGAACTGCGGTGGGCTGTCGACCAGGTGAGGAGTCTGCAGATGACGCCGCAAGCGGCTCTGGCCCAAGTAACACAAAGAGTCCAGGTCCGCTTGGACGAGACTCTGGGCAAATGAACCGCACCAAAAACGAAAAGGGGGTGCCGCGGTGTTCTATCCGGCCCTGATGCTTTTGTGTGCCATGTCCCCGCCGGGCCTGGCCTGGGTCGCACCCGATCCGCAAGCGATTGAGGAAGTAGCGGCAGGGAAACGAACGGTGGCCAATGCAGCCTGGTGGGGCTTTGATCCGATGGACTCAACACGATATCTCCAAGCGGCGATCAACAGCAAAGCGTCGACGGTGATCATTCCCAACATGGGGCAGGATTGGATCGTACGCCCCATCTTCCTGCGCAGCAACCTTGAGCTGGTTTTCGAAGAAGGAGTTGTCGTCACCGCCAAAAAGGGCGACTACTTCGGAAAACACGACTCGGTCTTCACGGCGCGGGATATCGAGAACGTCACGCTCAAGGGCTATGGTGCCACCATTCGCATGCATAAAGATGACTACACCCAGCCGTATTATCCGAAGAGCCAGCATCGCATGGGAGTCAATATCCGCGGCTGCAATAACGTTCAGGTGTTAGGCTTAACCATCCGGGATACGGGCGGCGACGGCATCTACATAGGCCGCGGCAGTCGCGGTCTGTGCGAAGGCGTAGTCATCAAAGACGTCGTATGCGACAACAACTACCGACAGGGCATCAGCGTCATCTCCGCCAAGAACCTGCTGATCGAAAACAGCGTGTTCAAGAATACATCGGGTACACTGCCAATGGCAGGCATCGATTTCGAGCCCAACCAAGCCGACGAAAGGCTTGAACAGATCGTTGTTCGCAACTGCGTCTTTGACGGCAATGAGTATTACGGCGTGACGATCAACCTCAAACCGCTGACGTGCGAAGCCGAAGTGTCAATCCACATGGAAAACATCCTAATCCGCGGCAGTCGCTCAGGCTTTTCCGTCAAGGCCCGGCCCGAAGATCACCCTACGGGAACGATAACCCTACGCAACGCCGTCATCGAAGACGTGGCCCGAAATGCCATCCGGGTGGAGCATATCATCGATCAAGACACACTGGAGCTATCCTTCGAGGACTGCATCTTGCACAATGTGGCTACCGACGCCCCCGACGGCGGGGATCATCCGCACACATCAGTGCCGATCTTCCTTGAAGGCTTCTCCCACATCGCCAGGGTGAATCTCCGCAACGTCGTGGTGGCCGACGCTCGTGAACGCCCCAGTCTTTATGTGGGAGTCACAAAGCCGTATACATCCGACGCTTTTGCGGCCATTCAAGGCGATCTGCATGTCATCAACCCTTACGGACCTCAAGTGCGCTGGGGACGCCGGGCTCCAAATGAGGAAGCGCTGCAGGGAATCCGGCTTCAGGTGCACGAGATGAAAGCTGTGCAGGTGGAGTATGATCGTATCATCTCGCTTGAAGACTACCGGCTGCCGCCCTTGACGGTCTCTGCAGATACATTGACGGCACGTTGATGAGAAAATAGACCGGCCCCTGAAAAAGCACAGACCCTTCGCTGACGTTCACACCGGGTTAAAGGACCCGGAAAGCCAAGAGGGTGGGCCGCAACGCATTCAATGAACGTTGCGGCCCACCCCTCTTTACCGTTACTCACAACGCTTCAACAGTGAAGGTCAATCGGCGCTTCACACCGACCGTCTCAATCACTGGTACGCTGGATGTCAAGTCTCACCAGACCGACCTGGACACTGCCCGGAGCCGCATCCCGCCTGACCAGCAGTCGAAACTCATCGGTCGGCACATCCTGCGATGCTTTACCGGTCAGCACATACTTGTACCAGTCCGACTGCGCGATCGTCTCTTTTTGCACTTCGTAGTCCAGGTCAATCCACGCTTGATCCGCGGCACGGACGGAAAGCTGCACAACTTCTTTTATATCCTCCATTCGGGCATAGAGGGTCACGGTGAAATCCCGAAGGGCCGCCGCCTGCCAAACAAGGTACTCCTCCCCCTCGCCGACCTTCACCCTGCGGCTTTCATCATCGACCTGCGGATCCTGATCGGCCGTGGCATACTCCCATCCGTCCGACTCGGTCAGAGTCTTGGTGTTATCGACAATCATCACTTCGCCCCAAAAGGCGAATTCCTTCGGAGGCTCCAACTCATCCGTCATGACTTGGCGGTTCTTGACCGTAAACGGAACGACCTCATGAAGCATCTGGCCCTTCTTGTCAACGACTGTGATCTTCAACTGATGAGGTCCGTCCGCCCAGCGGGTAGTGTCAATCTCCGCTTGGTCGACACGATGATCCGCCGTAAAGACGACCTCACCGTCCACTTCGATTTGCACTTGCTGCACATCAAACACGGGCGTCGGTTCATCCGGCTGCGGATAGACCCGGATCTCAAACATAACCGGGATCTTCCCGTGCACCGTCAAGTTCGCTCCCGGATAGCCGACCTCCAGATGTCCGTTTTGGACGCCTTTGATCTTCTCCTGCCACGCGGGTTCGCTGATCGCTTCCGGTGACAGAATCGCTACTTCATCCAGCCAGTAAGTGTCGCCCTGGCGGGATGTGGCAATAGCCTCCATGCCAAAGCCTTGAGCTACCTGCAAGTCCGGGTAGATCTGCCTGATCAGACGGGCGTCAATGAGTAAGGAGTGCCACTGATCATCGGCGATAAGGCGATACGCATTCCTTCTTTCCCGAGTAGATGCGACCCACACCCGCGGTTCTCCACCCATCTGACGGAAGGCTTCCAAGTACAAGCCCACTGGGGATTCGGGCTTTATCCGATAGCGAAGATAGATCCACGGATAGCGGTCGACATCCCAACGGGCAGGGGCGGTCTTGAGAGGCATCCGTCCGCCGCCGGGATTGGAGATGCGCAAGACTCCCTCACCGGACGCCGAATCCAGCTCACGCCTCCAATCCGTGGGCTCCGGCCGATAGGACTTCCACGACCACCACCAGTCCGCGTCGTCCTCATCAAATGTGGTGTGCAAAAGCGGCACATGGGGATCCATGGCGGTCCCGTCTTCCACAAAGCCCGTTCCTACATAACTGTGGCCTTCGGAATCCGTCACCCGCACGCGCACGGGAAATCCTCCGGGACTGTTGGTGTGGCTGTGGGTAAACTCATAGCGGTGAGTGACCTGCTGACCGTGAGCCACGGTTCCATCGCCCAAGAACCATTTGAACTCGACCGTATCTATGTCACCGAAGACATGAGCCGTGAGACGCACTTCCTGGCCTGAGGTGGCAAAAAACGGCTCCGCAACGACGGCCACGGAGATCCGTCCGCCTCGACCCTGCTCATAGACTCCCATGTCAGGAGCGGCTCCGTCCCAGGCCAAGTTGACGGGCTCTCCAGCCTGCCATGTCAACGACCGGTCGAGAACGAGAGTCCCTGCGTCATAGTCCACACGTACGATCCGGGCGACGCGTTGGGGATCGCCAACGCTGATCAAATCGCCCCGTTCACCTTCCAGGCCAAAGCCGTCGTAGAAGTAGTACACATCTTCTACGGGCAGGATAGTCCCTTTCCCGCTGCGGACCGTGTGCGTCAACGCCACGGCGGCATCCAACAATGGGCTGTCGACGGCCAGGCGATGGTCAAACCCGTCAGGATCGACAAACCCCGGATCGAGTTGCCTGTTTTCCACAAACTGCTCTCCGTGCAGCCGGACCCAGATATCTGACTGCACGCTCTCCAAGTCCCTGACGACGTTGTTTGAGACGGCGACAAGGCCATTGATGATGTTGTTTACAAACCGCATGTTGTCGGCATTGCCGTCAAACACCAGCTGTCGCCCGTCACCGTGCGGATCATTGCGGTGGAAAACGTTGTTGACGAGAATGTTGTCCTCAACGGGAGCCGAATCGGCACGGGTCATGATGCGCATGGCGGCCTCAGAGTTGGCGTCGAAAACGTTGTTATATATGCGCCCCTGTGTCATGGGCAGTGTATACAACCATGGCTGCAGCTGTAGCGGAGTGCCCCAGTTGCGAAAGACGCGGTTGTGACGAAAGATCACGTGCTCAGCTAAGTAATTGGCAGCGGCTGAGTTGGAGCGCCCGCCATAGAAAGAATGCGTGATGATATTGCCCTCAAACAGAAGGTGGCGGGGTGAAAAAAACTCCAAGGGGCGTCCCCATTCCGGATGAAAAACGTTGCCCCGGACGACAACGTACTGGTTTGACTGCTCCGGATAAAACTGCAGCGGGCTGTGCCCGGTGCGGGAGATGGCATTGCCTTCAAAAAGGATCCACTTACTGTCGCTGATGCGGGCCATGTTGTGGTCCTCATACTCCCTGATCACGCTGTCTCGTACATAGACATGCTCACATCCGCTGATATGAAACGGCATCCCGCCTCGGGCCTTTTCCATCAAGACATCGGTCAGATGGATATGCTTGGCCTGACGGGCCAAAAACCAGCGACCCAGCGGCGATTTGGGCTTGACGTGCAAACCCTCGATGTGGATATGTTCCACTCCCTCGAGCCGAATGGCGTAGTTGTCGTAAATCGTACCCACAAGACAAGCCGTCATCCTCTCTTCGGCTCGAATGGTGATCGGTGCCTCCGGCGTACCGCTGCGGCGCAGCTGCAAGATGCCCTCATACTCGCCGGGTAAGAAGACAATCGTGTCGCCTGCACGGGCTTCTTCAGATACCTTGGACAATGTGGCCCAAGGGCGCTGCCTGGTGCCCGGGTGCGTATCGTCGCCGTACGGAGCGACATAAAACGTACCTGGCTCACGTTCAACCTCTTCAGTTACGGGCTGCAGTTTCTCCAGTCGAATGTCATCCACCCACAGCTTGCCTCCCTCGGCGTTAGTGGCAAAGAACATGATCAAGAACCAGTCGGAATGAGTATCGGGATGAGGCCAGACGAACTCACATTCGGCATATCGCCATTCGGGCGAGGGCGGAAAAAGCACGTTCGTGTTATCCACTTTCAGCCCTTCTTCGGTCCTGCGTCGCCTTTCGATCTGAACCCCCAACCTGGGATCGCCTTCGGTCTTGTAGTAGAACGAGAGTCGATGCGTCTTGCCCGGTTCCGGCCAATCGCCATACGTGGTTGTGCGCATACCGCCGGTGTCCAGACGCCACGATTGTCTGATCCTGGTCAAATCGGGTCTGAGCCGACGGGCCTCATCCACATCGATCATAAAGGAGTACTTACCGCTCCTGGCATCGGTCGACAAGACCGTGGCCCGATCATCACCACTCGGGGAGTAACGTCCCCAACCGATGGGCTCGCCGTCTTCGACCAGCTCCGCCCCGGGATTGATAATCGGGTTGTCGTCCCCACCTTGTGCCGCGACCGTAAAACCCAGGATCAGAACGGCTATCGTACAGACGAGCGCTATAGCGAACCATGTGAAACGACACATGATCGTCCTCCCCCCCATTTTTGGAGATTCCACCCTACACTGCGCGAAAACACCACAGTGTCCGATATGATTGATCATTATGCAACCTTCGGAGGTTTCCTCCCTGAAGGCAGGAAGCGGACCGTCTTGCGAAATCCCCTCTGACCCCGCTCTGACCATGCACTGTCTCGAAAGCGGCGCACAAACCATGGACCTACCTATTGTTTGATTCGCCAATCGTTTATCGAAACTGTCCGCCTTGCGGAGGAAAAAGAGAATAGATATTAAATGGCATACTGCGGGCACCACGCCAAGTGCTTGCACGAAAAAACCGCCGCGACCATCAATTTCCGGCCTTGTCGCAATTGCGATCCGGCGGAGTCGTACCGGCCGTAGCACCTCAAGGGTGAATCACGGCATGAACAGATGTTCAGGACACCTCTGCGGTCGGCCCCAAGGTATCAGGGGATTTGAAGAACGTATGACCGCACTCCGCGCCGCAGCTTTGTTTTCACTCCAGCGCGGTACAAAAAGTGCACCTTCCATGGTGCTTCTGTGAAAGGAGACGGATCCGATATGCTGTCCATGAGGCGTTTGGCAATCATCCTGGTGATGATCTTCTCCTGTACGGCGGCCTTGTACGCCGGACAAGTTGACTCACTGATAACCAACGGCGATTTCTCCGTGCTCAACGACCAAGGTTTCCCCGAGAGTTGGCATGCCTCGCGCTTTAGCGGCACGGCAGCCATAGCCGTGGATGTGACCGTATACCGCAGTGCGGGACGTTCCGTGCGCCTTGACGGCGACGGCAACTCACGGATCGCGGCCAGCACCGCACGGCTCAATATCACCGGGAACGCTACATATCGCTTCAGCGTGTGGTACCGCACCCCGGGGAGTGCCCAAGGCGCCGTGTCGCGAGCGGATCATGTGATTGCCCGTCTGCAGGCCTGGTCCGTGGATGAGAAGGGCCAGCTGATCAAAGTGCTATGGGATGACCGGCGGACGCGCACCTCCTCGACCACTGCCTTTGAGGTTGCCGGAGGAGAAAACCTCCATTTGAAGCCGAGCTCAGATCCCGGCGAGGGCGAGTGGCGCTGTCTGGAAGCAGAGTTTCAACTGCCCGAACATGCAGCCGTACTGCAGGTGAATCTTTTCAACTGGTTCGGCCCCGACACGGTGTGGTACGACGATGTCTCACTGGTGCGCCTCGAGACCGAGATCGACTGGGAGGAGGGATTCACCGTCAAAGGTTTTGTCTCCCCCGATTCTTTACTGGCCACGCTTAAGCCGGAACACCCCCGCTTGCTCGCTTCGCTGGATGATTTCGAGCGCATAAAAAACAACCTGTTCAGCGAGCGCCTGATCATCAATTGGTACTCAGAGCTGCAAAGCTTGGCCAACTCCATCTTGCGTCAGAATACGTCAACGTATGAGCTGCCGGACGGAGTGCGTCTTTTGTCCGTGAGCCGCAGAGTGCTCGAACGCGTCGAGACTCTGGCCATGATGTATCGTCTCACCGGTAAACGGGAGTACGTGGACAGAACGTGGGACGAGCTGGTGGCCGCGGCCGATTTTCCGGATTGGAACCCGAACCACTTCCTCGATACGGCGGAGATGACCCGAGCCTTTGCCCTGGCCTATGACTGGCTGTACGATGTCTGGACCGACGAGGAGCGCGACTTTATCCGCGCCGCGATGGTGGAGAAGGGTCTGCGCCCTGCCCTGGCGGGCTTCAGAGGCACTGCACCGTGGCGCAATCAGTGGGCCCGACGCACCAACAACTGGAACTTCGTCTGCAACAGCGGCATCACCATGGGCGCCCTGGCTATTGCCGAGGACGAGCCCGAGTTGGCCAAAGAGCTGATCCGTGAAGCCTTATTCTCCGTCAACTTCGCTATCGATCGCTTTGCTCCCGACGGTGCTTGGGACGAAGGCCTAGGTTACTGGAATTATTCCATCCGCTACCTAATCCCCTTTATTGCCTCGCTGCAATCAGCCCTGGGCACTGATTTCGGTCTGACCGCTACCCCGGGACTGGCCGAGACCGGATACTTCCCGATCTATTTGGTGGGACCCAACGGATCGTTCAACTTCGCCGATTCCGGATCGGGTACGGTCCGCACTCCTGAGCTGTTTTGGCTGGATAACACCTATGATGTTCCCGCTTTCTCCTGGTGGCAAAGACAGCACACCTCGCCCGGCAGCGCGGCGGCACGGTGTCTGCTCTGGTACAGGCCGAGTGCGGGCGCTGAATTCGAGCCCACGCCCGACAGACTTCCCTTGGACCGCTATTTCCGTGAAACGGAAGTCGTCACTTTCCGCAGTGCGTGGGAAGACGGCAAAGCGGCCTTCGCAGGGATGAAAGCGGGCATCAATGCGGCGCATCACAACGATATGGACGTCGGCACGTTTGTCTTCGATGCCTTGGGTGTGCGCTGGATCGAAGCCCTCGGCGCCGATGATTACAACCTGCCTGGCTACTTCGACTACAACAGGGGCCGCTGGAACTACTACCGCAAGCGGCCTGAGGGCCGAAACACCATTGTCTTAAACCCCGGTGAGGGTCCGGGCCAGGATCTTTTGACCGATTCACCGGCCCGTTTCGTGTTCCACAGATTCACCGACGCTGAGGCGGTGGCCATTGCGGATCTCACGCCGGCATATGCCTCGCAGGCCGCTAAAGTGCATCGAGGCATCGCTCTGTTTGATCGGCGCCGCCAGCTATTGATTCAAGACGAGATCACCACGCTGAAGCCCTCCGAGTTCTGGTCGTTCATGCATACGAGTGCGGCGATTGAGATCAGTGAAGACGGCCGGGTGGCCACATTGACCAGCGGCAACCGAAGGATGAAGGCCACGATCCTGTCTCCGCCTGAGGCCACGTGGATCTCCATGCCTGCCGAACCCCTGCCCGGCTCTCCCAACCCTCCGGGACAGGCGGNNGGCGGTCAACGCCGGTGTGCGCAAACTGGCCGTGCATCTGCAAGATGTCACCGATTTGCGGTTGGTTGTGCAACTGACTCCTCTGGAAAAAGGAGTCTACGCTCCATTCAGTCCCGAAGTGATACCGCTCGATGAGTGGTCCGAGACTGACAAGGATCTGTGGGGCTCTTTGCTGCGAGTCACCGTGGAGTGGCCGACCATGAGTCGCGACGGCAAAGTATTTGGGCAGGTGCCTGTCATCTTCGTGTGCGACGAGCGAGAGCACGCCGATCTCCAGGCGTTCACCGTCCTGTTCAACGACGAAGTGATCTATCAGGGGCAGGCCGTGCCGGAGCAGCTCATCCTCGATACCGATGAGATTGACGACGGTGTCTATGATCTTGAGATACGCTTTCACCTCCAAGACGGCTCTACGGTCCGAGAGACGATCGAAGTCACGGTGGAGAACTTCTGGTATCTCAGCGATGAACAGTTGCCGCCGCTTTTCCCTGAGGGTTCCGGATGGTTCGGGACCGGGGACCGCTCCGAGACAAAAGAAGCCTCATTCGGCTGGACCTACGCTCCCGAAGACGAGGCGCTTTTTGGCGACACCAGCCGCCGAATGCGACAGGAAAACACCTCGGAATATCTCATCTGGGAGGCTCCCTGGCTGCGCTCATTCAGCATCCGTCTCTACGCACCGACGGACCGGCTGGAAGGCGTGTTACAGCTGTCCCATTCAGCGGACGGCAGTGCATGGGAAGATCTCCCCTACACCGTCACTACACAGGATTTTTCGGTCGATCATGACATGTACTCACTGCTTGTGACGGGCGAAACAGACTCGGGAGCGCAAGCCGGTCTTTTCAGACTGACGCTCAAACCGAGCGATCTGCCTCCCGCACAAGTGCAGTTGGGTCAAGTCCATCTGGTCGGCCGTAAATCAGCGCTCATGTCGGATTAGAAGACACAGTTTCAATCCAAGAAAGCGAGGTTGATCCAATGACGGGAAAGCAACATCGGTTCATCAAAGCAGTTATCGGATTGCTCATCATCGCTGTAACGTATCCGGCACCGGCACGCGAGCAGCTCACTTTCGCCAGTTGCTTCGTCAGCTGGGTGGAAGGGGGCTTCGAACAGGCTCTGGACAACTTCCGTCAAGCACACAACGTGGATATCGAGATCGTCGATGCCCCAAGCTGGCAAGCTTTGTGGGAAAAAGTACTCGTCATGAGCGCCGCAGGAGTAAACCTCGATGTGCTCTACGGTGATAACGCTACATTGATGTATTTTGCCAGAGAGGTTCTATCGCAACCGATAGATCACTTGGCCCAAAGGGACATGAAGCTGGACCTTTTCCCAGCCAGCGTACTGTCTGTACTGGAAACGGACGGGCGACTCTATGCCATTCCCACCGCTTTGAGTCTCCATAACCTCTACTACAACGTAGACTTGTTCGCCCAGGCCGGTCTGGATCGACTGCCAACCAGCTGGGAAAGCGAGCGATTGGACTGGGACGAGTATGCATCGATGGTCAGAAAGCTGACTCTGGATACAGACGGCGACGGGCAACCCAACCGCTTCGGCACACAGACGCTGGGTTTTGGCTCCATTGGCTTTACCATGGTCGGTATGTGGGGAGTGCATCTGTTCAACCTCGCCGGTACCGAGTGGTACGGTGACACTCCGGAGGCCATCGCCGCACTGGAGCGCATGGCGGCACTGCGAACTGAGTTCAACGCCGTCGGAGGCAGTTTCGTCGCCGGTACCGCGGCCATCGTCCCGATTCAAAGCTACTACCTAAATACGTTGGCAGGCAGAGCATCGCTCAATTGGTCCGTGGGGCCCATGCCTAAAGGCACCCAGCGTTCAAGTCAGGCCGGGTTTCATGGCATCAGTCTGGCCACAAACACGAGGGACCCCGAGTTGGCGTGGGAACTGATCAAGTATCTGACCTATGATCCTGAAGGCGTTGTGTTGTTTACCCGTTCAGAAAACCGAGTGCCTGTCCATCCTCAGGCCGGTCGAGACTTCGTCCAGCGTTGGAGCAAGGTACTGACACCTGACGAAGCATGGTGCATCGTCGGCGGCGTCGGATATGCCTACGAATCGCGGATGACACGTCCGACGCGCCACATCGAAATAAGGCAGATCATGCAGGATGGCGGACGGCGCGTCTGGGACGGTATGGTCCCGGTGAGACAGATGATGGAGGAGATCAGTCCGCAGATACGAGCCCTGATGCAATAGCGACTGGGATGATCTGTTGGCCTTAACCGAATGTTTCGTATCAAGCAAAGAAGGCGAGGGTGGATCACATGACGCGGAAGCACGGTTACTGCGTTGCAGCCATCGGATTGCTCATCTCTATCGCCGTTGCCTGTCCCGCACTGGCGCGAGAGAAGATCAGTTTCGCCGGTTTCTTCGCCAACTGAGTCGAAGGCGGCTTCCAACAGGCTCTGGACAACTTCAGCAAGGCTAACGATGTCGAGGTCGAGGTCGTGGATTCCACCAGCTGGCAGGATTTGTGGCAAAAGGTTTTGGT
>LFTP01000141.1 GCA_001513395.1 Clostridia bacterium DTU080
ATGAGTATATCGGTCTGCCCGCCGATGCGCCTCAACGTTTTGCCAAGTATCTGGAGGATCATCTGTTTTCCAAGGTCAAGTTCGGCAACATCTATCTGATCGACGTCACCGCCGATCCGGAGGCGGAATGCGAGCGCTACAGCGATTTGCTGAAAGCCAATCCGCTGGATATCGCCTGTGTGGGCATCGGCGAAAACGGTCATTTGGCCTTCAACGATCCGCCGGTGGCCGATTTTGACGATCCGAAGCTGGTCAAGGTTGTTGAGCTTGATGAGATCTGTCGTCAGCAGCAGGTCAACGATGGGTGCTTCCCCAATATCGATGCCGTGCCTACTCATGCTCTGACCATGACCATTCCGGCCATCATGGCGGCCACGGAGATTCACTGCATCGTACCCGGCCCCACGAAAGTGGACGCCGTGGAAAAGACAATCAACGGTCCCATCGACACTTCGTGCCCGGCCTCCATCTTAAGGACGCACAGCAAGGCGACGCTGTACATCGATCGGGACGCCGCAGCCAAGGTACTTTAGGCGGCGTCTAATCTCGGGCGCACCGCCACAGTTCCGGTCGACTGGTTGAGACGGCGACCACGGGTGTGGCCAACACTGCCTCCACCTCAGCGCGTGTTTCGAGCAGGCCTCCGGCGATCACTGGGGGCAGCTCTGAAAACGGCAAGCGATAGGCAATGGACGGCAGCACCAAAGCAGGAAGGATCTCTACGGCATCCGGACGGGAAGCTTTGATCACTTCCAGACCAGTCTTGAGAGCCTCCGAATCCAGCGCAAACAGGCGTTGAACGGTGAGCAGACCTTCTTTGGCCGCTGCCTTGACCAGAAAACTGCGAGTTGTTAAAATCCCGTTGACCCCGATTTCATGAGCGAGATAGCGCATGCCTTCGGGGTCTTTTCCGATTCCGTGTAAAAGATCGACGTGAGCAAACAAAAGAGTCCCGTGCTCGTGGCAGTAGCGGACAGCGTCGCGCAAGGAAAAGATAGTTCCCGTAAGGAAGAAAACAACCGGAGCCCGGACGGCGCAGGCTTGCTTTAGCATGGTCAACGTCTTCAGGCCGGGAATGACTCGACATTTTCTTAGCAATGAATGGAACTCTTCGGTTGATGGTTTCTCGGGCCGCATGATCGGCATCTCCCTTCGGTTTTGCGAAGGATCTTTTCGTTAGGTGTACATCCTGTTCCTGCGGGAAACCTATCCCTGGGGGCGATTATTGACAAATGACGGTGCTCAAGCTATTGTAAAGTTAGCCAAGTGAATAACAGTCAATGAGCAGGAGCGCGGCGATATAGAGAGGGCTCCTCCCCCCAGGGAGGAGTGCCTCTTTTTTTACGAGGTGGTAGAGTTGCTCTACGACGTGACTGTGGTGGGTGGAGGTATCGTGGGGTGCGCCGTGGCGCGCGAGTTGGCACGGTACCGACTGCGGACCATCGTAGTGGAAAAAGGCAGCGATGTGGCTGCCGGGACGACCAAGGCCAACAGCGGTATCATTCATGCCGGACACCACTCTTCGATCGAGACCCTCAAAGGTGAGCTGGAGTGGGCCGGCAATCAGATGTGGGATCAACTGCACGCCGATCTCGGCTTCGGCTTCAAGCGGGTAGGAGAGTTGACGGTGGCGCGCACCGAGGATGAGATAGCCGTCTTGGAGGCTCTCAAAAGTCAGGGTGAAGCCAAAGGTGTGCCGGGGCTTGAGATCTGGGGGCAAGAGCGGGTCAGGAAGGAAGAACCCAATCTTTCTCCTGATATTGTGGCGGCACTGTATGCTCCCACCTCCGGGGTGGTTAACCCGTATGAGGCATGCATGCGGATGGCGCATCATGCCCGACTCAACGGTGTGGAGTTTTCGTTGGAAACCCTGGTGACGGGCATTCGAAGCGAAGACGAAGTGTTGATCGTTGAGACTTCCAAAGGTGTTTTGCGGACCCGCTTTGTGATCAACGCCGCCGGAGTCCATGCCGACGAAGTGGCCGCCATGGCCGGCGTGGGGGATTTCACTCTTCGCATTCGCAAAGGCGAGGAGTATCTGCTTGACAAACGGCTCGAGGGGATTGTCAAACGTGTCATCTTTCCGTGTCCCAGTAAATTCACCAAGGGCATTCTAGTCATTCCCACGGTGGAAGGGACCATCATGGTCGGTCCGACCTCGCATTTTGTGACCAGTAAAGAAGATCTGACGACGACACCGCCAGGCTTTCAAGAGGTTTTCCAAGCGGTACGGTCCTTGGTTCCGGCTATATCTGAGCGAGACTGCATCGCCCAGTTCGCCGGTTTGCGAGCCGTGGCCCCTTCGGAGGATTTCATTATCGGCACCACGGCCTTGCGAGGCTTCATCAACGTGGCGGGCATTCAGTCTCCGGGTACNNTCTCCGGGTCTTACCGCCGCTCCGGCCATCGCTCTGCGCGTGGCGGATATCCTGGTCGAGGAGGGGCTGGATCTGATCCCTAAAGACGACTACGTGGCCAAGCTTCCGCCGAGAATCCGTTTTGCCGAGTTGAGCCGCGATGAGCAGCGCCGCCTGATCGAAAAGGATCCCCGCTACGGTCGGATTGTCTGCCGTTGCGAGCATGTGACTGAAGGCGAGATTATTGATGCCATACGAGCCGGGGCTCGCACTCTGGATGGACTGAAGTTTCGCACCAGAGCCGGCATGGGGCGCTGTCAAGGCGGATTCTGTACGGCCCGGTGCATGGAACTGCTGGCCAGAGAGCTCGAGATCCCTCTGAACGAGGTAACCAAAGGCGGTCAGGCGTCATGGATAGCCGTGAAGGCGACGGAGGAGGCGAAGCCCGGTGAATGAGATCCACAGGCCATTGCGTCCTGAATACGACGTGGTAGTGGTAGGTGGCGGGCCCGCCGGTATGGGAGCGGCGCTGGGAGCTCGCGAAGCCGGCGCCGAGCGAGTGTTGATCATCGATCGGGAAAAGGAGGCCGGCGGGATTCTATGGCAGTGTATTCACGCCGGTTTCGGATTGCATTACTTCAAGGAGGAACTGACGGGACCCGAGTACGCTCAGCGTTTTCTCAAGCAGGTTGAGGAGGCGGCGATCGATGTGGTCACCGACGCCTTCGTCCTTGATATCGATCGGGAACTGAATGTAACGTTGATCTCCAGCGCTGAAGGAATCGGGATGCGCACCGTGGCTGCCGGAGCCGTTGTGCTGGCCATGGGGGCCAGGGAGCGCACGCGGGGGGCCATTCACATTCCGGGCACCCGACCCGCGGGTGTCTTGACGGCCGGTCTGGCTCAAAAGATGGTCAATATTATGGGGTGTCTGCCCGGGCGCAGAGCCGTCATTCTCGGCTCGGGAGACATCGGTTTGATTATGGCCAGACGCCTGACACTGGAGGGTGTTGAAGTCTGCGGAGTGTATGAGATCATGCCGTATGCCAACGGGCTTAATCGTAACATCGTGCAGTGTCTGCATGATTATGACATTCCGCTCACGCTTTCGCACACTGTGATCGAAATCCATGGCACTCACCGGGTCGAAAAGGTGACGGTGGCTCCCGTGGATGAAAACCTGCGACCGATCGCTTCCCAAGGGCGGGATATACCTTGTGATACGCTGCTTTTGGCCATCGGACTTATCCCTGAGACTGAATTGGCCCGCCAGTTGGCAATCAGAATCGACAGGGTGACCAACGGTCCCGTCGTCTCCAGTACCATGGAGACCTCCATGCCCGGTGTTTTTGCCTGCGGCAACGTGGTTCACATCCACGATCTCGTGGATTTTGTCACCGAAGAGTCGCTGTTGGCGGGGCGCAATGCAGGTACCTATGCCATCAAAGGGCAGCTTTCCAAAGACACGATTGCCCTTGTGCCCGGAGAGGGTATATCCTATTGCGTGCCGCACACCATTTCGCCGGATAGGGAGCATACCATCTACTTGCGTGTCCGTCGTCCTCAGGAACGCTGCAGCATAGTCCTGGGCGATCTTTACGAGAGGCGATTGCGCTACGCTTTTCCGGCGGAGATGATCAGACTGCAGATCAAACCGGAGCACTTGCAGGGTTTTGAGGGAACGAGACTGCCGGTGGAATTGCGTGTGCCTTGAAAGGAGGCCGTGATATGTCCGTGCCCATTACGGTGACGAAGTATCTGTGTATCGGTTGCCCGCTGGGCTGCAGCCTCGAAGTGGAGCATTCCGGTCAACAGATTCATGATATAAGGGGTTATCAATGCAAGCGGGGCAAGGATTTTGCCATCTCCGAGCACACCGATCCGCGCCGAACTCTGACCACTACAGTTCGGGTCATCGGCGGCACTGAACGTCGCTTGCCGGTGAAGACGGAAAAGCCCATCCCCAGGGATAAAGTGCTACGTCTGCGCGATGAGCTGCGTCGGGTGACGGTCAAGGCACCCATACGCACCGGTGATGTCATCTTGCCGGACGTGCTCGGCTTGGGCAGCGCGGTGGTCGCCACCCGGGATATTAAAGCGGTATAAGAACCGAACAGCGGCCCATGATCGGGCCGCTGTACACTCTTATGAACAAGGGCTTTGGAACAGCTGGGCGGGAGAGATGAGATGCACCCCGTTGGTGCAAAGGGCTTCGATCGCTTTGTCCACGTCGTCAAAGCGAAAGATGAGAACCGCGTGTTCATTGGCCTTGACCGTAAAGGCGTACATGTACTCCACTCCGACACCCACGCTGTGGACGATATCCAAAATCTCCGCCAAGCCGCCGGGCCTGTCTTCGACTTCCAAGGCCAGGACGTCGGTCACCTTCACCACGGCTCCGGCCTCTTCCAATACTCTCTTGGCCTTTTCCCAGTCGTTGATGATCATGCGCAGTATCCCGAACTGTTGTGTATCGGCCAGCGTCAACGTAGTGATGTTGATCCCTGCGTCGGCGAGTGTCCGGATCACTGAACTGAGACGTCCTGTCTTGTTCTCAAGGAAAACCGACACCTGTTTCAGTTTCATAGCTGGTCCTCCTTGCGAGTGTCAATGACACGCTTGGCCTTGCCCTGGCTGCGGGCTATGCTTTGGGGTTCCACTAAGGTCACGACTGCTCGGATGCCGACCACGTCTTCGATTGCCTTGGCAAACCTCTTTTGCAGATTCTCCAACTCGCTGATGGTATCGCCCAGCATCTCTTTGGTCACTTCAACTTGCACTTCCATCTGATCGAGACCTCCCTTGCGGGAGAGGATGATCTGATAGTGAGGCAAGTTGCGTTCGGCACGGAGTAATGCCGCTTCAATCTGAGCCGGGAATACGTTGACGCCGCGGACGATAAACATATCATCCGTGCGGCGGCTGACGCGGGCCATGCGGCGGATGGTCCTGCCGCACGGGCAAGTCTCCGGGATCAGCCTGGTGATGTCGTGGGTCCGGTAGCGGATAATCGGCATGGCTTCTTTGCTCAACGTGGTGAGCACCAACTCACCCTCTTCGCCGTCGGGCAGGACCTCTCCGGTAACCGGGTCGACGATTTCAGCCAGGAAGTGGTCTTCATGGATGTGCAGACCGTCTTGCACGACGCACTCCGTGGCCACCCCAGGGCCGATGATCTCCGAAAGCCCGTAGATATCGTAGGCTTTGATGCCCGCCTTTTCCTCTATATAGTGGCGCATAGGTTCCGTCCAGGGCTCGGCCCCAAAGACGCCAACCCGCAGCGGAAGCGAGCGCAAGTCCAGTCCCATGTCTTCAGCGGTCTCGATGATATGAACGAAATAGCTCGGCGTGGCGCACATGGCCGTGACCCCGAAGTCTCGCATGACCATGATCTGCCGATCGGTGTTGCCGCCGGAGGTGGGAACGACGGTGGCCCCCAAAGCCTCGGCCCCGTAGTGTGCTCCCAAACCGCCCGTAAAAAGCCCATAGCCGAAAGCGTTCTGGATGATGTCGTTTTGATGCAGCCCCACGGACAAGAAGGTACGCTTCATCACGTTTTTCCAGACTTCCATGTCTTGCTGAGTGTAGCCGACCACTATCGGTTTGCCCGTCGTACCACTGGAGGCGTGCAGCCGCACTATGTCGCTCATAGGGCTGGCAAACAGACCATAGGGATAGGTGTCTCTGAGATCGTTTTTGTCAGTGAAAGGCAAAAAGCGAACGTCCTCCAGCTCGCGGATATCTTCGGGCTTGACACCGACGCTGTCGAGGCGCTGGCGGAAATGCTCGACCCGTTCATAGGCTCTTTTTACAACGGCCTGCAGTCGCTGAAGCTGTAGACAGCGCAGCTGTCTTAGCGGCAGATAATCCGCAGCACTATCCGGATGGAAGGTGCCTGCCTTGTCATTCCAACAGACGCTCATTGCGCGGACCCCCCTCTTCCGAGAAGGAAAGCTTGTTCATTGGCCTCGTAGAGCTTTTCCGGGAAGCGTCGGCGCAGGACGCTCAACCAGGTATCGACTTCGAAATCCACATACTTGCTCAATACTCCCAAGAGAGCTACATTGAGGGCCCGTTTGTTTTTCAACAGGGAAAGATCGATGTCTTGCGGCGTGATCATAGTGCCTCCTTCCCGAAGTTGAGGGGCGTGCAAGTCTTTTTCTTCCTCACACATGACTACGATCAGGTCGCATTCGTTGGCCGGGATCATGGGGCTGTGAACCTCGGATCCGAAACGCACATCGCTGGATACCGAGCCGCCTCGTTGACTCATGCCGTGCACGTCGGCCTTCTTGACGTCGTAGCCGGAACAAAAAGCCACGTCGGCCAGGATGTCAGAGGCGGTCACCACACCCATGCCGCCCAAGCCCGCAAAACGCACATTGGTCACCGCGGCATCCGGCACTGAGCCCGCCAGCAGCGGATCGGCTTCCGCCGGACAGGGCGCGCTCGTCTGTCCCCGGGCCCGTTTTCTGCTGGCCAAAACACACGGTTGACGGGCGACAATGAGCGCCAGGCTTTCGGAAGCCAAAGCCTCACGAACGGCCGTTTCAAAAGCCTCCGCCTCTCTCACCGGGCTAAGGACATGGACATTTTCGATTCCCATGGCTTTGGCCAGCTCTTCATATGACAGGCGAGCCGATGGAGAGCCGTCGAGCCGACGTCCGGTACCCGGGTGATCTTGGAGTCCGGTCATGGCCGTAGTGTCGTTATCCAGGATGATCACGACGTGACCCGTCGGCGGCGGGTTATACACCATATCGGCGATCCCGGTGATACCGCTGTGCACAAATGTACTGTCGCCGATGACGCTGACCACGCGTTTGGCCTCTTCCGGCGGCAGGACATGGCGCAGACCCAGACCGACTCCTATGGCCGCTCCCATGTCGATCATGGTATCCATGGCCTCAAAAGGCGGCAGGGCGGCTAAGGTGTAGCAGCCGATGTCTCCGGCGACGATGCAATCGAGGCGCTTGAGGATCTCAAACGTAGCTCGGTGCGGACATCCGGGGCACAGCTGAGGCGGCTTGCCGCCGCGAGGAGTGTTCTCGGGGGAGCTGTCGCTGGCTATGATTCTTCTTACCCGATCCACGTTCAGCTCGCCGAAACGGAAGACGGAGTCGTCTTTTCCTCTCACCCGACCTCCGACAGCGCGAATGGCATTGACCAGCCACGGGTCGTTTTCTTCGACGACCAGACACTCATCCACCGAATCTATGAACTCCAAAACGGTTTTCACGGGCAGAGGATAAGCCATGCCTAGCTTTAAAAAGCTCGCCTGCGGAGCGGCTTCTTTGCTGTGGAGGTATGAAACCCCTGAAGCGATAATCCCCAATTTCCGGTCGCCTTCGATCACGAAATTCGGTCCTTCCGCATCGTTCCAGGCCTGCAGATCGGCCAGTTTGCGGCGCAGCCGCCGGTGAGCGGGCTTGGCGTGAGCCGGGATCATGACCCGCTCCTGAATGTTGCGCACAAAATGCGGTTCATTTGGCTGGCGACGCTCTTTTTTGGGGATAACCGGGCTTTTGGTGTGGCAAACGCGGGTGGTCATCCGGAAAATGACCGGCAACTGAAACCGTTCGGATATGTCATAGGCCAGCCACAGAAGATCATATGCCTCCTGGGCATCGGAAGGTTCGAAAAGAGGAACTCCGGCGGCCTCTGCGTAGCGGCGGGTGTCCTGTTCATTCTGGCTGGAGGCCATGCCCGGATCATCGGCGCTGACCAAGACATAAC
>LFTP01000194.1 GCA_001513395.1 Clostridia bacterium DTU080
ATGCAGGGCCACCGGAGGCGAGTCGGCCCCCGCCGCCACACGGTAGACAGCCCCATAGACATTGCTGCGACGAGCATTGAGCGCAGACACCACCAAGCCCGACAGTCCCGTCACCTGCCAGGCCAAGGCCTCAAGTGTATTGACCGCTACCGTGGGTTTTTTCCATCCGTACGCCAAGGCTTTAGCGGTGGTCACTCCAACTCTCAGCCCAGTGAACGATCCGGGCCCCACGGTCACAGCGATGGCGTCAAGTTGATCACCAGTGATGTCAGCCTCGCGCATCACCTGCTCGACGGCGGGCATCAGCCGTTCGGAATGCACGGTGCCCACATTGAACGAGCGCTCGCTGCGAACCACCCCGTCCACAAGCAGGGCCGCTCCGCCGCTCGCAGCGGAGGTATCCAGACCGAGTATTTTCACACCCAGCCCCCTTCATTCTCTGCTAAAGCACATCGTAGCCGTTCAAGCACCCGACGGACATCGCATCCCGCACCCGACAGGCGGATGCGGCGTTCATCCGACGCATCATCAACGCCGAAAAAACGAACCCACAGGGCTTGCTCGGGCATCATCTCCGCAAACTTATCTCCCCATTCGACAGCCGCCACACCATCCCCTTCGAACAGATACTCATCAAAACCGAGATCCAAGAGCTCATCGCTGCTGTCCAATCGATACAGATCAAAATGATAGAGGGGAACTCGACCCGAATAAACATGTAAGAGAGAAAAGCTGGGGCTGTGCACCTGGGAGGTGTCAGCCCCCAACCCTTGAGCGAGTCCCTTGACAAATACCGTCTTACCGGAGCCCAGGGGACCGCAAAGGACCACCACGTCCCCTTGATCGACCGCCTGGCCCAGAAGCACTCCGAGACGATGGGTATACAATGCGGAACCCGCCCGATACTCCAGTTCAGTCTTCACATCCGACCGCCTCCGCCAGGACCGCTTTCAACTCTTCCATCTCGAAGGGCTTGCAAAGATGGTGCACGGCACCCGCTTCCTTAGCCGCCGCCTCCAGTTCGGGCCAAGGAAAACTTGAGAACATCACGATCGCCGACGGACAGCCAAGCTCCTGCTTGAGCCGACGCGTCGCTCCGATGCCATCAAGACGAGGCATGCGAACATCCATAAGAATCACATCCGGCTTGAGAGCCATTGCCATTTCAACAGCCTGCAGACCGTCACCGGCTTCTCCGACCACCTGGAATTGCTCGCCGCACAGCGGCACTAGATCGCGCAGGACTTCGCGTACAGCCGGGTCATCATCTACGAGCAACACTGTGACCAAATAAATCCCCCTCTGAGGCATCGTCCATGGTGATCGAACGCGCCGTCGGCAGCAAGAAATCAGTTGTCCTGGCGCAAGGCGGACAAAGCCTCGGCCAACGCTTCCGGTACTATCGCTTCTATGTTACCCACCGGTGTCCCCGCTACTGTACGGACGCTGGGCCGATGCAGATCCGCCAGTGCTTTGGCTTCCTCCGCACTCAAGACTCCCAACCGGACCAAGATATCAACGCAAACTGGCGGTAGGGCCCGCGTTCCTCCGTCTTCCGCCTTCATGGCCAAGCCCAATCCCAGCTCAGGAAGGCCGACGGCCAGTACACCCTCGGCTCCGCCCTTACTGAACAGGCGCCCGCCGGTTGCCGCCATGATAGAAGTGTCAAAGCGTCCACTGCCAGCTACCATGTGGGGATGGTCGCGCATGGCCCGTGTTACCCGCTCGGCTGCCCGAGCGATCTCCGCAGGCAACGATGAGGGATCGGCCAGACGAGCGTACGCCGTGGCCATGGCACGGAGAGTCACCGCTGAAGTGTGCAGTCCGCAACCATCGACGCTTACGGGCATAACGGCGGCAGACACACCCGTCATCATCTCCAGAATCTGCATCACAGCCTGTCCGGTCGGATGCTCTAATTCCAGATAACCGTCTACGGGCCATCCGTGCAATTGAGCCAATGCCAAAATTCCCGCGTGCTTGCCGGAACAGTTGTTATGAATGGGACGGGGCAGTTCGCCGGCTCGCACAAGATCATTGGCCGCTTTTTCAGACGCCGGAGGGTGGGCGCCGCAACGCAGATACTCTTCGCTGAGGCCAATGCGCTCAAGTATGGATCGTACAGCCTGCACATGCACTGGCTCGCCCGAGTGAGAACCCGTCATGACTGCCAATTCGTCTTCTTGCAACCCAAAGCGCTCCATCCCGCCACCGGCAACCAGTGGCAACACCTGCAACGGCTTCGCCGCGGACCGCCAAAAGGTGATGCGATCCGGGTTACCTGCATAGGCCCTCACTCGACCCGAGGTGTCGCTCAGCACTACGCTAACCAAGTGCCTGCTCTCAACCACAGAGCCTCGAGTGACGTGAACCGCGACTTCACTCATTTCGGTCCCACCCCCGCTACCTGCACGGTGTGATCTTTTGCATCATTCGCTGGTCTTACCCGCCAAGCCTGCCTGGATAAAGGCCTCAAACAGTCTTCTTTGCAAAGGATGATGCCGCAGCATACCCTCAGGATGCCACTGAACACCCAACGCGAAGGTCGCTTCCACACCTTCAATGGCCTCTACGACACCGTCGGAGGCTTGGGCGACCACTCGCATGCCCGGTCCACAACTGCGAACGGCCTGATGGTGAAAGCTGTTGACACGAAGCTTCGTTTCGCCTAGAATCCCCGCCAAAAGGCTGTCAGGATCGATCTCTACATGATGCGAGGCGTGCCAGCGCGGAGCCTGTTGGCGGTGCTGAAGCACGAAGCCACCGCCCCACTGGCTTGGCAAGTCCTGGTACAGAGTGCCTCCGGCAGCCACGTTGAGCACCTGGCATCCGCGGCAAATGCCGAGAACGGGCTTGCCATGTTGCAGAGCATAGCGGGCTAGATAGAGATCAACCGCATCCACCTCAGGTTCTACACGGCCGTTGGCCGGACAAGGTTCTTCCCCATAGTGGGCAGGATCAACGTCGTTGCCGCCAGGCAATAGGATGGCATCAGCCATCTTGCAAAGAGTTGACAGGGTCTCCTCACCGGTCCTGGGCGGAACCACCATCACACTTCCTCCGGCGCCTTCCAATGCAGCGACATAACTCAGACCGCCCTGGAACATAGTTCCGCCGGAGTCAATACTACAAGACATGAGCACCAACGGCCGCATGCATTGCACCTCCTGATACAGCAAAACCGCAAACGAGACCCGCGGACTTGCGAGTCTCGTTTGCGCGTCAGGCACGACGTGATCAATGATCTACAACTCTATCAACCCGAGGCTGATCATCAGACCCTCGTTTACCCGTTCCATGCTCTCTTTGTCAAGATGAGCCAGTTTCTCTTTGAGCCTGCGTTTGTCAATGGTCCGCAACTGTTCGAGCAGAATCACTGAATCGCGCTCCAGACCATATTCATCTGCACAGATCTCAACATGAGTAGGCAGTTTCGCTTTCTTGATCCGGGATGTAATAGCAGCAACAATCGTAGTCGGACTGTGACGATTGCCTATGTCGTTTTGCAGCACCAATACAGGACGAGTGCCACCTTGCTCGGAGCCGATCACCGGATTGAGGTTGGCGTAGACGATATCTCCTCGCCGAACCTCCAACTCATCTATTCTCCCTCCGACAGAGCCTGTTCGTACTCGCTCCAAACGAAGTCACCCTCGGCTTCACTGGCGAGCTCCAGGTTCAAGGCTGCCATTTGCTGGTATCCCTCAATGAGCTGACGTCTCACAGCTCGCCTTCTACGCTCTTTCATATAATACTCCACGCTCTCGCAGATGAACTCATTCCGGTCCATTTTTGCGTCTTCGATCTCACGGGTCAAGCGCAGCAACAGTGTTTCGGGCAAGGATACAACAATCTGTCGGGACCTGGTCAACTGCCTGTCTCCTCTGCACATACTTCCAAGTCTGCGGACAAGCATCTACCCCAAGTTTACCTTTGTCTGCCAAGGCGTGTCAATCATTCGCATACCGGTCATCCGATCGCCTGCTTGAGTCTCGCAATAGCCTCAATCGGCGTCGGATCTATGCCGTACAACAACGCCAGATACGTGGCGACGAAGTCGCCGGGATAGACCAGTGACAAAAGCCGCGCCACGGGTGATACACCCTGAGCCCAAAACTCAGTGATGCCCTCAGCTTTTTGACCCATGATCCGTTTGGTGATATCAATGCGACGATTGTTACGCTCACCGTCATCAGTATCTCGCAAAAGAACTACGTGCAATCGTCGCAAGAGATCTTGCGGCTGCTCCCAACCGACCACTTCATTGTGAGTCAGTTCGGGGAAAGCGTTCCAGAAAGCGGCTGACTTGCTGTTTTCGTTGTACTGACACTTCCAACGATAGGCGGCGACGCTGCCGCGACCTTCCGTACCGAGCACCAAAGGTACGTGGCCCACCAGACGGACAGCTAGGCTTTTGGCCGGATTCTGTGAAGCCGGGTTTTTCCGTCCGTAGAGTGCGCACTGCGCCTCAAGCAGCTCTGTCGTCTCCGCCAAGGCCTCTGCTTGGGCCGGCAAAAACCCCAATCGTTCGCCAATCACCAGCAACGGCACAAACGTATAACCGATAGCCGTTCTCGGCGGCAGCCCAGTCCGAATGCGAATGACCGGGTAACCATCCTCAGCTGCCCGGGATGCCAGCTCGCCTCCGGTGGTTATGACCGCAATACGCGCTCGACGCTGCTTTGCGGCCGTGTAGGCAGCGAGAGTCTCCTCCGTGTTGCCCGAATAGCTCACCGCTACAACCAGGCTGTGTCTGTCAACCCAAGCCGGCAGGCGATCACTGCGGCAGGCGATCACTGGGATGTTGCTTTGTTCGTTGGCCACGGCCCGCAAAAAATCCGCACTTATTCCTGAACCGCCCATGCCCGCCACGACCACTTGCCGGATATCGCTCCAGCGCGACAAAGGCATGCTGCGCGCCATGCGCTCCGCCTCGCGACAATGCTGAGGCAGGGCTTCCACCAAACCGAGCATGTCGCTTGGATCAGCATTTTTCAACCATTCCCGGTCATCGAGCCTTCCGGTTGCAGGCATCGCCATCCCTCCCGGCTACCTCTACGACAGATCAAACAAAGCCATGCTTGCGGCACCTAGTACGCCGGCTTTGTTACCCAGTCCGGCCGGAACAACTTCCACAGTCTCGGCATTCGGTCCCATGGCTCTTTCCTTTATTGTGTCCCTCAATGGCCCAAGTATCATGTCACCGGCTTGGGCCACTCCGCCGCCTATGATGATCCTTTGCGGATTGAGCACATTGACCAGATTGGCCATGGCGGTACCCACATAGCGTCCCGTGTCGGCAAGAACACGCCGGGACAAGGAGCATCCGGCGACCGCGGCTCGATAGAGCGCGGCCGGAGTGATACGACTGATGTCACCGTCGATCTCCTTCATCAAAACAGGGGCCTGCTCGTTTTGGAGAGCCTGTCGCGCCCGTTCGATTATACCCTTGTTGCCGGCCAGGGCCTCCACACAGCCATAGTTTCCGCATCCGCACTGCGGACCGTTTTCGACGATCGTCTGATGTCCCACTTCTCCGGCATATCCATTTGGCCCTCGATACAGTCGTCCGTCGATGAAGATGCCCGATCCGATGCCTGTCCCCAACGTGACGAAGATGAAATTGTCACAATCGGCGGCCGCTCCGAAGTATCTCTCTCCGATGGCCGCGACACGTACATCGCCATCCATATAGAATCTGGTGTCTACGGCACTGCATACGCGATCACGAATCGGCATGTTTTCCCACTTCAAATTGGGAGAGGTCAGCACCACACCCCGCTCGCGATCATGCAGCCCTGGAATACCCATACCGATGCCGGCCAAGCTTGCCGGATCTACCGCCGCTTTATCCAGAAGACGTCGAATCGAAGCGATGATCCGTTCAACGACAGCCTCTGCACCCTGTTCAGCTA
>LFTP01000198.1 GCA_001513395.1 Clostridia bacterium DTU080
CATTGAGGGCCTCGGCGTTGACTCAGACTCCTGAGGCCCGCGCGAGTGGCTTGTTGAGAGTCCCGCCGCTGGAAAGCGCGCTTTCCATAGCCATAAACAGATTGGGCGCGCGCGACAGCGAAGCTCTGGCCGTCGGGGAGGATTTCGTAGCCTATGTACGGGCTGCAAACCTCAAGAATGCCCACAGTGTTGATGTCGAAATCACCTATGATCCGACACGCCTGCAACTGATCGGCGGACCGCTGGGAGTCGATCGCGGCACGTTGTTCGTCACAGAGGACAATGAGTATCTAGGCTGGGAGCGTCCCCAAGTCCTGATAGATATGTCCAAACCTCTGGCCCGTGTTGCCGTTAGCGGCAACCGTGCCGATGCAGCGCCACAGTCGATTCTGTCAGGCAGTGTTGCTGTCCTGCGTTTCAAAGCCCTTGCTCCCGGAGATTGCACGCTACAGATTGACAAGGCGATAGTCAAAGACCGCTTCGGCCAAGAGTCACAGGTTATGATTAGCGGTGCGGATATACGCATAGCACCCTGAGGCCGACGGAAACGCCTGTAAACCGCGCCCCGTAATACGATTCTTGAAGAGAGGTGCAGCGATGAACAAAGGGAGAGTACTTATTGGTTTCTTTCTACTGTCTTTAGTGTGCCTGTCAACAGTGGTCTTTGCGGCCCCGTCTGATATAAAAGATGTGCCTGCGGATCACTGGGCTTACGACGCGGTACGTACGCTTGTAGGCCGCGGATACTTGTCGGTCGGGGCGGACGGCGCATTCCGCGGGAATGAGCCGGTAGACCGCTATACTTTTGCGGCTGTATTGGCTCAAATGCTCAACGAATTTGACCGAGCTTCCGACCGGGTCACCAGCGAAGACGTGCAACTGTTGCGAAAACTCACCAATGAATATCGTGCCGAACTGGTGGAGTATTACGCCGCGCAAGATCAGACCAGGCGCACTGTCAACGCCGTGGATAAGCGATTGAGCACACTGGATGAGAAGATAAACGAAGCGCTCATGGCTTATTCCGACCTGTCTGCACGTGCCGACGATCTACAAAAGCAAATCTCAGAAAACGCCGCGACGAATGCTTCGTTGGCTGAACAAACACGCGATCTGCGACGCGATGTGGACTCCGTGGGACGTGAACTCGCATCGGTTAGCCAAGACATAAACTCACGTCTGGAGCAAACGATGCGGGATACATCGAACCTGCACACCCGTCTCAATACTCTGGACGCCGATTTAGCCCGGGAGCTCGATTCGATACGATCTGATGCCCGCGCTTTGGCCGCCCGTATCCAGTATGAACAAGATCAACAGGACAAGACTCTGCAAGACTTGGCGGATCAAATCAAGACCGAAAACAGCGAGCGCGCTCGCCTGCAGCAGGCATCCGACAGCCTCAGATCTGATCTTGAGGCTCTGGAGAAGCAAGTTGCGAGTCAGCTGGACCAACTGAAAGAACTGGATGGGCAATTGAGTGCCTTGGAAGGTTCCGTGCTCGCCATGGA
The DNA here is from genome assembly GCA_001513395.1 of Clostridia bacterium DTU080. Lineage (GTDB taxonomy): Bacteria > Bacillota > Limnochordia > DTU080 > DTU080 > DTU080. The sequence continues at coordinate 1,512 of LFTP01000198.1, forward strand.
ATCACGGCTCAAAGAAGACCTAGGAGAACAGGAGGCAAAGATAGCCGCTCTGGAGAGATCCCTGGACGCCCAAAAACAAAGCTTGAGCTCGGAAGCCACGGTACGCGCTGAGGCCATCCAAGCTCTTGAAAGGCAAATCGACAGTCTGGAATCGGCTCTTGCCTCTCGGAGCAGAGATCTTGAGGGCCAACTCAGTGCCGAGATCACACAACAAGACCTCAAAACCAGAGAACAAATCGCTGAGCTTCGCCAAGAAGTCTCTGCTCAAAAGACAGCCTTAGAGACGGAAACCACAGCACGCACGCAGGTGATTGAGAAATTGGAGGCGCAGATCGCCGCGCTCCGTTCGAGTTTTGATCAACGAAGCAAGGATCTGGAGCAGCAGATCAGCACCGGAATCGGTCAACAAGATGATAAGATGCAGCAACAGATCACCAATGTGAAGCAAGAGTTGTCTGCGCAACAGAAGTTGCTCCAAGAGGAGACGGCGGCACGCAGCGAAGCTCTCTCACAACTTGAAAGGCAGATCGCCGAGCTGAAGCAAGAGCTCGCCGTCCGCGACAGTGATGTCGATAAGCGGAT
>LFTP01000325.1 GCA_001513395.1 Clostridia bacterium DTU080
CTGGTTGAGTGGTGAGGGCTTCTTTCAGCCCTCCGGCTCGGCAGACATGCCGGGCGCACAAAGAGCCCCGAAAGGATGCTCCTCCTTCCGGGGCTGCCGGTGGATTGTCGTTCGGCTCTCCGCTAATCCGCCAGGATGATGTTAGCGATCCGTTCGGATTCCGCCAGTGCGGCAGCGGGCGCCATCGTACTGTTCAGGACCTGTGTGAATAAAGGTGCCGTCTGTCTGTTGATCTCCGGGAAGCGGATGTAGGGATACGGTTTGGCGTAGGTCAAGATGGTCGGAATGCTAGCCAGCAGAGGCACGTTGCGCATGGCCCGAGCAAAGGTCGGGCTGCTGTAGCAATCGCGCCGGGAAGAGCTGGCCTTCACCGAGCCGTAGTGGACGAAGCTTTCCACTTGTACGTCAGGTCGCATCCAAATCGCCATCACCGCAAAGCCCAGGTCAGGATTCTTCGCACCCTTAGGAATGACAAACATGTTACCCCAGCCAACCCCGCTGGGTGTCGTGCCCTGAGGTCCGAGCGGCATGGGAGCCATCCGCAACCACTGGGCAAAATCCGGATCTATCGGTTCAATGCCCCAGTTCATAGCCGAAGTCTCCCAGTAGACCATGGAGGCTGTCTTGTTAGGCAAAGCGGACGTACCCGCACCCGAAATCTTGACATCGTATCTTTTCTCCAGATCGTACATAAACTCCAGGGCCTGAATCCCCTGTTCAGTGTTGAAAGCTACCTTCTTGCCGGAGGGGTCGTAGAATTCTCCTCCGTTGGAGTAAAGGTAGCTGGCAAAGGAGACCCGATTGAACGACGAGACATACCCGCTGCGAGTGAGTCGGCCTTCCGAATCAAAACGCCTCAATCGCTGAGCATATCTGACCAGATCATCCCAAGTCTTCAGGGCTTCGGGACGCTCATCCAGCCCGGATTCCGCCAAGTGATCCTTGTTGTAGAGTATACAGGCCACCTCGAGCCCCCAGGGGACACCGAAGGTGCGGCCGTCTTTTTGACAGAAGATCCAGGAAGCGGGCATGAAATTCTCTTCGGTCAGATGCGGAGTTCTGGCGATATAACTGTCGAGTTCCATAAGTACCCCGGCCTCATACAGATCTCGTGCGTAGTTGATGGAGGCCAAGCTTGTATCAGGCACGACACCGCTAGCCGCGGCCGTGAGCAGCTTGTCCGGTGAGTTGGCGACGAACTCAAATCGCAAGGTAGCGTCCGGATGATCCTCCTCAAACCACTTGGTAATCTTCTCACGCCACGTGTTGTACAGATCTGTCACGTGAGCGGTCCACATCCAGACCACCACTTCGCGCTTTGCCGCGGCGACCGCCGCAACACTGCCAGTCATTCCTATGACACACAATAACAGAAACATGGCTATAACGCGCCTCATTTGGTTACCCCCCTATTAATAATGCTAAGTCATCGCGCAAGTCTGTTTCCGTAATCTTTTCCATGTCCGTTTTCGCTCACCTTCCTAATTGAGAAATTGTTAAGCCTTAGATGCTCTATGCCAAAAACGTTCATCTTTGGGCAGGGTCAAAAGGCCTTTGTCCCGAACTACTTGTTTACACGCATGCAGAAGGTGATCTTGATGAGCTCTGACGCTGTGCGTTTTGCCATGTGGCTAAGTGACTTAAACAGCCTTCCGGAGATCACCGTCCCGCCGGGTTACACTCTTCGCACGTATCGCGACGGTGATGCGGCGGCATGGTGTCGCATCATGAGCGGGCAAGTCGGTCAGTGGACCGTGGAACGCTTTTATACTGACGTTCATGATCAGCCTGTCTTTCGCCCTGACGGGCTTTTTTTTGCCGTTCATGATGACACACCGGTGGCTACGGCCTGTGCCTGGTGGATTCCGGAAAAATACGGAGCGGATGTGGGCATACTGCACATGGTAGCCACGGATCCTGCCCACCGTAGCCGAGGATTGGGTCGAGCGGTGTCCTTGTCCGTGATTCGTTTTCTCGCCGCGCAGGGTATGAGAGCCTGTGTGCTTAGCACGACGTCTCAACGTTTGGCGGCCATCAGGCTTTATCTGTCCTTGGGCTTTGAGCCAGAACTGGATACGCCGGAGATCCGGGCTCTGTGGCCGGACATCCTACGGGCGATCGGTAACCGAGAGATCGCCGAAACAAAAAATTAACATGTAGTTATGGTTATCAGGTAGGAATCTATATCGCTAATGTTGTAAGTAGAGACACAAGGCGTTAGGGAGTACATGCATGTTAAGGCCGTGAGGGTCGACATGGAGAATTACATATCATGAGGAGGTAGTCTTCGTGGAGGAAGCCGTAACGACTCGTATGCCCCTGATCGGTGACGACGCCCCGGCTTTTAAGGCGAACTCGACACAAGGCGTGATCAACTTCCCGGATGATTACAAGGGAAAATGGGTCATTCTCTTCAGCCATCCCGCTGACTTCACCCCGGTTTGTACGACCGAGTTCATGACGTTTGCCACCATGCAGGAGGAGTTCAAAAAGCTCAATGTAGAGTTGATCGGACTCTCCGTTGACGGTCTTTTTTCTCACATCGCCTGGTTGCGCACCATCAAGGAAAAGATCGAGTGGAAGGGTATGAAGAACGTCGAGGTCACCTTCCCGCTGATCGACGATATCAAGATGGAAGTGGCCAAGAAGTACGGCATGATTCAGCCCAACGCTTCGACCACACAAGCGGTGCGAGCGGTGTTCATCATCGACGACAAGGCCAAGGTGCGTTGCATACTCTACTACCCGCAGTCGACCGGTCGAAACTTCGACGAGATTAAGCGGATCGTCATCGCCTTGCAAAAAGCTGACGCTGAGGGCATAGCCACTCCCGCCGACTGGAGGCCCGGTGATGATGTCATCATTCCTCCTCCCGGCTCCTGTGGGGCTGCTCAAGAGCGTGTCGAACAGCAAGACGATGACTACTACTGCCTCGACTGGTTCCTGTGCTTCAGAAGGGAGAAAAAATAAGGGTCCGACATAGACCCGGATTTGAGTTTGTGACGCGCGCCAATGAGGTGCGCGTCACCTTCTATTCGATGGGGATACCAACCACACGCTCTGGGCCAAAACAGAGACCGCAGCAGTCTTCTTCGTCATCTTCCGGCCAGGGCTAAGATCCCATCCATGAGAGTGTCCTGAGGCATGTCGCGTTCCGTAAGATATTCCCGCAAAGCCTCAAAAACGGTATGGTCTTTCTCCAAAAGACGGAGTGCGAGCCATCGGCTGTTGACGTGAGCGGCCAACATCGGATCCATCATGGCGATCACGTCGTCCACCGCTTGTTCCACGAGTTCGCCGTATGTTACCTGTCGCGGACGAAGCTCGATTCTTCCGTCCACCACTTGCCGCACGGCTCTCATCAGTTCCGTGACCCCGCTACCGCTCCGGGCGCTCGTGGCCACTACAGGTACGCCCAAACTCTCCTCCAATGCGCCCGTATTCACCGCCACTCCTTTGCGTTGGGCTTCATCGATCAAATTGACGCAGACAACTATCCTATTTGTGATCTCCATAACCTGTAAGACCAGGGTGAGGTGTCGCTCAAGAGCGGTAGCATCCGCCATGACGATCGTGGCGTCGGGTTGGCCGAAACAGATAAAATCCCTGGCCACACGCTCCTCAGCAGTGGCAGCAAGTAGTGTGTATGTGCCTGGCAGATCAATGATCCTGAACGTCCCAAATGGGCTCAGACATACACCCTCTGTGCGCAAGACGGTCTTACCGGGCCAGTTGCCGGTATGCTGTCGCATGCCCGTCAAACGGTTAAACAGCGTTGTCTTCCCCGTGTTCGGATTCCCGGCCAAAGCCACCACCGGATGGCGACCGCTTCCGGAGGCTCGCCGGCGAAACCTAAGCCGCCACCGAGCGGACATCGTTTACGCCTCCCCTACGTCCCTGACTCTCACGGTTTGTGCATCCGCCTGCCTCAAAGCCATTGCAGTCCCTCTGAACACGTACAAGACCGGATCGCCCAAAGGGCTTCGCCTGATCACTCTGATGCGAGTCCCTGGAACCAGACCCAGATCAAGCAGACGCCAGCGCGTCTCAACGTCAGCCTCTATTTCGCAGACCAATGCCTCTTCACCGACTGCCAAGGAGGACAGGGTCCGATGTCCGGTCATCTTTTCTCACCCCTTTTTTGCTTATTCACTGGCCTTAGCATATGGTTCACAACGCTTTTTCGTGCGGATACCGATGAGCACGGCAAGTGAGAGGAATACCGCGTCACTGGCGCAAATCCCATGACATCTAGCCAAAGACTCCCACAGCCGTACAAGATCCGCCTTTCTTCCGCTGGCCGCCGATGGTCGCAAAAGGCGACCGGATGTACTACTGTCGCGACACGTGAAATACGGCCGTCACCGTCGCGTACCCTATCACCGCCCGCGGATGCAATCCGGACAGTCATGGAGCACGGTCAAAAAGGCGTCAATCCCTGCAACGGCCTCTAAACCTGCCCAAGAATCCATAAAAGGTTCAAGAACGCACCACAACGATTGCTCATCACTCTCAAGGGCCTGGGCATTGCCGTTTTCACTGACAATGAGCGAAGTCGGTGTCGCGGCTTCAAAAGTCACGTGGTCGAAAAAGAGCGATACCACCGGCAGGGACAGTCAGGTTTTGTCAAGAACACTTTTTGCTGGGGTTTCCTCCTGACAGCCCCGGTCTATGGAGTCGCTGACCTCTCCGAAGCCGTCAGGCGATGCATCCCACATCATGGTTTCAACCATCTTCTGTGTCACATCGCCGCACATCGATGTCTCCAATGAACGGATGCTATAGTTGAGATTGCAGCCGCTCGCCAAACAACATTGGCGCAGACAGATCATATTTGCCGGCGTCGATATTGACAAACGGAGACGTATGAGGTGTACTTGTTGAGTGGTGCCATCGTCTATGAGTCCGACAAGAAATGAGGATGTGTGAAAGTGACCAGGTTGCCCGATTATATAGGAATATCTGCCTTAGGCCTGAAAATGGGGGTCGTCGTACCCGGAAGCGATATCGTGCACATGGTCTACGACGCATTGGAGAAATGCGATGCCGATGGCCTTTTGCATGACGATGATACGGTTTGCATCACCGAATCGATTGTCGCCAGAGCTCAGAACAACCTCGTTACCACTGACGATATTGCCCTGGATACGCGCCGGAAGCTGAATCTCAAGCCAAATGCCAAGCTAGGGGTCTTGTTCCCCCTTCTCAGCCGTAATCGTTTTTCTTTGATCCTCAAGGGTCTTGCCAGGGCCGTAAACTCTGGGGAAGTCATAGTGCAGTTTGCCCACCCGACTGATGAGGTAGGCAATCCGCTGTTGTCAAAAGAGGCCGCTGAGGCCCTGGGAAAAGAGGACAAGGACGTCATCTCGTTGGCTGAGCTTGGCAACAACAGAACGCGCCATCCCATCACCGGTGTGGATTATATAGAGCTCTATCAACAGATCATCGATGATCAGGGCGCTCGGCCCAACCTTTATCTGTGCAATGATCCGCTGGAGTTGATCCGGCATGAACCGGACGGCATTGTAGTGGCCAATGTCCACAGTCGGAATCGATTGAGGCAACAGTTGCAGGCCGCAAATCAAAACTGCATCACGTTGCAAGACCTGTGCACTACAGGCGAGACCGCTTGGTCTGAGTGGGGTCTGTTGGGCAGCAACCTATCATCGGATGACGTGCTCAAACTGGCTCCCAGGGAAGCCAGCAAGATAGCCAATGAGCTCCAAAGCCTCGTGGCCGAAAGGTTGGGCAAACACATAGAAGTGATAATCTACGGTGACGGCGCCTACCGAGATCCGTCCACGGGTATTTACGAGCTGGCCGACCCGCAGCCCGCATTCGGTATCACCGCGGGCTTGCGCGATCGCTATCGCTGTGGATTGAAGTACAAGTACATCGTGGATGACATGTGGCTCAAAGGCAGCAGCATCGCTGATATTGAAGCGGCCTTGGAAGCGCGCAAAAAAGAGACTCCCACTCCGGGAAGTGCCGAAACCGAAGGTACGACGCCGCGCAGAATGGAAGATCTGCTTGCCACGTTAGCTGATCTGGTCAGCGGCTCCTCGGACGCAGGCACACCGGTGGTACTGATCAAGGGTTTCCTGGACTGATGAAATCAATGGGGCTGTCCCACGACCTGGCCGAGGGGCAGCCCTTGTTTTTCCTCGGGTTCCATGGTACGGTCCCGCCGAATGGCTTGTGATACTCATGGCGCTTTGGCGTCGCATGTTCGGCGTCAAGTCTTTATTCAAACACTTGACGTTGTGCGGCGAAAGTCCTGAGCATGAGCGCCAAGACGTTGCGGCAGTCTAGGTCGTCTCCACGATATCGTGGTCTTCTTTCACGGGGCCACTGTTACATCGAAGCGTCCGCTCTCTCGAACCACCGCCAGGTTCACATGCTCGCCCCGGTATTTCCCCTTCTCGATCACCGCACGGACCATCTCTCCGGTTTGGAAAACGTTTACACGTTTTACCGCTTTCGGCTTACTGCGGGGAAAGCCGTGTCTGTCGTCGCGAC
>LFTP01000237.1 GCA_001513395.1 Clostridia bacterium DTU080
CTATGAAGGAGATCATCTACCTCAGGATCTGAGCCTTTCCGTTTCGGAATTGGCACCCGGAAGCCATCAGGTGGAAGTTCGGATCCGGCGGGGTTTGTTGGAGCAACGATACAGGCATGAGTTTGAGATCCTTCACGTTAGCCTGCTCTCTCCGAGCCTGTCGCGCGGCGAGCGTGTCTGCGGCATCGTGCCGCTGATTCTGGAAAGCATGGTCGGTCCCGAGGAAGTCCGGGAATTCGCCGTGAGATTGGCTCCGGTACAGAGAGCTGAAGTCGGTGAGGCGATCACCGTTTACGTCGGCAAAGACGTGCCGAGTACATTCCGCTTCAATACCGCTGATTTCGCCGATGGCACCTATGATTTGGAGATCAGCATGACGACGTCATCCGGACACTCCACGCGGCATACGTTTCGGATCGTCATCGACAACTGGGAGATTCTTGAGGATACGATTCTGCCTCCCATGCAAAGCGGCTGGTTCGGAGGCATTGATCGGATGCTGGACGTGGATCGTTCGGAAGGTTGGGAGTACGCGGCTGAAAACCCGGACGCTTTCTTCGGTGACCGTGAAAGGATACGTCTGGAAGAGGGTGCCGAAGAGGGGTATCTCACCTGGCAGTTGCCCCGTCTGAAGGAGTTTGTCTTTACCGTCTACGCGCGTCGTACTGACATCACTCGAGTTGTAGACATAGCCGTGTCAAAGGATGGCGCGACTTGGCACGGTCTGTCTTACACCGTCGATTCGGAGGGGCCATCGGCCGAAGGTTGGTTCAATTTGACTCTCAAAGGAGAGGTCCCCGTCGCCGGAGCGGAGTATGTGCGTCTGACCGTCAAGGAAGGAGATAGGGCGGATGATGTGGTTGAGCTGGGATACGTGTACTTGAAAGCCTCAAAGCATCTGCCTTGATTATAAAGGGGGGGTTACCAAAAATGCCGGGTGGCGGACGGTGTCTATCGCTCATCATGGTTTTGCTGCTTTTGGTCGGCGCTGCTGCCGAAGCGGCCCGGGAGATCACGTTTTTGACCGTTGCTTATTCGGGTGAGTTGATCAAGTATCTGCAGGATGAAGTGGTTCCCCAGTTCAAGGGGATGCACGATGCCGAGGTCGCTTTGCTGACCGCCGATTGGAACACGCGCATGGAAAGGACTATAGTTTTGACCGCCGGCGGCAGACCTCCCGATGTGGTCGTCACGGGGTTTTACTCGCCGTACGAAGAAGGCTCGCTGGGACTTTTGGAACCTCTTGATCGTTATTTGGTTCGTTGGCCCTACACATCGCGCTTTTCTAAGGGCCTGTGGGAGGCCATGAGTTGGCAGGGGCATGTCTACGTCGTTCCGCAAAACCTCGATTTCCGCGGCATCGGCTACAATAAACAGGTCTTTGCGGAATCGGGTTTTGACCCGGAGAAGCCGCCGGCCAGCTGGGATGAGCTCACGCAATACGCGCTTCGTTTAACGCGCGTTGAGGGAGACCGAGTTGCGGTTCGGGGATTTGCCGTTGTCGGAGCGGGTGCGGCACAAACACATCAGCTGAGTTGGTTTATGCGCCAGGCGGGTTTGCCTGCCGTGGATATCGATCGATTCACTTCCAATCTCCTTTCTTCACAGGCGTTGGAGGCTTTGGAGACGCTGTTGGCATTGTACGAGGCAGGACAGGGAGCCATGCCCGTCATGTCCGGCGACATTCTCCAAGGACGCATCGCCATGCGCAGCTTGGCTCCGCATAGTATACGCTCCATGGTGGCCCGCGATCCCGATTTTGTCCACCGCCTGGGTCTGTTCGCCCCGCGTCGGACACCAAGCAGCACTCCTGTGGCGCACGTTTTTGCCAACGGTCTGGCCATTCCCAGTGCCAGTAAAAACAAGGATCTGGCTTGGGAGTGGATCACCATGTTGACCAGTGACGATGTTCTCTTTGAAATCCAGCGCATAGGTTGGTTCTTCAGCGGTCGTCTCGATATGCTGCACAGAATGATGGGAGTGCAGCCGGGGATCGAGATGTGGTATGCCATGGAGCCCTACTTGCAGCGTTCGGTGATTACACCGCCGCGTGACATCGCTCAGACGGAATTGAACGAGCTGATCCTAAAGACCTACGACAGGCAGATATCGCCTCGGGCTGCTCTTGAGAACGCTCATGCTCTTTGGAGCCGGCTTCTGAAAGATTGGGAGACGGAGATAAGCCGGTCAAAAGAGAGTCATTAGCGCCGATGTGAGGCGAGTCCCGCAACGTCGGTAAGTGGATCCGGTGCTGTCTATCGAACCGTCAGACGATCCGGAAGGACTGACGGGACGCTACGGCACTTCGGGAGCGGTGTCGTTTGCGGGCAGCTTAAATGATGTGAAAAGCGCAAGTCTTCCTTGTCCGGTCGGCCGGGTCTGTCACTTGCCGGCAGGCCCGGCATATCGTCGCTCAGGCCGCTACGTCGCGGCTAGCGTGTCGGACAGAGCGCGCCGCGTGGTTGAGGAGGTTGCGCAGACTGTTGATCACATAATCATAGGCGTCTTTGCTTCCTTCGTAGTACTGACCGTCCGATTCTCCGGTCTTTCGCTCCAGCTCTTTTTGCACGGCTTCGTAGGCCGCCAAGAGTCTTTTGAGTTCGCACTCCCATTGCATCGACGTCATCCCCCTCAATAACGTCAAGTGGGGATAAAAAGCCACCCCTTTGGAGTTTCAGCCGGCTGCGGCTGGGATATTCCACAGGCCGGATCTTTTTTGTAGCTTACACGGACGGACCTATGTAATAGACTGAAGGATTACCGGGTCCACTTGCTGCACAGCATAAGGATACTGATGCCGGCGAAGGCGGTTTTTGAAAGCAGGGATTTGTCCGTTACGTGTTCAAATTGTATACAGAGCTATGTTATAGAGGAACTTAGCATTGAAGTGTAGAGGTTATTCCGGCCTAAATTGCGGAAAGGAGGCCATGTCTATGGCTGCAGTGGACCTCAAGCGGTACGCAGCCTTCTTGAAGGATTACACTGAGCTTCGAATGCAAGAGAATCGAACGATTGGGATCGGCTTCCTCAACGGAAACAACACGGGCAACTCTCGCAGCAGTTCACGAGGGGTGTCTGCTCGCGTCTATCGCCAGGGTTCGTGGGGTTTTGCATCCAGTCCGGATCCCAGTGACGACAGCATCAAGGCTGTGCTTAGCCTGGCTCAACAAAACGCAGACTTTCTTCACGCCCGGGAGGATAAGGGGCAGGGTCCCTTGCCTTCCGTCGTTGCCCATCTTGAGAAGGATTTTTCGACCAAAAAACCGAGGCTATCCCAGAAGGATCTGCTGGCTTACGCCAAGGAGGTTGACAATTACATATCAACCGAGTATCCGGATCTGACGAGCAGGTCGGTAGGCCTAAGCTCCTTGGAGATAGAAAAGACGTTACTCACCTCGGAGGGCTCTTTTTATCGCTCGCTCATTCCAAGGAGCTTCATCTACATTAATCTGGCCGCTCAGGCCAATGACGGACCCGTCGAAGTGTTTGACCTTCACGGAGGGCTGGGCCAATTCGAAGACACACTTCCGTCAGATGAGGTCTTGCATTCCATGATCGATCGGCTCTACGAACACCTCATGCGCAAAAAAGAGGGTGTGTTTGCCGAAGCGGGAGTCAAGACCTGCATTCTCGATGCCAAGCTTGGAGGCATTTTGGCTCACGAGGCCATAGGCCATACCACGGAGGCGGATTTGGTTCTCTCCGGTTCAGTAGCCGGTCGTTTGCTCAATCAGGAAGTGGCCAGTCCTTTGATCACCCTGGTCGATTTTGCTCATACGGCCTTCGGGGAAGTCTGTCCGGTACCTGTTTACGTCGACGACGAAGGTACGCCCGGTCAGGATGTGACGCTCATCGAGCAAGGGGTTCTCCGGAATTTCATGCACAACAAAGAATCGGCACGGATCTTTGGCGTGGCTCCGACCGGCAACGCCAGGGCTTATGCGTTTTCCGATGAGCCTTTGATCAGGATGCGCAATACGGCTATCTTGCCCGGCGACAGCTCGCTGGAAGACATGATCGCCTCGGTGGAAGACGGTTATTACCTAATTCAAGCCAGTAACGGCCAGGCGGATTCCACAAGCGAGTTCATGTTCGGTGTGGTATTGGGATATGAGATCAAAAACGGCAAGCTGGGCAGGGCCATCCGTGACACGACGATCTCCGGGGTGGCCTACGACGTCCTAAAGACGGTCACCATGGTTTCCGATCAGCACTGGTGGAGCAGTGGAGGCATGTGCGGTAAGAAACAGGCCATCCCCGTGGGCATGGGGGGTCCGGCCATCAAGTGCCAGATCACTCTGGGAGGGAGATAGACCATGAGACACGGCGATGAAGTCGCTCAAGAGGCACTTGACGCTTTGTTAAAGGCCGGGGCGGACAAAGCCAGTTGCGGAGTGAGCACCTCCGTAGTCACCGAGCTGAATGTGGAGCGGGCGCAGATAGGTCTGTTGCGTTCCACTATGAATGTCAACGTCAATCTTATGGCCATCAAAGATCAGAAGAAGGGAAGTGTTAGCCTCAACAGCCTTGAACCGTCGGCCATCGATCGGGCGGCAACTGACACCCTGGCCATGGCTGCGGTCTCGCAGCCCGATCCGGCATTCGACATTGCGGAGGCACAAGAACCGGCCAGTTTTGAGAGCGGAGCCAAAGAGCCCGATCATGATGCCATGTACGATAGGATGAAGGAATTCTTGGATACCGTGGCTGACAAATATCCTACGATTATGTTGCGACAGGCTTATTTGAGTTTTTCCCGTCACAACTGGAGTTTCGTCAACTCTAACGGCGTTGATTACCGGACGGAGCAAGGCGTTTACCGGTTCAACGCTCTTTTTTCGGCACGCGAAGGCGATGAGGTCTCTTCCTTCAATTACACCGGATTCTCTATGCGCGATCTCGAGCAGGAGCTGCTGGAACGAGGTTCTTTGGATATCATGCTTCGGCAGACGACCGAACAGGTGCGCACGCGTCCCGTAAAGGGCAAGTTCATGGGCGATATGATCATAGCGCCCGATTGCCTGGGCTCTTTCCTCGGTTTTTTGACTCATCCTTTGAGTGACAGGCCGCTGATTTCCGGGACCAGCCTCTATAAGGACAGTCTGGGCGAGAAGATCGCCGGTGCGGAGTTTACTTTGCATTCCCGGCCGGTCTCTTCCGAGATAGCCGACGGGTATTTTGTCACGGGAGACGGCTATGCGGCCGAAAACAGCACGATCATTGATCGGGGAGTGCTCAAAAGCTACTTACTCAGTCTGTATGGCGCCAAAAAGACGGGACGCGAAAGAGCCAAAAACAACGGCGGAGCCTATGTTGTCGAACCGGGGACCACTCCGTTGGAGGAGGCAATCCGCGGGGTGAAGCAGGGCGTGTTGTTGGTCCGTTTTTCAGGAGGATCTCCCAGTGCCAACGGCGATTTCTCCGGGGTGGCCAAAAACAGCTACTACATCGAAGACGGACAGATTGCTTATCCCATCCGGGAGACGATGGTTTCCGGCAATTTCGCCGAGGCCTTTCGAAATCTCAAGGTGGTCTCCAAAGAGCGAGTGGATTTCGGATGGTCCATTCTCCCTTGGGTTGTCGTGCCGGGAATAACCATCTCAGGCCGATAGAATCGGATTAGCGAAGTCGGATTGTGCATAGAGCCGGGGTATATCTGTCGGAAGATGCCTGCATACCGCTCCCAAAGGAACTGGTCGGCGTCAATCATACGCTCACTCCCGGCGCTCATGGGGCCTTTGCCCCGACGTTGCGCGGGAGTGGGCTTTTTCGCCCGGTATGGGGGGGTCGCCGAGTCAAGGATTTCTTGCCTGCTTCGATCTTGCTCTCAAAGATGAGTTCGTCGGAAAACCGGGACTGCTTTTTCGGGCTATGTTTAGAGCTCCGAGGCACCGTCTGCCTCAAAAGCCGCCAAGCCGGGTAGATTTTTTGCTCCCTCAGGGGTGCTTGTGAGCGAAAGCCTTGAGTCTTTGGTGAACTCCGAACATGCCCGGGTGATCTATGATCGAGTTCTTGGCGCGGCCAATTCGCTGTTGCTTGGCTATCGAGGTATACATGAGATGGACGACAGACTCCACTGCGCAGTCATATTTTAGGCGGGTCCGATGCGCGAACAGATGATAGCGTAGCGGCCTCCGGCAGCGCACTCAAGCCAGCGTCGCCTTTGCGCTCTCGGCCAGGCATTCACCCGGTCACGACCTTCGCAGATCGCAGCCTGGGGATCATGAATGTCGCTTCCGAACGTCAGGAGGCTGCTTGGAAGGCTATGAAATGGCTTTTCCGCCCCGAAATACAGGCCCAGTGGAACGTGAACATGGGCATGGCGGCGGCCGCGTGTTCGGCCGTGGCACCCGCTGTATCGTAACGGTATCCATCCGAGCGTATTGCGCTGGGTCACTGCTTCATTACGGATGAAGTCCGCCGCGCCAATCCTTGGTCAATGGTCATGTGGACGACGGATTTGCCTTCCGAAGCCTACGCCTTCAGGGCGCGGCTCGTGCGCGGGCAGATAGCCAGGGAAGAGTATATCACTGAGTTCGGAGGCGTCGTGCGCAAGTATTTGGACCAAATTGCCATCCGAGGCCGGTGTACGAGGGGCGCTGGATTCCCACTGTGACTCAGCGCCTCTCAATGAGATAGACAATCATTCGACATTGCGGGACGGCGGGGTCCATGATGTCATACTCACAATGAAAACCGGCCTTGCGCAGCAACGGGACAACCCATCCCGGGCAGTGCTCGCAATAGCGTTCGAACGGATCCGCATCATTGTCCAAGACCTTGCTGAGACTCGGGCAGCGATGCATGACCAACTCAAAGCGATCAGGATAAACCGTATTGGTCATGTCGCAGTTTTCTTCGTAGGCTATGCGATCCCAGTAGGCTTTCATTCCGGTCAGCCCCTGGCTGCGAAAAAGCTCCAGGCAGTGCATCTCTTGCTGCTCGGATATAAGCCGATAGTACTTCTCCAGCTCTCCGTCGCCTTGGCTGTCCAGGAACTTGAAAACCTCGTTGTAGAAGCGTACGAAATGATCACTCGGGATCATTGGCTTCACCACCGTCGGCGCATGAGCGGCGCCGTATGCGTTGTATGCAGTGACCTTCTTCTATGATCGTGGTGAAGGCCTCAAAAGGCGTACCTTCGCACCACGCTTCGTTGAGCAAGATCGTCTGGTCACAAAAAAACTTAGACTGGTTCAAACCCAATCGGCGCACATGAGCGACGGCCGGTCAGTCTCTTACGGTGAGTGTGACTCCCGAATCGTCCACATCCAGCGTGTAATCAGCGTTTTCGCGGTCGAGATAGTATCGCCAGTGTTCGATCAGTTCGCTCAGATCACCGCGCCGGATTTTTTCGTAAATCGAGCTGTATACATTTTGCGCCGTAGCCGCAAACACCGCTCGCAGCGCTTCCCGTCCGTAAGTGGAACCCAAATACTCCAGCGTGGCATTCATGGTGCCGTGGAAGTCGGGATGCAAAGCGCCCGTGTCACGATAGCGCATCATTACAACGCCTCCCGTCTAGTCGTTGAAAAAACCTCCCAGTCCGTTCGTTTGAGGCCGGTCGGGTTGGGCGGTATATAACCAGGCGACAGGAATCCGGGTGATGCGCATATGCGCCAGACCGCGAGCGCAATAGCCCAACAGAACGCTGTCATCCACCGGGTGAATGGCGACGTAGCAGTACCAGCCTTCCGGATTGCCTTCCAGGACCTTGGTGTGCTGCCATGTCCGCCCTTCATCTTTGGATATCGCCACGCTCAGCGGTACACGGCGGTTGCGCAGATGATCCGGTATACGGCTGTGGTCATTCCAGACCAACAACAGATCACCCGTCGGCAGGCGCTTGACCGACGCCGGTGACAAGGGCGAAGCGATGGCTGAAGGCTGCGGCGGGCTCCAGGTGTCGCCCCCGTCTTCAGAGAAGGCAAGATACTGACACCCCTGATTCGTCCGCATGAACATCATGAGCCGTCCATCTTTCATCTCAACAATGCCCGGTTCTTGGACGGTGATGCGCTTGCCTGTCGCGTCATACCCCTTGTGCATCGAACTACTTCGCCGCCAGCTGTTGCCGTTATCGTCGGAGAGATAGCACATTACGGTGCCCAGGCGATCCATCTGCGGAGAGTCTTTGCTCGTATGGAGGCAGACAGGAACCACCAGCCGTCCGTTTTGCAGCTGTATGACGCGGTCGTTGTTGAGTACGTAGTATCCGATTTCATCCGTAATGCACATCACCGGCGGACCCCAGCTTTCGCCTTCATCGTTCGAAATACGCATGACGGGCCGGCAGTCTTTTTCACTGTTTTTTCGCAGATAAAAAAGAGCGATCTTATCGTTTTGCAGGCGCAACAGGCTAACCGACATGACGTTCATGCCGCCTTCGTTTTCTACGATAAGACGATCTTGCACCGTCCATGTTTTGCCTCCGTCGGACGAATAACGCCCACACAATTGGGCCGGATCATGATCGCTGCCTTGACCGGCCGTGTAATGTGAGTAGATGAACATGATTCGTCCGTCTTTGAGCGATACAAAAGCACCTTCGCTGTTGCGCGGGTTGCCGGGCCCCGGCGGAAGCTCAAGAGTTCGGGTGGGAACGTCTCTTTCGTTGGCCTGTGCGGTAAAAAACCAACTGAACAAGCGCATCTTCCGTCGCCCTCCTTTGAACGGTAGATATATCGCCTATACGCCTGATCCGGGATCTGCCGCCCTTGAGGAAAAAAAGTCTTGGGCCCGGAATGATTGTCAATGCCGTAGTGAGCGTTTTCTTCCGTGACAACGTAGCGCCTCTGCGCCTATGAGTCGGGCCAGATCATCGGGGTCGTGAAAATGCGGCAGAAACGGAGCCAGATCGGGCCAGCGTACGCCGGTGTCACTTTGATACAGCGCGATACCCTGTGCGCCGTCTCTTGCCGATTGCAAGGCTCGACGCGCTAAGACGAGAGGATTGACACCTTTGGGATTGACTTGACCGGACCATCCGTCACGCTGCACGGGCAGACAATTGCCGGCGGCAAAGACGGGTATTCCGTGTTTTTTGCCGAGTTCTACGTATGGCAGGTCGCTGAAGTCGTTGAATTCAGTCAACCATTGCAGCTCGCTAAGGGCGAGTTCGTCGATTAGGCCTTCTTCTGCCCATCCGACAACATCGAGTCCGGCGATCAGATTCGAGACGAATCCGTCGTTGGGCACCCTGACTTGCAGGGGTATTCGGCGTCCGAACCGATGACCGTATTCATTCAAGACTTCTTTAGTGCGGCGAAGAAGCTGCGTGATTGATGCGGCACGGAAGCGACACCATTCCAAAAAGATCTCTCCGTCTTCGAGGCCTAACCGCCTGGGATCGAGGCCATACTCTTTCTCAAAGGCGTTTACATATCCCGGATGATAGCGGGCCATAGGCGGCTGTNNNNATAGGCGGCTGTCGGCAAAAATCAAGTTGGATACCGTGACAGCCGATATGAACCGCCTCCATGATTATGTTCGGGCGCTCCTCGCGATATTGAGGCACGGCAAAGCTCAACCGGGACGGATCGAGCCAGCCGTCTTTGCGGATCTCACAAAACTGCGGATGCAAGGTGGCAAAACGTGAGCGGTGAATGCTCCCGGGCGAATAATGACGGTTCATTGCCAGACGGCCGCACAGGGTCATGCCATGTTCATTTGCATACGACAGCGCGGTCCGGAGTTGGCATTTTTCGCGAAACATGCGGTTTACCGCACGTTGTTGTACGGTCAGCGGTTCAGTATGCGTGTTGAAACCGCGGACCGTCACTCCGGGCATCAAGGTGTGGAATTCGATCACACTGCGTCCGAGTGCCCACACTACATGGCGAATGCCTGCATCCAGATGGGCTTCGAGGCATTCCGCAGCGTCGTTGCCCGTGGGCATGGCATGGGGAAAGTGTCCGATCCAACAACACACTTCAGCTATGCCCCAAACCGTCCATTGCACGCCCGGTTCGTGTTTTCGGCCCATGGGCTTGCCTCCCGAGACTGAACCTATGGCGTAACAGTTCCCGTTTCAACGCAGGTGTCCTTTCTTTGGGCCGGTTCGGACAGACTAGTTGATGATGAAGTCAAAAGCGGCATGGCGGCTCGCAGACGTCTTAGACGAAAAGGAGTCTTGGGATCAAGCCCGAATTCACTATTGTTCTAAAGGTTCATGGCGGGCTCACTCAGAACAGTTGCCCGGATACTCCAATCGTGTTATACTCGGGTGAAACCCTGCTCCAGGATCGTGCCTGGGGCCGCATGTCCAGAGGGAGGAGGTGTGCCAGCGGTGCGTCCTTACGAAGTGGTGACGATATTTAATCCCGGTCTGGAAAGCGAAGAGGCCTACGACGCTCAGATCGGGCGCTTTGTCTCTCTTGTTACCGATCATGGCGGAGAGATCGTCAACGTCGAGAAATGGGGTAGGCGGAGGCTCGCCTACGAGATTAAAGGACTGACCGAGGGCTACTACGTGGTGATGCAGTTCAACGCTCAGCCTGCCGTGGCGGCCGAGTTGGAACGCGTGTTGAAAATCACCGACACAGTGGTCCGGCACCTGTTGGTTCGGTTGGAGGATAACTAGGCCCCGGGCGTGACTAACACGGGGAGTGTGATTGGGTATGCTAAACAGGATAGTCCTTATCGGGCGACTGGTTTCGGATCCGCAGATGCGTTATACCAGCAGCGGCATACCGGTTGCGAATATGCGAATAGCCGTGGACAGGCCTTATACGAATCAACAGGGACAACGCGAAACCGATTTTATCGATATTGTCTGTTGGCGCGGGTTGGCAGAGACTGTAGCCAACAATCTCCACAAGGGTCGGTTGATCGCAGTCGACGGACGGCTTCAGATAAGGCAATATGAGTGGGAAGGTCAAAGGCGTCAAGCTGCGGAGGTGTACGCGGACACTGTCCGTTTTTTGGACAGCAAACGGGACTTCGCTGGTTCGCAATCACCGCCGCCGCATGAATCCGAATCCGGCTATTTTACGGATTCGTCCGGGTTTCCGGACTCGCCGGGGCTCGACGATCCGGGACCGGATGCGGATGATGTCCCCTTCTGAGATGATCGTTGAGGCTGACGCGGCTCTGTGAGGAGGGCTCGTTATGGCAAGAGAGCGTGGCAGAAGACGCAGGAAGGTCTGCAGCTTCTGTGTGGATAAGATCGACAGGATCGACTATAAGGAGGTAGGGCGGCTGCGCCGTTTTCTTACTGAGCGCGGGAAGATCCTTCCTCGTCGTATCTCAGGAAACTGTGCACGTCATCAAAGGCAGCTGACCCTGGCTATCAAGCGGGCGAGGCAATTGGCTATGCTGCCCTACACCGCTGACTGATCAGTGACGGAAGAGTCCTTTTCCATAAGGAGCGCTGTCGCTGCCTAATATGATTGCGCGCAACGATTGTCAAACGGGCTGCAGTAGCGGCCCGTTTGACGTCTGCGTGAGCTTCCTTGCGCTCCAGGCAGGACAAGGCTCTTGTTTCGAGGAAATGATGGCGAGATAATAATAGCGCGAGGGGGGGCCGCATGTCCTCTGATCCTGGAGTGCCGACGGGGCGTGAGCGGCTGTTTCTGATTCTGGCCACTCTTATCACCGCCGTCTTGGGCACGATATTCTCATCAGTACTCGTTTTAGCTCCGGCACCTCTGGCCGTCCTTTTGTATCGCCACGGGTTGCGAACCGGTATTACGACCGCTCTTTTGTCCGGAATCGTCGTAGGCGGATTGATGCAACATCCAATACCCTTGATACTGATTCTCTTCATGTTGGGTTTGGGGGTTGCTCTAGGAGAGGCATGGCGTGACGGGCTTTCTTTGCGGCAGACACTGGTCGTGGGATGGGCGGCTGCTTTTTTGGCCTTCGGAGCCTTCTTTTATGTCTCGCGCCTGGTCTTTGGAGTCGATCTGCTCGATGAGACTCTGAAGTTGTGGATAGAACAGTTGGATCGGATTGGCACGACGGCCGGTGGGGCCTTGGCTCTCTCAGAAAAAGAGCTGGTCGCCGTGACCGATCATCTGCGAATGGTATGGCCGGCCATGACCGCCATGTCATCCGCCTTTGTCTGTTTTGTCAACTACTGGATCGCCGGTCGTTGGCTCCAACGCCTGGGAGCGAAGATCCCGTGGTTTCCCCCCTTTGGTCTTTGGCGTTTACCCTGGTATTACACCTGGGGTTATATTGCCGGAGTGGGCCTGCCTTTGCTTCCTTGGACTTCGCAGGCATCTTGGTTGCTTGCCTTGGCCGCCAATTTAGAGATGGTATTTCGTTTTGTATTTGCGATTCAGGGTCTGGCCGTGGTCTGGTTTTATCTTTCCAGATGGAATGTTCGCAGATGGGCGGCGATTACGGTCACCGTGCTTTTGACTCTGCTGACACCCTTGATGGTCCTGGTCGGATTATTGGATTCGTGGTTTGATCTCAGGCGGCTCGATCTGCTTTAGAAGATAGTGCATGTCGAAGACAATCATAAACGGAGGGCTGAGCATGCGTGTCATTCTGACTCAAAACGTGGAAAAAATCGGTGCGGCCGGCGATGTCGTCAATGTGGCGGACGGCTATGCACGCAACTACCTCATACCGCGCGGTATGGCCGTGCAGGCCACCAAGGCCAATTTGCGTCGGCTGGAACATGAAAAGGAAATAGCAGGCAAGAAGGCACTAAGAGAGGAAGAAGAAGCCAAGGCTTTGGCTGGGCGTCTGTCCGGAACGACCGTAACCATCACGGCGAAAACAGGCGAAGGCGGCCGTCTTTTTGGCTCTGTCACGTCTCAGGATATCGCTGATGCCGTGCAGCGTCAGTTCAACGTAGAACTCGACAGAAGACGGATTGATCTTCCGGAACCGATAAAAAACCTGGGTGAGTATACGATTCCCGTCAAGCTTTACCAAGGGGTTAATGCGGAACTCGTGGTGAAAGTGATTGCGGAGTAGTGACCCCCGGGCCAGCCGGGCTGGCCCGTTTGTATCATGGGGGCTACCCTCACAGAAGCCCGTTTGGGAGGAGGGGGCGGTGCCCGGTGCCGCGTAGTGCATGAGACTGTCATGGTACAAAAGGCGTAAGGCAAAGCCGAAGCTTCGTCGCATGTCATCTTCTGAAAAGCAGCAGCTGACGCGAAGGGTAGACGCGCTGTACGACGTATTGTCCGGTATCATAGGCACTGATCGGATGGTTTTGAAAGCCGGCAAACTCGATGCCTTGGACATGATGCGTTCCCGGGATATCTCCGAGCGTGTCTTGGGATTGAAGCGGATCGTCTTCGAGGATCCCACCATCGATGAGCTGGGCGGCGACATCCTTGAGGTGCTGGACGCCATCGAAGAAGAGCTGGCCGAGATGGTGGCCCGGCGCAGCGTGGAAGACTCTCTCGAGAGGAAAGTGGCCGTTAAGATGCAGGTGCGCCACGAGGATTATCTCAGGGAGTTGCGGATGCAAGTCCTGCGAGAAGAAAGCGGTCCTGACAATGCTCAGACTCTGCGCAAGTATGCGGAGCTGGAAAAGCTGGATCGTCGGCGCTTGGCCCGTTCTGCTGCGGAAGTGTTGCGGCCCAGTTCGATCGATGAGGTCGTTGGGCAGCAAAGAGCGATTAAGGCTTTGTTCGCCAAGATCGCCTCACCGTTTCCACAGCATGTGCTTTTGTACGGTCCACCGGGTGTGGGTAAGACGACGGTCGCCCGTCTGGCATTGGAGTATGCCAAGTCCTTGCCGTTCACTCCTTTCGATCAAGAGGCCCGCTTTGTGGAGGTAAACGGGGCCACGTTGCGCTGGGATCCCAGGGAGGCCACCAATCCGCTCTTGGGTTCGGTACACGATCCGATCTATCAGGGAGCGCGGCGTGATCTGGCCGACACCGGAGTGCCTGAGCCGAAGCCCGGTCTGGTCACCGAGGCTCACGGCGGTGTGCTTTTTATCGACGAGATCGGTGAGCTCGATCCGATGCTGCAGAGCAAGTTGCTCAAAGTGTTGGAAGACAAACGGGTGCATTTTGAATCGGCCTACTATGATCCGGGGGATCCCAATATACCGAAGTACATCCGCAAGCTCTTCGATGAAGGCGCACCGGCGGATTTTCTGTTGATCGGGGCGACGACGCGCGATCCGTCGGAGATCAATATGGCCTTGCGGTCCAGATGTGCTGAGGTTTTCTTTGAGCCTCTGACTTCGGATCAGGTGATCACCATCGCCAAGAATGCGGCGCAGAAGTTGAACGTGCGATTGGAGGAGGGCGCCGCCGAGTTGATCAGCAGCTATACCGTGGAAGGACGCAAAGCGACCAGCCTGCTTGCCGATGCCTACGGAATCGCTCTTCAGCGGATCAGTGGGAACGGTGTTCGGGTCTCTTCGGCAGAGCCGCCCGAGGTGGTCATCAGATGCGAGGATGTCGAGGAAGTGGCTCGCGTCAGCCGTCTGGTGCCCTATGCGCCCGTGCGCGCCAGCGATAGGGCGGTTATCGGACGCATCCTCGGCTTGGCCGTGAGCGGTTATCTGGGGTCGGTATTGGAAGTTGAGGCCGTGGCTTTTCCGGCCGCTCAGAAGGGTAAAGGCGTGTTGCGCTTCAATCAGACGGCGGGATCTATGGCTCAGGATTCGGTCTTTAACGCCACAGCCGTGGTGCGGCTTTTGACGGGCGAGAATCTGGCCAATTGGGATGTCCACGTCAACGTGGTGGGCGGAGGACGC
Source organism: Clostridia bacterium DTU080 (assembly GCA_001513395.1). Classification (GTDB taxonomy): domain Bacteria; phylum Bacillota; class Limnochordia; order DTU080; family DTU080; genus DTU080. Next base: position 14,681 of record LFTP01000237.1, read on the forward strand.
ATCGACGGTCCCTCTGCCGGAGTGGCGGTGGTTATGGCTGTCACCAGCGCTATCCTGGGATGGCCGATTCGCCAAGATGTGGCCGTGACCGGTGAAGTCTCCATCCAAGGATACGTCAAGCCCGTGGGCGGGATCTACGAGAAGCTCTTCGGCGCCAAACGGGCGGGAGTCGTCCGGGCCGTAATACCGCGTGACAATCTGGCGGAGATACCGGATGATGTGCCCGGCTTGGAGGTCGTCTCCGTGTCTCACGTGGAGGATCTGCTGCCGATACTCTTCGAAGGTGAGCCGAAGAATCGCTCGTTGTCTTATCGCCACCAGGTAGCGGCGGCGGATGAAGCCGCATCGGGGGTGGATCTGTCTTCATTGCCTGTGCGCCGCACTCCGGGAGCTTAGCAAGGAGGGCGAGCAGTGTTGCCCATGACGACGATGGCTATTCACGGCAAGACACGCGTGGTGGGGGTCTTTGGGGACCCGGTGGAGCATACGCTGTCGCCACCGATGCAAAACAGAGCTTTTGCCGCCATGGGGCTGCCGTACGTCTATGTGCCATGGCATGTGTCGGCCGAGTACTTGGCCGATGCGGTAGCCGCCATTCGCGCTCTGCGCCTGAAGGGTGTCAATGTCACCATACCTCATAAGGTGGCCGTGTTGGATCTATTGGATGAAGTGACTCCGCAGGCCCGTCTGATCGGTGCCGTCAATACCATTGAGAACCGAAACGGACGTCTGATCGGGCATAACACCGATGCTCCGGGATTTTTGCGCTCTCTTGTCGAAGAGACGGGCGTGACCCCCGAAGGGCAGAGATTCTTGCTGTTGGGAGCAGGCGGTGCGGCGCGTGCCATTGCCGTACAATTGTTGCTGTCGGGAGCCCGCAGCCTGGTGCTGGCCAATCGCAGCTTGGCCCGGGCTCAGCAGCTGTGTCAATTCCTGGACGGACTTGTGCCTCAGACTCATGTCGAGGCGATTGCCTTGAATACGCAATCGGAAGAGTTTTTGCAGGCCCTTGTCCATGCGGACGTTTTGGTGAACACTACATCGGCGGGCATGTATCCGCATCACAAAGAGCCTCCGTTGGTGTCGGCCGATTTGTTGCGCCGCGAGCTTCTGGTCTGCGACATCGTCTACACGCCTAGGCGTACGGCGCTTTTGAAAGAGGCGGAACGGGCCGGTTGTCGGGTGTTGTCCGGTTTGGGGATGCTGGCCCATCAGGGAGCTTTGGCCATTGAGATCTGGACCGGCAGACAGGCTCCGGTAGAATTGATGAAACAGACCCTGGACGAGGAGTTGGCCAAGCGGGAAAAGGAAATCGATGTATCGGAGGGTGGCTGCAATGTCAGAGACTAACGGACAATCGCGGCAGCATACGGGCGGGGATCTTCTGGTACGTCAGGGACGTCTTTATACACCCGAGGGCTTCATCGACGATGGCAGTGTGGTGATCAGTGCCGGGCGTATCGTCTTTGCCGGGGCGGACGGTTCCTTGCCGACGAATCTAGAGGTGCCTTGGACCGGAAAGAATGTTCGGGTGACCGATCTGCCTGTTATTGAGGCCCGGGACTATATAATCACTCCGGGGTTTATAGACGTTCACATGCACGGCGGAGCAGGTCACGATCTGATGGACGGTCGTTTGGACTCTTTACAAGAGATGGCTGCGGCCCACGGCAGACACGGCACGACTTCCCTGTTGGCCGGAGCGGTTACCGCGTCCCAGGAGGCGTTGGAGGCCGTGGCTGAGATGGTCAAGGAAGCCATGGACGTCTCGCGGCAAGTCGAATGGGGCGGCGCACAAGTGCTCGGTTTTCATCTGGAAGGCCCCTACATAAACCTGGAGAAGGTCGGTGCGCAGAATCCGGCGTATGTCCGCTCGCCTTCAAAAGATGAGATCGAGCGGCTCATGGAGATTTTGGGTTCAGGTTTGCGTATCATTACCCTGGCACCGGAGGTGCCGGGCGCATTGGAGGTTATCCCCTGGTTGCGCGAGCGGCGAGTGTGCGTCAGCCTCGGCCATACCGCTGCCAGCTACGAGGAGGCCATGGAGGCCATCGCCGCCGGGGCGGATCATGCCACGCATATTTTCAATGCCATGGGACCCTTGCATCATCGCGATCCCGGCGTGGTCGGCGCGGTCTTGGCCACTCCTGAAGTGACGGCGGAGCTGATCGCTGACGGTATTCACGTCCATCCCGGTGCCATGCGCGTCGTTTGGAGAGCCAAGGGAAGCAGCCGGATCTGTTTGGTTACCGACTCCGGTATGGCCATGGATATGCCTGACGGCCGTTATGTACTGGGTGAGTTGCCGGTGGAAGTCAAAGACGGTGTAGCTCGCCTCGTGGAAGGCGGAGCCTTGGCGAGCAGCACGCTCGGTATGGACCAGGCCGTACGCAACATGGTGGAGCTGGTCGGAGTGCCTTTGGAGGAAGCGCTCAAGATGGCCACAGCGGTTCCGGCCCGACAGATAGGCATGAGCGAGCGCAAAGGATCGGTAGAGGTTGGCAAAGACGGCGATCTGTGCTTGTTAGGCCCTGATTTGTTGTGTCAGAGAACTATCGTGGGAGGTCGGTTATTGCCCCGCGACTGATCCGACAACGTCGACGAGATGTCGGATGTTGATGCCAATATGGCACAAGGAACATATAGCTGAGTCTTAACTGTCCGCCGTCGGCCGGGCATCCTACGGATATGTGGATCCGTTTTGTCATCTACGGTCTTTTGGGATGGGCCGTTGAGATCACGTGGACGGGTCTGGGCGCTTTGTGGCGCGGCGATCCGAGGTTGCCCGGCCGTACCTATCTGTGGATGTTCATTGTCTACGGCTCGGCGGCCTTGGTTCTAGAGCCGGTTCACAATCTGATAGGGCCGTGGCCATGGCCCTATCGAGGCCTGGTGTGGACGTTTAGCATATTTTTCATCGAATATGCCGCCGGATGGTTGTTGCGGGAGTTGACGGGCGTTTGCCCTTGGGACTACACGAGTGTTCGCTTCTCGATCAGAGGCTTAATCCGCCTGGACTACGCTCCCGCCTGGTTTGTGCTGGGTCTTTTTTTTGAGCGCCTCCATCGGATCTTAGTCATTCTCACTCCCTCCCTTATGCAACTGCTGCGTCCGCAGTAGTCTTGTTTTCCCGAAATACAGAAAGGATAACCGCCCGGCTATGGCTAACACCTGTTTCGAGCGTCAGTGAAAAGCCACGGACGTCAAAAAAGACGGAGTCATCCCGGTCTTTTTCGGCGGCTTTGGTTCGTCTTTGGAGGTGTGGCATGCCGGGCGGAGCGTGGGTGCGCCACGGTGAGCAGCTGATAGAAGAGATCGACCGAACGAAGGTCCCTGCCGGTGCACTGGCTTTGTGGTATTTGGGCCAGATGGGTGTGGTGATCAAGGGTGCGGATACGACGGTCTACATCGATCCCTATTTGAGTGATCCTTACAGGAAAGACGAGGCGGGCAACCTGGTGTCCAGGCGGAAGTATCCTCCGCCGTTTACCGGCAGTGACATACATCATGCCGATGTGGTCTTGGGTACGCACAATCACAGCGATCATATCGATTTGCCTTCCTTGCAGCAGATCGCTTCGGCTTCCGTGCAGGCGCGCTTTGTGGTACCGGCACCGCATGTCGACGTTTTGACTGGGGCCGGCATAGGTGAGTCCCGTGTCTTGGCGGCGCGAGTGGGGGAAACGCTGAAGCGGGGAGCTTTGACCGTCACGCCGATTCCAGCCGCGCACGAGGAGTTGGAAAAGGACGTCCAGGGTGACTACATCTGTGTCGGATATATTCTGCAGCTTAACGGTGTCACTGTGTATCACTCAGGCGACACCGTGGAATACCCCGAGCTGGTCTCCGCATTGAGCGCCTGGGATCTCGATGTGGTCTGTCTGCCCATCAATGGGCGTGATCTGCTACGGCGCAGACGGAATATCATCGGCAATATGAACTTCCGCGAAGCCGCAGACGTAGCGGTTGCCGTCGGTGCGAAGCTGATTATCCCCATGCATTACGACATGTTTGCTCACAACGGTGAGAATCCCGCGTTCTTCGTCGATTATATCTATCGAACGTACCCGGCTCAGCCTTTCAAAATCATGGCGCCGGGCGAGCGTCTGGTGTACATGCGCTGACATCCGGATAGGAGGAAGCTTATGTCTCGCAAGAGTGTGCTGACCAAAACAGCCTTGTGTTGGCTTTGGATGGTGCTGCTCGTGTCTGTCTCCATGTTTCCGGTTGCTGCAAAAACGAAGACCAATTTGCTGACGGGAGAGGAGATAGTGGCGATCAGAAATACCCGGAGTTGGCCTGATGTGAATGTGGCATCCGCACTCGCTTTGGCTGATCGGTGGATGAAATACACGCCGCAGGAGCTGCGCGACATGGTGCCCCCGCATACCGTGCCTCGCGCTTTTGACACCCACTTTTTGCAGTGTCCGCAGCATAGCGAAGAGATTAAGGCCTTCGGCAGCTATCCGTGGATCATCGACCCCGATCGGCCCTACAAACTCATCTGTCCTGTCGGAGGAGAGGAGTATCCGACTAACGACTTCGATCATCACAACCCCGGCGGGCCGGAAGATGTCTCGTCCGAGCCCTACGTGGATACGGGCTGGGGATGGCGGGATCCCAATCATCATCAGAAATACTGGTTCGTGGCCTACTATGCTCATTGGCTGTATCACCGTCACTTGCGTCCGGCCGCGGTCGCTTTGGGTCAAGCCTATGTAATTACCGGTGACGTGCGCTATGCCACGCAAGGGGCGGCTTTGCTGGATCGTATCGCCGAGGAGTATCCGTATATGGATCACGTCAAGCAGTCTCGCTACGGCACTGAGATTCAAGTGGGCAACTATCACGGTCGCATTTTGAACTGTATTTGGGAGACCAGCATGGTCCGAGATCTGGCCACCGCCTATGACTATGTATACGAGGGACTGGAGGGCAATACCGCCCTGGAGGAGGCCACGGGCAAGAGCATCTCCGACATTAAGCGGAACATTGAAAAGAATCTGTTGGAAAGCGCTGCCCAGTCTATTTACACCATGGATGGGCGAATCCGCGGCAATTTCGGTATGCACCACAGTGCCCTGGCCACTTTGGCCATCGTCCTCGACAACGAGAACACGGAACGCTATCTGGACTTCGTGCTCTATGCCACGGGGATGGGCTCGTATCCATATGAGGGGATCATCATGGGCCTGTCCAATCTTATCTATCGGGACGGGGCTCCGTTTGAAAGCTCGCCCGGCTACAATTCTTTGTGGATCGGCCACTTCAACATGGTGGCCGAGCTGTTCCTGCGCCGGGGTATCAACTTGTACCAGGATTATCCCAAGCTGAAGCGGCTTTTTGACTACCCCCTCAAGATCGTGATGGCCGAGAAATTCACACCCAACATCGGCGATGAGGGCAGTGTGAAGGCCAGAGGAATCACCGGATGGCGGGCCTCTACGTACAAGACCGCTTTCGAGCAATGGGGTGATCGGGCCTATCTGACGGGCGCGCCGCTGACGACGGTCAGTGACAACATGAGCGCCTACGGTTTGGCCATGTTGCGCAGCGGCAAGGGTTCACAGGCCGCCGGGCTGAGTCTGTACTACGGTCTCGCGGGAGGACACGGTCACTACGATCGGCTCAATATTGAGCTGTTCGCCAAGGATGAGCGCTTGCTGCCCGACCTGGGATATCCGGAGTACATGAGCGGCTTCCACAAAAAGCTGGCGGGCTGGACCGGTCATACCGTCAGTCACAACACGGTCCTGGTTAATGAACGGCGACAACTGAGCAAAAGCGGCGGACGGCTGCAGCTTTTCAGCGGCTCGTCCCAAGTGCAGTATGTGGATGTGCGAGCTGAGGAGGCCTATCAGGGCATCACGAGTCGCTATCAGCGTTCGGTAGCCATGATCAATCCGGCACTCCGTGATGTCTACGTGGTTGACGTCTTCCGCGTCGAAGGCGGATATCAGCACGATTATTCCATCCACGGGCCGGACGGAGAGTTCTCCGTTGAGGGCATCGATTTGACTTCGCCGCGCACGGAAGGGACGTTGGCGGGACCGGATGTGCCGTTTGGTTACCTTTACGATGCTCCTCATCTGGAGCGTCCGGGCTACACCGGCGCTTACGGGAGCTATCAGGGGAGTGGTTTTTCGTACTTGCGCATGGTGCAGGAAGGCCTGCCGGAAGGGCTATGGCACGCCGACTGGGTTCTGGATTCAAAGAAGGGCATTCGGGTCAGCTTCGTTCCCGAGGCGGGTACCGAGGTGTTTGTCGCCGACGGAGAGCCGCCGCAGAATAAAGCGGGCAATCCTCCCGCGCTGAAGTATGTATTGGCTCGTAGGAAAGCTGAAGACGGCGGGAATTTGAGCAGCACCTATGTGACGATCCTACAGCCTTTTGAGGGCCTACCCTTCATCGAGGATATCAGGCGGATGGAGCCTGCCAATGACGATGGCGGCAGCGTGGTGGCTCTTTGGTTGAGGCATGCCTACGGTGAGGATCTGATCTTTCAGTCAGTCGATGAAACGGAGACCTTCGTCGGTGCCGACGGGGCTCGTTTTCGGGGCCTGCTAGGAGTGCTCTCGCGCACTCCCGGAGGGATGGTCAACCACGCCCAGCTGCTCGGCGGCGGCGTGCTGCAAGAGGGGGACTTCCTGCTCGAGACCGCAGGATCTTATACCGGCAGTGTCGTGAGTGTGGATTATGCCTCAGGCAGCCTCATCGTGGAGATGGATGACGAGGCTCCTCCCATGCCTCAGGGGCAGCTGTTGGACGGTCAACGCATAGTGATCTCCAATGAGCGTCACGCTACGGAGTATTTGGTCAGTAACGTGGAGGCCCTGACCGATCAGCGCTATAGGATCACCTTGCAAGAGCCGATAGATTTGACGGGCCAGGGAAGAGTGACCGGCGTCGCTCCCCAGTTGGTGAGCACCGATACGCCGCTTCCTCTCGGAAACTACTACGTCGGCCAGCGCTTGGTGGACCCGACCGGCGGCCAGGGAGTTCTCATTGACAGTATCTCGGGCGGTAATATGCGCCTGCAAAAAGGTGAGCACGGTCTGCGGCCGGGGATGACGTTCCACATCTATGACTTCGGACCGGGCGATCGGTTCCGCATTGCCAGCGCTGTGAGCTTGAATCCCACTGAAGACGACGGTGTATACGAAGTGATCAGTAATACCACTGGGCGTCTTGTGCTCTGGGACGGACGCGAGTGGCGCATCGAGCCGGGTACGTTTGAGCTGCGGATGCCCACCGTCACGATACGGATCGCTTCACCGCTGTATGATGAAGTGGTCAGCGGCGTGGTACGGCCGGAATTGCAGTTGCAGATACCGGATGAACTGGAGTTGTCTCACATAGCGATTGATTTTGCCGGTCAAGCCGTCTACGTCGGTTCGCGACTGCCGACTCGTGACGAGTTGAGCTTCGACACCATCGCCCTTGAGGACGGGCAATATCTGCTGAAGATTGCGGTCACGGATTCGCTTGGAAAGACCGTGCTCAAGACGATGCCGCTGCGAGTGCAAAACTGGTGGGATTTCGTCGCTGATTTTTGGGAACCCGCCGCCAGCGGCTGGTTCGGTGATATAGACTTCAATGAGATCTATGATCGCTCACCCGGATGGGTTTTCGTCAAAGATGACGCCGAGGCTTTTCATGATGATCCGCATCGCATGACTCGAAGCGGCTCAACCGAGGAGTACCTGGTCTGGGAAAGCCCGGCCCTGCAAAGCTTTGAGCTTGTCGTCTACGCAAAAGAAGCGTTCGCTTCCGAACAGATCGAGTTTGCCGTATCCGATGACGGTGTCCGATGGCAGGCCATGCCCTATCAACGACATGAAGGACCGGTGTCCGAGGCGGGATGGCAGCGCTTTGATCTGAGCGGAGAGCGGATACCCGATGCGAGCACCAGGTTTATACGCGTGCTGTTGAAGGCGGGAGCGCCCGACGTACAATTGGGCCGCATCCGCCTGAGGGGACAGCAGCTATAGCAATCGAAATCGAAAGCAGGTGATGCCATGCATATCAAGGAGTATCTGAACTACGTTGCCGAACGGATCACGGCTGACTCACTGGCCACGTTGCCGCCGGCCTCGGAATGGGAAGAGTGGCGGCGCAAACGGAAACAGCGTTATTTGCAGATCATGGGATTGGATCGTTACCTGGCCGCCCCGCGCACACCTCTCAATATCAAAGTGACGCAGACCCATCAGCGAGACGGCTATCGAGTAGAATGCCTGAGCTATGAGAGCCTGCCCGGCCTCATCGTGGCGGCCAACCTGTATATCCCCGACGGTGCCGTCAACGCCCCGGCCATCTTGTATGTGTGTGGGCACTCGCGGTGGCAGAAAGCTTCGCACTATCAACAGCACGCGCGGCGTTATGCGCAGCTGGGCTTTGTCACTTTGATCGTTGATACCATTGAGTACGGAGAAGTGCGCGGCTATCATCACGGCACCTACAGATACGGCGCGTTTCAGTGGGTCAGCCGGGGTTATACGCCCGCGGCCGTGGAGGTCTGGAACGGCATCCGGGGCATCGATCTGTTGTGCGCCCGTCCGGAAGTGGATGCTTCACGCATCGGTGTGACGGGAACATCGGGAGGCGGAGCCATTACGTGGTGGCTGACCTGTGCCGACGACCGGGTCGCGGCGGCTTCCTCTTCCTGCGGAACAAGCACGATCGCCGCCCATGTCCGGGAACGGACGATCGACGGACATTGCGACTGCATGTTCCCCATGAATCCCGAGGGGTGGTCGCTGATCGACTTCGCCGCCTTGGTAGCTCCCAGACCGATGCTGATCGTCTCGGCGGATCGTGATGGGATCTTCACAATTGACTCCATCAACGAATTCCGTCAACGTCTGGGGAAGCTGTATGAGCATCTCGGAGTGCCGGAGAATCTGGATCTGTTCACTTTCCGGGCCCATCACTCCTATCAACCGATGTCGCGCCGGGTGACTTTCCGATGGTTCCTGCGCCATCTGGCCGATAAGGATTTGCCGCTTGATCAGGTTGAGGATATCGACGGTCATGCGGAGGAAATGAGCACGTTGGAGGTTTTTGGCGGTGCTCTTCCGGCCAATGACCGCTCCACCACCGTGCAGGATTGGTTTGTTCCGGTGGCAACTCCGCCGCAGATTGAAGATAAGGAGAGCCTAAAACAGGAGCGTGAGCGGGTGGTCTCCGCTTTGAAGGCTGAGACCTTTGCCACATTCCCCGATCCGTTGCCGGATCCGCAGCCAAGGGTAGCCTATGAGGCTTTCACGGGAGACGGAAATAGGTATGTACACCTGCGCTATACGCCCGAGGAGAATTGGGACCTGGCCGGCGTGTTGTATCAGCCGGTGGAACAAGACGAAGAGCGGCCGATCGTGATCGAGTTGGCCAATTCCGATGATAGGGACCGGTTGCCGGCCCAGCGGGTGTCTGCCGTATGTCCGAGGGATTGGCTGCGAGCCTACATTTTTCCGCGAGGAACCGGAGAGACGGGTTGGAACTCCGCCTTGAATTGGCACCTGCGCCGGGCCGCGGCGTTGACGGGAAGAACGCTGGCTTCGCTGCGCGTTCTCGACGTGCTCCAGGGCCTGCGGGCACTGAGAAGCCAACCCGGAGTGGATCCTGACGAAGTCTACCTAGCCGCTCGCGGAGAGATGGCGGCCGTCGCTTTGTACGCGGCTTTGCTTGACGGAAATGTGGCAGGAGTGATCTTGTGTGATCCGCCGGCGACTCAAAATGCGCCTGACAGCGAGGTCGGCGTGGGGCCGCTGGTGGAGATGTTGCATTGTCTGCGAATCACTGACTTACCTCAAGTGGCGGGACTGTTGTGGCCGTCAGCGTTGGTCTTTGTGGGTCCGCGGCCTGAAAGCTACCTTTGGGCGGAGGATCTGTACACTCGTCTGGGTAAACCGGGAGGTTGGTGGCACCTGCCGCCTCACAATGCGACGTGGAACCCTGCACGGGACTAGAGAGGATTGACACAGGCCGGTGACGCGGGGCGTTCGTCGATTGACCTCCCGTACCGGGGGGATGATGCTACGGAAGGCGCTGTCGAATGCGTCCGTGCGTCACCGGCATAACCTGGACAGTTTGTACCACCTCCCCGAGTGCCTCGACGCTGATAGGGTGGCGGGTGCGTCGGAAAGACCTATCGGCTTAAATTCTAACAGGACCTCAGGAATTTGGGGTTATGCCGGAAGAATGTGGGGCTAAAATGAGACTGCCTAGGTCCAACGGTTCATGTCCCCGGATACGGTCAAAGGTCGTCTCACTGTATTTCGATGCACGTTAAGGAGGGATAGCCCGTGGCTGCCTCAAGACGCGACGTGAATTATGACGAAAGCAAGGTGCCCGCGTACACGTTACCTGATCCGCTGATACTCAACAACGGTGAGCCCGTGACCGATGCGCAGACTTGGTACAGCCGGCGCCGGCCCGAGATCCTGGAGTTGTTTAAGACGCACGTTTACGGCAAAGTTCCGGGACCGCCCACTCGGTTTTACTATGAAATATTCGAAGAGGACTCAAACGCTCTCGATGGTCGGGCGGTGCGCAAGCAGGTTTGGATCAGCTTTACGGGTGACAGCTCAGGTCCGGGCATGGAGATGTTGATCTACTTGCCCAAAGAGGCCGACCAACCTGTGCCCTTTTTCCTGGGGCTGAATTTCCACGGCAATCACTCGATACATTCGGATCCGAAGATCAAGTTGCCGGACAGCTGGATGCGTCCGAAAGAGGGTGTGAATGACAACCGAGCCACGGAGGCCGGTCGGGGTCTGTCGTCCGATCGTTGGCCGGTGGAGCTGATTCTCTCCCGCGGTTACGGTTTGGGGACCGTCTATTACGGCGATATTGACCCGGACTATCACGACGGTTTTCAAAACGGCGTGCATCCTCTTTTTTACCGCGAAGGGCAGACTGAGCCGGAATCGGACGAGTGGGGCGCCATAGGGGCTTGGGCCTGGGGCCTGAGCCGGGCTTTGGACTATTGTGAAAAAGACTCGCAGATTGATGCCAAGCGGGTCAGCGTCATGGGACACTCCCGATTGGGGAAGACCGCCTTGTGGGCCGGAGCTTTGGATGAACGGTTTGCCTTGGTGATTTCCAACAACTCCGGGTGCGGCGGAGCTGCCCTTAGTCGCAGGCGTTTCGGTGAGACCGTGGAGATCATCAATAACGCTTTTCCTCACTGGTTTTGCCGCAACTTCCGTCAGTATAACGGACGTGAGGATGAGTTGCCGGTGGACCAACATATGCTGATCGCCTTGATCGCACCCAGGCCAGTCTATGTGGCCAGTGCCGAAGAGGATCTGTGGGCGGATCCACGGGGTGAATTCTTGTCGGCCTTGGGGGCTGACCCTGTTTACCGCCTATTGGGCACCGACGGTTTGGCAGCCACTGAGATGCCGCCGGTGAACCAACCCGTCCACAGCAGGATCGGCTATCACATCCGTACCGGGAAACATGCGGTGACGGAGTACGATTGGCGGCAGTATCTGGATTTTGCCGATCGTCATCTGTCGGCGGAATGATCCGGGACGACAAGGCACATAAAAACCCCGGCAGTCTGTTGACTGTCGGGGTTTCTTGTGCGCCCGGCATGTCTGCCGAGCCGGAGGGCTGAAAGAAGCCCTCACCACTCAACCAGCGGGAAGGGAACCCGTAGGCAAGGGCGGGCCTGGCAACAGACCGTCTGGAGGAAGCCGAAGGGGGAGCATGGGACTTAGCGAAAGCGAACCG
>LFTP01000261.1 GCA_001513395.1 Clostridia bacterium DTU080
TGGACGCCGGCTAGGCCTTTAGTCTTGCCGATATGACAAATGTATTACTTTGGTTAGAGGGAACCTCGGACCAACGTCTAATACTCTCAACAAGCCAGAGGAAAGGGGGGCTTACATTGATCGAGATTCTGGTAGTGGACGCTCAGGGTCTCATGTTGGAAGGGCTGCGAACGATTCTTGAGCTTGAACCGGATTTTCGGGTCGTAGGCACCGCCAAAACCCCCAAGGAAGCTCTGCAACGGTGTGAGGCTTTGGCTCCGCAGGTGGTGGTCATGGATATTCCTGATCCGTGTACGGAGCAAGTCGATGCGATCAAGGCCATGAAAGAACGTCATGTGGGAATCGTGGTCGTCGCTTTGAGCTGTCACAACACAAATAATTGTGTTTTGGGAACGCTGAGTGCAGGTGCGGACAGCTTCTTGCTTAAGGACTCACCTTCGGAAGATCTCGTCCGGGCCGTCCGTGTAGGACTCATGGGCGGAGTCAGCCTGTCACCTCCGGTCGCCAGACGGGTCGTGGACCAACTGCGCTGCCTGTCGGAGACCGGAGCCTTGCCGATGAAAGGGGACACACCTCTGGAGATCCCGTTGACTGAACGTGAGATCGACGTATTGCGCTTGGTGGCGCAAGGCTTGTCGAATCGTGAAATCGGAGAGGCTCTCTACATCACCGAAGGAACCGTGAAGAACCACGTAAGCAGCGTCTGCCGCAAACTCGGGGCCCGTGATCGAACGCAAATTGCGGTCTGGGCTTGGAAGCATGCTATAATGCATAAGGGGTGCCTGGGTTGATCAAATGGCTGAACCAGGGTAAGTGGGAGAGACCTCATGACAAAATGGCTGTCTACACCGAGATACTTCCCGGACAAAAATGGGGTATTCGCGTCTTACTTTTTGCACATACCGCCAGAGTGGAGGCTATAGACGGTCCGAAGTGCAGTTGGTACAAACCGGGTCCGCGGTTGTCGACCGAGGTCAGACTCAGCAGATGGGAAAAGCTCAGAGGAGTCAAATTCGAGGACAAGCTGCGCCGGGCCGTTGAAGAAAAGCGGGCCGTGGCCAGAGAAGAAAACGAGAAACTGGCCCTCAGAGAGCGCATGTACGGTTCGGAAGACTTATCCGGTTCCGGCTCCACAGCCGGATGATCGGGCGTCGGAGGCAGCATGACATGGAGGAGCAACAAAGCAATACCCAAGAAGCGATGCCGCTTTTTTCCGGGCTCTTGGCATATGCCGCAAGTCGTCCGCTTCAGTTTCACATTCCCGGGCACAAACAGGGTGCGGGCATGGCTCCGGAGTTTAGAGAGTTTTTAGGGTCCAATGCATTGTCCATAGATTTGGTCAATGTTCCGCCCGTCGATGATCTCCATCGGCCGCGAGGGATGATTAAGGAGGCTCAAGCTCTGGCCGCGGAAGCCTTTGGCGCCGATCACACTTTTTTTTCGGTGCAGGGTACGAGCGGGGCTATCATGGCCATGATCCTAGCCTGTGTCAGGCCGGGGGAGAAAATACTGATTCCTCGCAACGTGCACAGGGCGGTCATGACGGGCATTGTGCTCTCCGGTGCGGTTCCCGTGTTCATGACCCCTGAGATTGACACGGAATTCGGCGTGGCTCACGGAGTTTCGGTATCGACCGTTCGCCGGGCACTGGGTGAGCATCCCGATGCCCGGGCTTTGCTTGTGGTCAATCCGACCTATTTCGGTGTCGTTTCCGATTTGCGAGCCATTGTGGAGGTGGCTCATGAGCGGGATGTGCCGGTATTGGTGGACGAAGCTCACGGGGCTCATCTGTACTTCCACCCTTCTTTGCCATTGTCGGCCATGGCTGCGGGAGCCGATGTGGCGGCGACCAGTATGCACAAACTGGGTGGTTCCCTGACTCAAAGCTCAGTGTTGAACGTTCGCGCCGGGCTGGTCAATCCTCAGCGCATCCAGGCCGTCTTAAGCATGCTGACCACGACGTCCACGTCGTACTTGTTGTTGGCCTCGCTGGATGCGGCGCGCAAGCAGCTGGCCACCCGAGGGTGCGAGATGCTGGATGGGGTGATCGCCCTCGCCGAATGGGCGCGGGATGAGATCAATGCCATCCCGGGATTGTGCTGTCTGGGCCGACAACATGTGGGCAGCCTTTCTTCTTCCTATGGTTACGATCCCACGAAGCTTTTCATCTCGGTCAAAGGACTCGGTCTGTCCGGTCCGGAAGTAGAGCAACTGCTGCGCGTTAAATACCGCATAGAGATTGAAATGTCGGACCTTTACAATATCTTGGCGCTTATCACCCTGGCCGATAATGACTCAACGGTGAAGAGGCTCGTACAGGCCTTGCGGGAGATCGCCGAGGGCGTGGCCGTTCGCCGGCCTCGTCTGGTGCATGTGCGCCTCCCTGACTTGCCGAGACTGGCTTTGACCCCTCGGGAGGCTTTCTACCGCAACTCGGAAGCGGTTCTGTTGGCCGATTCGGCCGGACGCATCGCCGCTGAGTTCGTGATGGTCTATCCGCCCGGCATCCCTTTGCTGTTGCCGGGAGAGCTGATTGAGCAGAAGAATCTTGATTATATCGTCGAACATATCAAGGCCGGACTGCCAGTACAGGGACCGGAAGATGTGAGTTTGCAGACAATTCGTGTCGTTGCCGATTAGGTTGTTGTCATGGGGGAGGGATGCGTCTCGTAGTCATAGAATACATGTCGTATAAGCCCATGCGGAGGGACTCGGGTTTAGAAGTAGCCGTAGTTGATGTGCAAGTATTGATATGTTCCACGAAGGAGGAGAGAGCAAAGGTGGGTTTCTTATCCAAACTGTTTCGTCGAAGTGGCGGAGGGACGAAAAAATACGAGGACATGTTCATGGAGGCACACTACACATTTAAGCAGAGCGTTGAGTATGCCTTCAAGACAGCCGTAGAGGCCGGGGTAAAGGACGGAGTCTTTGAAAGCGCCGAGGCCGGAGCCGAGACTCTTTACAACGCTTTGATAGACAAGATCGAGCCGGAAGATAAAGCTGAATTGGAGAAAGCCAAATCACGCATTAGATGAAGCACTCAGATAGCGGCCGATCGCTAAAAAGAACGATCGCGCGACGGTCGCCAGCGGCGGCCGTCTTTTCGGATGTCTATGAGGGGGCCGAGCGGATCCCGTAAGAGAGTGGAGTGGCTCCAATCGAGGGGGACCTCTTGCATGATCGGCATGCCATGGCGTCTTCGCTACGGCCGATCGCTGGTCGTAGTGTTGTCTTTTTTGCTTTGCGTCGTCTTTGGGCCGCCCGTGATCGCGGCCGCATCTTTTACTCATCCGTTGGACTCACGGATGTTTCACAATGAATGGCCCGCACACGACAGCGAGTGGCAGCGGGTGAGCCAGCTGTACAAAGACGGCGAGCTCGAGGCCCTTGTTGAGCATCTGACTTCTTTGATGGCAAAAACGGAAGATCCATCGACGCGGCTTTTGGCTTTGCGCAATCTGGCCGTTGTCTACAAGGACCTGGGGCAGTGGTCATTGGCGGTGGACACCTACCTAAAAGCCATAGAACTTGCCGATGACGATCCTCAACTGTGGCTTGATCTTGGATGGGCCTACTATTCCTTGGCGCGCTATCCGGCGGCGGCCGCGGCGTTTGAGCGCTCGTTGGCCCTGTCTCCGAGGCAGCCACAGGCTCTGGTTGCTCTCGGAGCGGCATTAGGCCATTACGCGCCGGAGCGGGCTTTGTCCAATCTGTTGCAGGCCATTGATCTGGATCCCGGATATGCCATCGCCTACCGCGAGTTGGGCCTGGTCTATGACCGCCTGGGACGAACCGCTGAGGCCATCGAGGCTTTTGAGAATGCGCTCAGACGGGACGGCGGCTTGACCCGCCTCCACGTCTATTTGGCTCGGGCCTATGAGGCCCAAGGTGACTTGCGCAAAGCCTGGAGCGCCTATCAGAAGACGTCTTTGGTGCGCACGTATGACAAACAGGTTGCCGAAGACACGGCTAGCTTTGTGGCCAAAAACGAGAGCTTTCTCAGGCGGATGGAAGAGCAGGAGGCCAAAGATCGCGCCTCTTTGAAGTTGCGGGAAGTGACACCTTTGTCCGTTCCCGGCGCTCCTGAAGTGCGGGTCGGTCTGATGGAAAAAGCGGAGATCATCCGCATGGCCTGGAGCGGACCTGTGGAAGTATCTCGTTGGGGCCGGCCAATTGCCCGGCTGCAACCGGGAAAGATCTGGGTGGTGACGAGAAAAGGTAACGTGATCACCATGGCTACCGAAGACGGAGAGAGTGAGATCAGCGGCAAGGCACCCCTGCAGATTGTGCCGGAGGAGCCAAGCTCCACGATAGCCGTCTATGACATGGAGCTCGGCCGGGGGTATTTCTATGCCCGCAAAGAGCACCGCCTGTATCGCGGCAAGATGGAGCTTCTCGTCCGCGAGGGCGGCATGACCCTGGTCAACATCGTGGATATGGAATCGTATCTGTTGTCCGTGGTTCCTTCGGAGATGTATACGAGCATGCCCATGGAGGCGCTGAAGGCACAGGCCGTGGCCGCCCGTACGTATACCTATCGCTCTTTGGGACGCTATTGGCAGCGGGGATTTGACGTGATCGGTTCAGTGGCCTCTTCGGAGTATCGCGGAGTGGGAGTGGAGCATCCCAACACCACTGCGGCCGTAATGGAGACGATCGGTCTTATCTTGCGCGACGGTGAGCGTCCCGCTCAGGTTTTCTATAACGCCACGGCGGGTGGGTATACCGCTTCTTCAGAGGAGGTCTGGGGCGGACGGATCAGTTATCTGCGGCCCGTGATCGACGCTTTTGATCCTGGGCCGGAATTCCCTCTGGGGCCGTTGGCTTTGGAAGCGTGGATTAAAAACGCCCCTCGGGTGTTTGCCAGCAGCAGTTCTTACACGACGCGCAGCAGTTTCCGATGGATACTTCCGGTGCCGGCGGCGGAGATCGAAGCTCGGGTCAATGTCCGCCAAGCCATCGGTACGGTGCAAGCCATCAGGCCTCGCAAGCGTGCCGTGGGGGGCCAGGTGGTGGAGGTCGAGATTATCGGCTCTCGCGGCAGTTACGTGGTCAAAGGCGACAGCATCCGTTCCACTTTGGGCGGTTTGAAGAGCAATCTGTTCAAAGTGGAGACGCGCCTTGATGCCGACGGCCGGGTGCGCGAGTTTGTCTTTTACGGTGGCGGATTCGGTCACGGCGTGGGCCTTGATCAATTGGGCGCGGCAGGCATGGCCGAGCAAGGCTATGACATGGCGACGATTCTGGCCCACTACTGCGGATCCGTGCAGTTGTATAAACTTTACTAGTCAAGGTCAAGGCTGGGGCGAAGGGGAACGGCTTGCTGACGACGAAACTTAGAGCAAACCGACGTGGGTGGTGTGACCATGCTAGGAGTCGTCTTTGTGTCCGGAGCGGTGCTCATGGCTCTGGAGATGCTGGGCAGCCGTATCTTGGCCCCATATTTCGGCAGTTCGATCTTCGTCTGGGGCAGTCTGATCAGTGTCTTTTTGGCTTCTTTGTCAGTGGGCTACTTTTTGGGCGGTTCCTACGCGGACAAGTGGCCTTCGTTGAAGGTTTTGGCTCTCGTTTTGGCCATTCCCGGTGTCATGATCCTTATTCTGCCGTGGTGGGCGCAGCCGATCAACGAGTTCTTGGCCGATGCCGATTTGGGTCCGCGGATGGGGCCGCTTCTGTCTTCGCTGCTGCTGTTTTTCATTCCCAGTATTTTTTTGGGGATGGTAAGCCCCTTTGCCATTAAGCTGCAGGTTGAAGGCTTGGACACGGTGGGGCACACCGCCGGACGCCTGTATGCTTTCTCCACTCTGGGCAGCATCGTGGGCACGCTGTTTACCTCTTTCTTCCTCATCGCTTGGTTCGGTGTACGGATGATCGTCCACATGCTCGGGGTAGTCTTACTCCTTCTGGCGTTGGGCATCTATGTAGCCTCGGGTAAAGAAGGCCAGAGCGTTAAAGGCAAAAAAAAAGCCGCTAGAGGGGTGGCGGCCGTTCTCTTAGCCATGGCTCTGGTGGGCGCCGTCGGAGGAAACATCGCAGCCGCCGCTGATTTTGACCTGTATGCGACGAGGAAGGTTTACGAAAAAGACAGCCTTTATCATCGTATCTTGGTAGTCGATGAGGGCGGCACGAGATACCTCAAGTTCGATGCCTCTTGGCAAAGCGCCATGGATCTGCGTGATCCATACAAACTCGTCTTTGATTATACTGAGTACTTCCATCTCGGACCGCTTCTTTTTCCGGACGCTCGGACGTCCTACTTCGTTGGCCTGGGTGGAGGCTCCGTGCCCAAGAATTTCCGCATCAACTACCCGGAGCTGAGGATGGATGTGGCTGAGCTTGACCCTGAAGTGATCAGAGTCGCCGAGCGTTTTTTTGATGCCAAAGCCGATGATTACCTGCGTTTGTATACCAAAGACGGACGCACCTTTTTGCGCGGCAACAAGACCCGCTATGATCTGGCGTTTCTCGATGCCTATTTTGCGGACTCCATTCCCTTTCATTTGACGACGATCGAGTATCTCGAAGAGCTCAAGGCACACATGAGCGACAGGGGAGTCGTGGTCAGCAACATCATCGGAGCGGTCAAGGGTCCGCGCAGTAGACTGTTTCGGTCGATGCTAAAGACCTTTCAGCAGGTTTTTCCTCACGTGTACGTCTTTCCTGTCGGTTGGAATTCGCCGAAACGCGTTGAGACGTCGCTGCGTAATATCATTGTCGTCGCCCTTATGCAGGAGGAGGCCCCTGATTGGACCGAGCTGATGGCACGGGCTCGGAAGATGACGGCGGAGTTGACGATCCCCTCGGATCTGGTGCAGCTTTTGTCAAATCGGGTGCATGAGACGATTCCTACTGACGATGTTCCCGTGCTCAGCGATGACTACGCTCCCGTTGATATTCTCATGAACTTCTGACGGAGAAAGTGCCCAGACGGCGGGTTTCCCGTCCGCCACTGGGTCTTTTTGGGCGCAGCGCAGTTCGGTCGATGATCGAAACGGGCGCGAGATGTTCTCAATGAGCATCAGCACCTGCGGTCATTTCAACCGTAAGCGGATCTGCCGGCGATAGGGTATGGGTATGCGCCGGCATGGTTGTCTCTATCCGTCGGTTCTTCAACGAAGCGGGTTGGGGACCGGTCAGTTTTGCTTGGATCTCGCAACAGTGGCCCCGATATATCCTCCTTGGTACGGGCGAGGCTCAAATGGTGTGGCCTTTCTGGGCTTTGTCATCTACTCGAAACACGTATCGATTCATCCCAAGCGCATCACCAACCCAGGATCTCCGCAAACTGCCTTTCCATGTGTTGTTGTACTTCCTGCAGTATCTGTTCGGGTGTTTTTCTGAAGTTCAGCAGATCTTCCTGGGTCGCGATCAAGGCGACGTGGACCGTGAGCCACAGCGGCGGCCGTCCGTGAGAGACGGGCAGTTGGCTGATCAGACGGATCCAGGCCTGATCGCGCGGGCGTCTGATCACTTCACGAAACGCTCTGGTCGTGGTGGGGAGAAGATCGATCGCGTCGTATGCCCAGATCTGCGTTTCGGTATCGGTCAGAAAGTTCATGAACTCGGCAGCTTGGGGAACGAACTTGCTCCCCTTGGGGATGACGTGGCAGTATCCGCCGGACCAGGTCCCGTTGGTCCCGCTCTCAGGCCATGGCACCTCATCGGCCCCGATCAAGGCTTCAGGACTGGCCTTGATGATAGACAGCAAATGAGGAGAGGCGCCCACGCACATGGCCAGCTGTCCCGAAGCGAATGTGGACCACGAGGCCGACAGGCGGACCGCCGCGCTGCCGAATCTCTCGGCATAGGATTGCACCCATTTCAGCGCAGCGAGATTCTCAGGGGTGTCAATGGTGGGCCGGCGCGTCGTGTAATCAAAGACCCCGCCGCCGAAGGTCCAAAACCAACCTTGTAGGTTCCAGTTGTAGATCCAGGGTACAAAGCCCAGCCTGATGATCTGATCGTCAGGATCGATTCTGGTCAGCTTGCGCGCCCGGTCATCCAGCTCGCTCAAAGACTTAGGCCCCCGGGTGGAGTCTATGCCCGCCTCCTCCAGATGATCGATGTGCCAAAACAGCCCACGGATGTCAGTACCGAAGGGCAGGGCCCACGTCTGCTGTTGGAAGAAGATCTCGTCGCGGGCCATAGGCAGGAAGGCATCACGGTCTCGTAACTCGGGCGCCAGGTAGGCATCGAGCGCTTCGAACACCTCGCCTTTACCGGCGACCCATTCAATAACGGCGGATCTTTCGAAGTGTAGCACGTCCGGCGGAGTGCCGCCTGCGATGGCGGTCAGGGTCTTGTCGTACATGTTACCCGACATCCGTTGTCCATCGACCTGAATGCCCGGATTGGCTTTGTTGAAGGCTTCTACGGCCAACTGAAGGAAGGCGTGTTGCTCGTCCGTCACACTGAAGTACCAGTATTCAATTGACGTTTTGGCTTGTACTTGCACGCCGGCGATCAGTATACCGACGGTAGCCGCGGTCAAAAACAAGACTTCCGTGACTTTGTTTTTCACAACCATCCCTCCTTTGAAGGTTGCTGTGCGTCCCGTGAGTCAAGTTCGCTTATCAATAATGCAACATAAGTCTTCTGTAGGAAGGAATAACGTTCCTTTGTGGAAAATGTAGTTTTTACACAATAATTTCCGGTACCGGGCAGTAGGCAGCCTTTGTCTGCGT
>LFTP01000099.1 GCA_001513395.1 Clostridia bacterium DTU080
GGTGAGAATCAATCCGGCGATGCTGGCCGCATTCTCAAGCGCCGAACGCGTTACCTTCGTCGGGTCGATGATACCGGCCTCAATCATATTGCGGTACTCGCCGATCAAAGCATCAAAGCCCACACCCGGCTCAGCTTCGCTGACCTTGTTGGCCACTACGGCCCCTTCGTAGCCGGCATTGGCAGCGATAACCCGGACCGGTTCAGCAAGGGCCCGACGAACGATCTGCACACCCGTGGCCTCGTCGCCGTCGACCTCGAGCTTGTCCAGCACTCCTTGAGATTGAATCAGCACGGTGCCTCCGCCGGGAACGATACCCTCTTCGACTGCGGCCCGTGTCGCCGACAGAGCGTCTTCCACGCGATGTTTCTTGTGCTTCAGCTCCGTCTCGGTCGCCGCACCGACACGAATCACGGCTACGCCGCCGGCCAGCTTCGCCAAGCGCTCCTGTAGCTTCTCGCGATCATAGTCGGAATCCGTCCGCTCGATCTCCAACCGGATCTGAGCAACGCGAGCATCGATGGCCTCCCGGGAGCCCCGTCCTTCCACGATCGTCGTCTCATCTTTGGTCATGCGCACCTGTCCGGCCTGTCCAAGCATGTCCAAAGTGACATTTTCGAGTCTCAGACCGGTCTCCTCGGAAATGACTCGACCGCCGGTCAGGATGGCCATGTCCTCAAGCATCGCCTTGCGACGATCGCCAAAGCCCGGCGCCTTGGCCGCGGCCACGGAGATGGTCTTGCGGATGTTGTTCACTACAAGCGTGGCCAGGGCTTCGCCTTCAATATCCTCAGCGATGATGACCAACGGACGCTGACGCTGAACGACCTTCTCCAGCACAGGGACGATGTCCGCCACGGCGCTGATCTTGCGATCAGTCAGCAGTATGTACGGTTCTTCCAGGATCGCCTCCATGCGCTCCGAGTCGGTCACGAAGTAGGGAGACAGATAACCCCGATCAAACTGCATCCCTTCGACCACATCGAGTTCCATGCCCGTAGTCTTCGACTCTTCTACGGTGATGACGCCCTCTTTGCCCACCTTCTCCATGGCTTGGGCGATCAGCTGACCGATGTCCGGATCACCGGCGGCGATGGAAGCCACTTGAGCGATAGCATCGCCGGTCTCAATCGGGCTGCTCGACTCTTTGAGATGCTCGACAACTGCCGCGACGGCCTTGTCAATACCGCGCCGCAGAATCACCGGGTTGGCGCCGGCCGCCACGTTCTTGAGCCCCTCGCCGATCAAGGCTTGGGCCAGTACCGTGGCCGTGGTCGTACCGTCACCCGCTACATCGTTTGTCTTTGTGGCCACTTCGCGTACCAGCTGCGCCCCCATGTTCTCAAAAGGCTCTTCCAAGTCGATCTCGCGAGCAATGCTCACGCCGTCGTTGGTGATGGTGGGCGAGCCCCACTTTCTCTCAAGAACGACATTGCGCCCTTTCGGACCGAGTGTCACTTTGACCGCGTCAGCCAGACGATTGACGCCGCACTCAAGCGATCTGCGAGCTGTTTCGTCAAACTGCAGAATCTTGCCCATTAACAGTTACACCGTCCTCTGTATGTAATGTGACACGCTACTGCGAGACAACCGCCAGTATCTCGTTTTCGTTCATGATCAGGTACTCTTTGCCATCGATCTTTACTTCCGAACCGGCATACTGGGCAAACAAAACAACATCGCCCACCTGGACGGACATGGGCACGCGCTCGCCGTTATTCGCCAGCCGGCCGCTACCAACAGCTACCACGCGCCCTTGTTGAGGCTTCTCTTTCGCCGTGTCAGGAAGAACGATGCCGCTGCTCGTGGTCTCTTCCGTCTCAATAGGTTCGACTAATACCCTGTCTGCAAGTGGTTTGACTTCCACGTCTTCCCCTCCTTAACGCTTTGAGCGTCTTGAAAAAGAGGATTTTGTTAGCACTCATTAAGAGCGAGTGCTAAGTCTATTCCCTATCATAGTTAACCTGACCGTCATTTGCAAGAGCAAACGGGCACGTCGGCGCTCGGCTCCGAACAACCGGGCGCCTTCGTGCCGCGTTACTTATAAGAGCACTATTCCAAGACGAGACGCTTGTCGCGCAACTGTGGAACCGAGTCGGTGCATGACAACTGCGCACAATAGGCGATGTCATCAGCGAAACCGAGTCTCAAAAGATTCGCACCGTGAGAGCTCGAATTGAGTACGCGCTGCGGATCTCGTCCCGCGGCGATCCACAGTTGCTCGGCAGCCAATGCTCCGTCTGAAGTCTCAACCGAACCTGACAGTTCTTGGCGCAACCGCCCTAAGATGGCCCCTGCACAACAAGCATCCTCCCAAGAAAAACGACGCCTTGTGCCGGCACAGGCCAAAAGCAACTTGGCCCCTTGGCGAAGCTTTTGCGCTCCCCAATCGACTGCCGCATCCAAGTTTATGAAAGCGGCCACGGCCACAGCAGCCGCGCTTGACGAGCGGTGCAGAGTGTAGGTGCCATTGGTAGTGGTGAGAATGACTGTCTTTCCGGCCACTTTGTCGGCCGTGTATTCCAGCGGCGAATTGCCCAACGCAAAACCGGGCAGAGCGATGCCCCCGCGTTCGCCGCCCAAAACGGCTCCCTCGCCGAGAGCCTTTGCCAGCGTACGAGCCTCCTCGACATCGGCCACCGTCACGACACTGCTTGCCCCCGCATCAAGGGCGGTAATGATGGTCGAAGTAGCTCGCAGGACATCAATGACGATCACTGCACAATCCTGCAATGCCTGATGCTCCCCGATCTCTGCAGGAACAAGGGTTACATCGATAAACAAGCGCCTACCTCCGATGGCCTGACTCATTCTCCGGATCTTTCAACTCGTACCTTGGCCCCCGAGCGCACCACAGAAAAAACGGTGGCATCCCCTTCGATCTTTCCAAAGACGTTGACCGCGCTTGCCGGACGAATCTCGTCGCCTTGACTGGCCGGAGTCGGTCCCCAGAAAATGCAGAACGCATGCCCGGGAGGCCAGTAAGCCAAATCACCTTCGTCGACAACTTCCTTAGGGTTCTCGGAGCCTAAGCGCACAGGGATGCCGAAGTAGATCTCATCTCCCCAGCGACTCCCCCGGGCCTCCAACGGCAATGCCTCCCATATGGCGTCGGCAGTCTTGCTGTCATTTAGCACTGCCTCGACGGAAACAGATCCTGCAGTGATGGTTATGCGGCGCTTCTCAGACATTTCCGCTCCCTCCAACAGCGAAACACCGGATGGTGCCGTTGCCGCCGCCGATTCCTCCGACGACCGGCGGCATGTGAATTAAGTTCCAGGGCGAAAGGCAGGGATGCATGGAACGCCCCTGCTCGTCTTCGCCGGATCGTCAGACTCTTCACGCCTTTCG
>LFTP01000311.1 GCA_001513395.1 Clostridia bacterium DTU080
TCCCCACATTGCGCCAGGAATACAGGTAGTACTTAAGTGATTTGAGTTCAATACAGACGGCATCAGGGACATACTCTATGGTCAGACTGGCGAAGTCCGGCAGACCTGACCACGGGCAAACAGAGACAAATTCGTCTGTCTTGATTGTGATCACCGCGTTGCTTCCCCTGTACCAATAAGGGAATGTCTCAATGATCTCCGTTTTTGTGACCTCAGGTCCGTCTACGTCGAATCGAGTATCTTCCCACGGCTGGCGCTGTCTGTTTTTTAGCCAGTTGTCATATTCTTTCCAGGCTTGCTGAAGTTCCTCAGGGCTTTTTCTGATCATGGAGTTCTCCCTCAACACCTTTCTTACGCTTGGACTCTATGCTCGCTTTCCAGACGCCAAACAATACGTTTCAATGCCGCCTGTCGAAGTGATTCCTGCTTGGATACAAGCCAGTCCGTCAAGCTGATCTGATCGAGTTGTTCGGACATGGCTTTTAGGGCTTCAACCTTGTGTCTGATCACGGCCGCTTCTTCAATGCAGCTTTCGCGGTCAAAGCCTGTGGTTGTTCGTAGCCACTCATGTAAGGCTCGGACAGCCCTTTCCTTATAGTGAGCCGCCATCTCTTGCCATGCATGTTCCAGAAGCCGCATGACGGCTTGGGTAAGGGCGCTCATGCCTTCGCTCACTTCACGGATCAGTTTATCCTGCAGCTTTCCTCGGCCCAGTCCCAAAAATACGCTGCGGATGGCACTCGGGCGTTCATAGTGAAGCTGTATCGGCTTCAGGAACTCATGTATGGCCTCATCGAGGGTGATGTTGTAATCAAGCGGAAAATCCGTCCACGTCAATGCATGAGATGCCGCTGCTTTGCGCCATGAAGCATCCAAACGGCGGCTCTCAGCGCTTACTATGTCCCTGAGCAGCTCGAGAAGGTCCTCTTGAGCCAGGACTTCATCGATGAGGATCCGCTGAAAGACAGCACTGTCAAAACGATTGTCAATCAAGCGGTCTATTTGTGCCAACAGGCGAGTCTGAACCGTACGGGTATACTGCTCGATCTGCCCTAGAATGGCCTCTTGGGCAAACGTCAGTTTCGCTGTGTGGCGATCTAAGGCTGGAGCGATTGTGTCGTAGCGGGAGACTGCGGACTCATAGCGCTCGGCCGTTGCGCACCCATTGGCAATGGCATTCCGGACCAATTCCTGCATGAGGACTACGGCCTCCGTGA
Organism: Clostridia bacterium DTU080; assembly: GCA_001513395.1. Classification (GTDB taxonomy): domain Bacteria; phylum Bacillota; class Limnochordia; order DTU080; family DTU080; genus DTU080. The sequence continues at coordinate 1,218 of LFTP01000311.1, forward strand.
TCGCTTGCGAACTGTCCGCTGTACGGCTCAGCATCCTTCTTATAATCCGATTGATCTGCTGCCGGTCCTCATTGGCCACGAGGCGCTCCAGGCGACGACCTCGATTGACTATCGCGGCGGCCGCTCGAATCATCGCTCGTTTAGACACTTCGGAGTAGCAGTGAGCCAGACGGTCCAAATACACATCATGAAGGGTACTGGCCAGTGGTCATCACCTCGTCTCAACGCAACAGCAGGACGATCACATAAGTCAACAAAGCTATAATCGCCAACTCACCGAACGCCAACCATCCCAACAGCCGGTTGCTTGATGCATTGACCTGCTCCTCAAGTCGTTCAGCATGCATACCGACCTTCTGTTGCACAGCCTCATGAGCCTCGGTCAGATCGCGTCTTAGATGTGACGCCATCTCCTGCATGTCGTTGCGTGAAGAGTTGATCTCTCGCCCCAGAATGATGCGCGTCTCCTCATTTGTCTTGCTCAGAGTCTCCATCGCCCGCACGGCGTCATCGCGCACGCTGTGCAAGTCCTCTCTCATTTTCGCGGAGGTTTGGTCCAGCATGGCGCCAAGCTTATCCTCAAGAAGGTCATAGCGTCGTTCCCAGTCGTTTTGGAAACGGGCCAGTTCACTGATGACGTCTTTCACGATACCGGCCATACGAGTGCTTTCGATTGACAGAGCCTTATGAAGCTCGCCCAAACGCTCTAAACCGGCTGAGACGTCTTCTTGCCAACGGAGTTGATCGCGGCGTTCCTTTTGGAATGCTGCCATTTCTTGCAGGAGTTTGTCGTGGGTCTTGTAGATTTCCTGGGACAATTCATGTTGCCGCTGTATCACTTGATCCATATGTTGGCGACTGGCATTGACTCGCGAGATCCACTCCGCCGTGTCCCGGCGCAACTGGGCCGCTTCCGAGCGCCATTCATCGTGCATACTTCGCAAGGCCGGCCCCAATGTGGCTCGCGACAGATCGAGCGACAGATCGCCTATGAGTTGCGCAAACGTGGTCAGTATGGGATCGTCTCCTTCAGTCCCTTTTTGACTTGTGGGACCGGAAGATTGGGGTGGGCGATTCCCTGCCTCGTCTTTTTCTTTAGGCATGTTCGGGCCTCCTTGAAGCACCACGGAAGGGCCGCGGTGGCACATCATTCAATAGCTTCACGTTTATTGGGATGACACAGAGCCTAATCAAACACCTGTGATTAATCCGAAGCACCGTGGATGGTGCGTCTCCGCAGAATCATCACAGCGATAATCATGACAATCCCGTGCAGGCTGCTCGGCGGCAATGCTTTTGTTCAAACACGTGACGTTGTGCGCTGATAGTCGTACGCGTAGCCATCAAACTCCGCAGACCTGGGACGCTCGAAAAGGTGGATCGAGTCAAGTGCTGAATCTCATCTCTCTCGTCGTGAATCATTTGACCCCCGCACCGCGGTGTCCTGCCGAATTCGTTTAGGCCCTTGCACATAAACGACGTACTGATGGCGCACTCTAGTTCTGAGCACGTGACTACCTTGACAAGGGGGCGCGACAAATGATTAACCCGTCAACGATACAGCAGGTGCAACAGATGGCCTTTCAGGTTGCCCAGGCACAGGCTCGTCAAGCGCAGCAGCTGAGCGCTCTAGCGCAAGAAGGCAGCCGCACCTCCTCGCAGCTGCAGCAGATGATGAATCAGCTGAGTCAACTCAACCAGATGAGCCAGTTTGGTTTGCAGGCGACGTCAGGCCCGAGCAGCTTCACCGGTTACGGGGTCTCTTCCCCTCAGTATGGGCAGAGCTTTTCACAAAGCGGTTTCGGGTCAAACTACGGTCAATACGGAGTGAGCGGTTCGTTCTCACCCGGTAGCGGTGTTTCAAGCTCGTCGGGGTTCTTTCCCCAGGCTGAGCAGTATCTACGGACACAGGATTCAGGAGGCATGAGCTTCTAAGCTCATTAAGCAGGATGGGGCTGTCCCAAAAGGTCGGCCCCTCGTCTCTTTTAGCTCGCGTCTCGGCTTAGAGAC
>LFTP01000170.1 GCA_001513395.1 Clostridia bacterium DTU080
CTTTGTGTATAAGAGACAGTTTATACACCGTCTGCGGTCTTTGACGACAGTCAGACCTGGTATTGGCGGGTGCGCGCCGTCGACAGCAAAGGGAACGCGTCCGAACCCACGAAAACGCGCGCCTTTAACATCGATCCGGCGGCTGCCGTGTTGCCCTTGCCGCCTCTTGAGGAGGTTCGGGCCAGGCTTCCTCAAAGCCACCCCCGTTTGTTTGTGACGCAAGAGATCTTGGATGAATGGCGGGAAAAGAGCCGCTCTGATCTAATGCTCAGGCTGATTTGGAGCAATATCCAAACCAGTGCTTTGAGCGCCCGCTTCACCCCATTGCCGGATGAACCGCCGCATTGCCGGCCGGGAGGGGTCTGGGACGTCAATCTGTGGCGGCAGTACTCGATCACCGTCCAGGCCATGAACACGATTGAGACATTGGCTTTCGCCTACATGATGACCGGGGATAAAGAGACCGGAGAAGCGGTACGCAAATGGATGCTCCATGTCGCCTCGTGGGATCCCAAAGGGGCGACCAGTGCCGCAGTGAACGATGAGTCATCCATGCCCATTCTCTACCAGATGAGCAGGGCTTATACCTGGGCCTACGATGCGCTGACACCCGAGGATCGTCAGTTTATCCGTGAGGTGATGCGCATCAGAGGTAATGAAGCCTACGCGATCTTGAGAAACCGCAAGTTCGAAAACAACCCATACGCAAGTCATGCCGGCCGTTCATTGGGCTTTTTGGGCGAGGCGGCCATCGCCTTTATGGGAGAGATACCTGAGGCGCAGGAGTGGTTTGACTACGTAGTGCGGGTGTTTTTTGCCATCTATCCGGCCTGGGGTAAAGATCCCGGCGGATGGGCGGAGGGACATGCTTACTGGACGAGTTATATGAATCGGGTCTTCTGGTTTGTCGATGCTTTGCGGGTAGCGACGGATCTTGATCTGTACCAGAAACCTTTCTTCAAGAACACGGGCACGTTCAAGCTGTACACACAGCCTCCCTACAGCAAGATGGGACCCTTCGGGGATTTTGCCGACCGCGGACCCGTCACCTCTGACGGGATGGTGATGGGGCATCTGGCCGCCGTTTACGGAAACTCCTACTACAAGTGGTATGCGCAGCGTCTGGGCGCCCTTGCCGAAATGGGTGTCATGGGTTTCATCCGCGCCATACTCTACGACGGGCGGTCGGTTTCTGCCAAGGAGCCGACGGATCTGCCGCCTTCGGCTTACTTCTCCGACATAGGCTGGACGGTTTTCCATCGTCAGCTGGGGGATGCCAAAAACGACATCCAGTTTATGTTTAAGAGCAGTCCCTACGGTTCATACAGCCACAGCTTCGCCGATCAGAATACGTTCACTCTGGAGGCATACGGCGAGCCGCTGGCCATATCGTCGGGTTATCGTCCGTGGTACGGCAGCGAACACCACATGAAATGGACCAAGACCACCCAGGCTCACAACGGTCTTTTGATCAACGGTCAGGGACAAAGAGTCCAATCGCTGTCGGCCAAGGGTGAGATCCTGGGCTTTCTCAGCGGCAAGAGCTTCGATTACACGGCCGGTGACGCCACGCAGGCCTATGAGCGTTCACTGGTGGAGCGCTATGTGCGGCATGCGGTCTATCTGCGTCCTGACACGTTCATTCTCTTTGACGATGTGCAAGCTCCCAAGCCCAGCACTTACAGCTGGTTGATGCACGCCTATCAAGAGACGCAGATCGATGCCGAAAAGGGACATCTGCATCTGGAGTCCGGCAATGCCACATTGGACACCTATCTGTGGGCGAGCGAGGCACTTGAGTACACTCAGACGGATGAGTTTGCCGTTCCTTTGGATGAACCCATGGATAAACCCGTTCAGTGGCACTTGACTGCCACCACGAAGCAGCCGGCTGCTGATGCCTTCTTCTTGGCGGTGCTCGCTCCGGCCAGGAAGGGAGAGGCCCGTGATCTTCGGGTGACACTGGTGAGCGCAGGGGCAGGAGAAGGCGTGCGTCTGAATGAAGGCTCTACGGAAGCTTTGATTCTGTTCCGCCAAGGTCCGGAAGGAGAGTTGGCCACCGATGAGCTGACAGCTGAGGCGGCGGTGGCGGCGTGGACTCGGCGCGGTGACGGTACGGAAGGTCTGCTTTTGGTTGAAGGGACCAGTTGGCAAGCGGAATCCGGCTTGACGTTGAAAGCTACAGTGCCTGTCAGTGTTGAGTTGAGCCTGGAAAAAGGGTCCGTCACCGGAACGGTGCAGCACCCTGCGGTTCCCGGATCTCAACCCTATGAGCTGACGCTGCGGATCGGCGAGGGACAGAGCGTAAAAGACGTGACTTCCTCCCACGAGGTGCTGGACTGGCAGGCGGACGCAAACACGCTGAAGCTGACTCTCGCTCCGGGCGAGCATCAGCTGATCATTGAGTTGAACTGAGATCTTCAGTTGGACGTATTTCATGTCTGCGATATCCGAGCCACCCTCCGAAGCGGCGAGGGTGGCTTTTGCCAACATATTTGCGGGGAGTCATTTCTGATGGTACATAGCGATACACAGGTTTACGAAAGAGCCGTCTTGGTCTGTGAAGGTCAGCCTCGCTTTAGCATCGTCACACCCGATGACACGACACCGGTGATCGATGATGCCGTTCATGAGCTCAATTATTGGGTGCGGCGCATCACCGGGGTCGAGTTGGATGTCGTCAAGTTGTCCGAGTGGAACGGCCAGACTCCGTATATCGCTGTCGGCAGGAGTGCCTTGACCGAACAAAACCAATGGGATGAAGGTGAGTTCAGACAAGAAGAGGCCAGGGTCTTCATCGCCACCGACAAGTTGGGTCTTTTGGGCAACGACACGGCGCCGTACAAGGGCCTGACCTGGCGGGGAACTTACTACGCCGTCTTAGAACTGGTGCAAAAAGGATTTGGCGTCCGTTGGATATGGCCCGGACCGAGCGGAGAGGTCTTCACCCCCCGAAGGACTTTGGAGGTTCCGGTAGGGTCATGGTCATGGGCTCCTTGTCTTCCTTTGGTACGTATCATGCGCAACAGCCGCAACAGCAAGTCTTTGGCGGATCGGGCTCAGAAGCTTTTTGGCTACATGGATCTTCAGCCCGAAGCCTGCCGGGCCATGGTTCAGCTGGAAGAGGATCAGGAAAGATGGCTCAAGCGTCAACGCATGAATCAATCTTCCAATGTCCGGTTTGGGCACTCCTTTACCGATTGGTGGGATCGATACGGCAAGGACCATCCGGATTGGTTCGCCAAACCGCCCGAAGGCGTCACGCAACACGGCGGACGGGGCGTGAAACTGAATCTTTCCAATCCGGAAGTTCACGACAAGATCGTCTCTGATTGGCATCAGGCGTGGCAAAAGGCACCCGAAGAGAACAAGATCCTGCCAATAGGACCCAACGACAGCCGGGGTTTTGACACCCGATCCGAGACCAGGGCTTGGGACGCGCCGGAGTTAGCCCGTTATTCCGACAAGGAGATATACAACGGCAGTGAACCGGTCTTGAGCGATCGCTACGTCAAGTTCTGGAATATTATCGCCAGGCGGGTGGCGGCTATTGATCCCGAAGTTCGGCTGACGACCTATGCCTACAGGAATTACAGGACGCCTCCTTTGGGCTCGGAAAGACTGGAGGGGAATATTATCATCGGCTATGTGGGCGGCGAGGGATACTATCCCGATGAACGCTTCATCACCGAGGAATGGCAGGGCTGGGCCGAGCGAGGGGCCAAGCTGATCTGGCGGCCCAATCTTTTGCATACCGGACACGGTGTGCCGTATTTGTTCTCCCGGGCTCTTTATGACGACTTCCGCTTCTTTTTGGAGCACGGCATGTTGGGCACCCTTTTTGACAGTCTAACGGGCAATTGGGCCGGACAAGGCCTGGTCTATTATGTCTTGGCCGAACAGCACTCGCGTCCTGAGGCGAGCTACGAAGAGCTGGCCGGCGAGTATTACTCAGCTTTTGGCCCCGCGGCTGAGGCGATTCGGGACTACATGGAGTTTTTTGAGGAACGGACCAAAGCCATGCCGGAGGTGATGCGGACTCGGAAGCTGTCGCCGCGTGAGACATGGGGCGGCTGGTGGATTGCGCACATACGTCTGGTGCCGCTTTTTCTCACTCCGGAGGTCTTGGCCGAGGCGGAAGCCATCTTGATCAGGGCCGAACGAGCCGTCGCCGGGACCGAGGAGGTCTATCGGGAGCGGGTGAAGCTGATCCGCATCGGTTTCGAGCACGGAAAGCTGATGTCGGAAGTCTTTTCACAGCTGCGCTTGGATGATCCGCAAGTTCAAATCGACTACACTCGGGCAAAACGGATCCTGCAACCTCTGTGGGATTATCGCCGGGAGATCGCCGCCCATCCCTTGGTGCCCGTCGTACGCTATCTGGTCTCTGAAGAGGAACGCTTAGGCATATGGTCAGCATTCCGGATCAGGGAGTCCGAGTCTGACTCTGCCGGACCTCCCGTGGCTCCGGGACGAGTGATCAAGCGTCCTTTGGATCAAGGATGGGTGTTTGCCGTTGATCCGGACAATGAGGGGCTAAAAAGGCGATGGTTTGATCCGGCCTTTGACAGCTCGGGATGGCAGCCGATCGAGGTGCAAAAACCTTGGCGCCAGGCTTTACCGGATGTGCCCGATAGCAAAATCGGTTGGTACCGACTGGTCTTTGACATTCCCGATCATGAGGATACGGGAAGCAGGATGTTTCTCGTTTTCGATTCAGTTGATGCCGAAGTGAGCTTGTGGATCAACGGACAATTGGTCTACGAGCGCGGTTATCCTCATCAGGGCAACTACGATTCCTGGAGCGAATCGTTTTGGGTAGAAGCGACCGACACCCTGCAGGACGGGGCGCCCAATGATCTCGTCTTGCGGGTGGAAAGCGAAAGCCACAACGGCGGAATAACAGGGGCGGTCTCGCTGCTCATACAGCACTAGGCCGTTTTCCGACGAAAAAAAGGCGTCCCGACGGGACGCCTCTTTTCTCTCACAGTTTAATGTTGTCCAGGCTGAGATCTCGCAAATCAGCCATGACGTTGTTTTGCTCCGCTTCATACAGTCGCCAAATGACTCTCAGGCCTTGCAGGCTGCTCGGTCCGTCAGTGAGCGGACGTCGCCCGGTATTGATGCACTCGATGAAGTGGATCATCTCGTTTTGTGTGTGCTTGCCGGGTTGGGTCTCCATCAACACCATCTCTTTGCCGCCTTTGTGGAGAATCAGCTGGCGGCGGCCGGGATCGATCTCGAGCATTCCTTCGGTGCAATGGGCATGGAAGGAGTTGCGAAGCCGCGAGCCTCTGGCTCCCCAGGTGCCGAAGTGGTAGCCTATCTTGCCGCCCTCAAACTCAATGGCCACGTTGCTTGTTCCTTCCCGTTTGATCCAGGGCGTGCCGAAGTTGGTGCCCAGATGCGTACCCACGATCGGTTTACCCAAGATCCACAGCATCAGATCGATGTAGTGGCATCCATGACTGAAGAACTGTCCGCCGCCGGTGGGGTATATGTTTCGCCAGTGATCGGCCGGATACTGCGTCAGCTGTTCAGTCCAAATGGACATCTGGAACAGATCTCCAAAAGCCCGCTCATCAATGAGTTGTTTCATCCGAACTACGAGGGGGTGGAAACGCATGCAGTAGGCGATCATTAACACCCGCTGTACTCTGGTGGAGGTCTCAATCAGATCGAGACATTCCTCTTCGGTGTTGGCCATGGGTTTTTCCAGCAGTACGTGCTTGCCGGCTTCGAGACACTCTTTTGCTACAGGATGATGGAGATGGTGCGGCAAGACTATGAGTACAGCCTCGACGTCATCGAGAACGTCCCGATAGTCTGTGGCTGCTTTTGCTCCCGGGAAGAACTCCGCAGCTTTCTCAGCGCGCTCTTTAACGATGTCTACCGTAGCCTTTACCTGCAGTATGTCACCCAGCTCCGTTAGCCCTTTGGCGTGGGTACCTGTCATACCCCCACAGCCGATGATCGCCAGACTTACCTGACTCATTGCACGACCTCCTCTGATTACATACCAACAAGTCCGTGGCCGCATAGCGCCAAAAGCAAATTCGACAAGGGGGTAGGTCATTTCCTGTAAGTCCTTTGAGGTTAGTCAGCGGTCAACCTGAGGATTTATTTTCTTGCGATTCTATTTGTTGGACGAGCGATGTATAATGATGTTGTTCAAGCATGAAAAGAGTCAATAAAGAGGAGAATGGGGGGTTGTTGTTCAATGATCGAAAACAACAAGCGGCAGAGCCGTACCGTCTCATGTTATGTATTCGCCTTCATGGCGATTCTTGTTTTTTCGTTGCCCGCAGTCGTATCGGCCACGACTCTCGAGATATGGGATTGGTGGAGCCCGACGGTGATGGGGCAGGCCATCTCCACCTGGTGGGATCATGTTGAGGAGCGCTTTGAAAAAGAGAACCCCGGTGTTAACGTAGAGATTATGTTCGTGACCGGAATGCCGACGAAGTTGATCACGGCGGTGGCGGCGGGAGTGGGACCGGATGTGACTCAGATATCCGTATCTTACGCTCGGGATCTGTATGAAAGCGGTATGCTCATGCCTCTCAACGATTTTGTCAGCAAAACGCCCAGTCTCAGTCAGGATCAGTTCTTCCCGTTTGCCCGCCTGTTTAACTCCAAAGACGGCGTGATCTATGCCGTTCCCCATAACGTCGACAACAACTCCCTCCATTACGACATCGATGCCTTTCATGAAGCCGGATTGGATGCGGATCCTTTGGCCATAGCCTCTTGGGATATGTTCCGCGATTACGTGCGCAAACTGACGCGATTCTCCGACACCGGTCAAGTGGTTCGGGCGGGCTATGATACGACCATTGGCACAGTCTCTTTCCAGAACTGGTTGTATGCCAACGGCGGCGATTTTTACAACAAGACCCACGATGGCTTCTTGTTCGCCGGACCTCACGGAGTCGAAGCCCTTGAATTCCTACTGGAGCTGCGAAGCCACGGGCAACAGGCCCCTGCCGGAACGGGTCTGGTCTTTGCTTCCCGCCGGGCGGCCATCGTTCTCGAATCCGGTTACGGAACACGTATCGTGGCCGAGAATCCGGACATGAACTTCGGGATGACCAGTCTTCCGCCCGGACCGAGGGGCAGTGCCCGGGCCGTGACCGGCTGGGTGAACATGCTGGCTATTCCGACCGGAGCCAAAAACCCCGAGTTGGCCTGGGAATGGATCAAATACTTCGCCGGTCTCGAAGGACAGCTGAAGTTCTTTGAAGTATATGGAAGGGCAGGGATACCGCGTCTTGATTTCTTCCGGACGCGCGCTTGGTCGAACTTCGTTCGGGAACATCCGTTCATCAGAATGTTGCCGCATTTGTTGGAGTCGGCTCGTGAGTATCCGTTTGTCAAGTACAGGGATATCAACTCCATATTGACGACCAATGTCTTTAACGCCATAGGGCGGGGTGTGGCCCCTCAAGCGGGTCTCGAAGAGGCTCAGCGACTCGGGAATCTTTTGTTTGCAGAGTGAGTTGACGTCCATGAAACACATCATCATGGCTGATCTTGAGGGTGCGGCCGGGGTAGACAGATTCAGCCAGACCTACGCTGATGAGCCGTTCAAACGAGCCGCCATGCTACAGCTGACACGGGAAGTGAACGCTTGTATCGACGGCGTTCATGCCGCAGATCCGCAGGCCGACATCTATGTCATCGACAGACACGGCGGGGGAGGCATCATAGCCGAAGAGCGGGACCCCAGAGCATACTACGCACCTTGGGGCGTTGCCCGGCGTGAGATTTTCCCGGATTACCGGGGTTTTAACACTTATCTGTACGTCGGGCAACATGCTATGGCCGGATTGGTGAACGCTCCGTTGTGTCATACGGATTCGTCGAAGCAGGTGGTTTACAAGCGTTTCAACGGTGTTTTCGTCGGTGAATTCGGCATCGAAGCTTTGCGGGCCGGCAATCACGGCGTGAGGGTGATCTTCTTTGCGGGAGATGACAAAGCCGTGGCCGAAGCCCGGGCTTTGGTGCCGAACATCGTTACGGTGGCGACCAAGCGGGGCACCGGCTGGCAACGGGGGCGACATCTGTCCGATGAAGAGGCTTGTCGGGCCATCCGAGCCGGGGCGGCGGAAGCCGTGCGTCAGTATAGACGCGTTGCGCCCCTGCGGATGGAACCGCCGTACACGCATGAGATTCGCTTTGTCTATCCGAGGCAGTTTGGGCACATGAAGGTGGAGGGCGTTCGGGTCACGCAACTCGATCCCTACACGGTGCTGTTTCGATTTGACGATCTGGATCGATTACAAGTAGTCGATCTGTAGCGAAAGGGAGTCAGCGAAATTGAAACTAAACCGAGCAAAGATGCGTATGATGGCAGGTAAGCCCGCGGTGGGCACGGTCTTAGGCATGGGTTCGCCCGAAGTGGCCGGGATACTGGCCCGAAGCAAATTCGATTTCCTCCTGATCGATGCTCAGCACGGAGCGTGGGATCTGGAAAAAGCCGGACAGGCTCTTTGGAACATAGGCGTGGCCGGCCATGTCGGTATGGTTCGGGTGGTACAAAACGATTTCTTCGCCATAGGTTCAATGCTCGATCGAGGGGCGTTGGGCGTAGTCGTCCCGATGGTCGAGACCGTGGAGGAAGCCCGGGCGGCAGTGGATGCGTCACGCTACGCTCCGCAGGGACGGCGTTCGGTGGGCGGTTCATCGATGCGCCGTTGGCAGTCAGTGGGTAATGATGCCATAAACGATGAGATCTTCGTGGCCGTGCAAATTGAGACCCAGCTTGGCGTGGAGCGGGCGGCCGATATCCTGGCGGTTGAAGGTGTCGACGGCTGCTGGATCGGCCCTTCCGATTTGGCATTGTCGCTGGGAGTTGAAGAAGGCCACCCGATGCATGAAAAGGCGATCCTACAGGTATTGGAGGCCTGCCGGCAGACAGGAAA
>LFTP01000221.1 GCA_001513395.1 Clostridia bacterium DTU080
TCTTCCACTCCTTGAGCCTGCATCAGCGGAATCAACTCCCGGGCCACAAAGGGCAGGGTAACAAAAAGAGTCGTCAGCACAATACCCGGTACAGCGAAGATAACGCGCCACCCCAGACTCTCCAACCAAGGTCCCAAAAGACCTCTGTTTCCCATCAAGAGCACGAACGCCAGACCGGCAATGACGGGCGAGACGGCAAAGGGCAGATCAATGATCGTGGTCAGAACGCGCTTTCCGGGGAAATCAAACTTGCCGATAGCCCAAGCGGCAGCCAAGCCGAAAGCCGTGTTCAACGGCACGGCGATGGCGGCCACGATCAAGGTCAGACGAATAGCGGCCAAGGTGATCGGATCGACGATGGCTGCCACATAGGCCTGCCAGCCGGCCGAGAAGGCCTGAACGAAGACGATGGTCAAGGGCACCACTAAAAAAAGGCCGAGAAAGATGACAGCGATGCTGATCAGTATCCGGCGCAAAACGACGGGTTCGACCGCCAGATCACTCCTGCTGATGCGCATGATTACATCGACCTCGCCTTCAGGATGACTTGCTGCCGTGGCGACGCATGCTCCGCCACTGCAGCGTGTTGATCACCAGCAACAAGACGAACGACATCAAGAGCATCATCACCCCGATGGCCGTGGCACCTGCGTAGTCAAACTGCTCCATTTTGGTCATGATCAGCAGAGGCACGATCTCGGTTCGCAGGGGCATATTGCCCGAAATGAAGACGACCGTTCCATACTCTCCCAGGGCCCTGGCCAATGCCAAGGCAAAGCCGGTCCATACGGCGGGCATCACGGTCGGCAAAATGACGCGCCGAAACACTTGCCAACGCCCGGCTCCAAGGGTCATCGCCGCTTCCTCAACCTCGGCGTCCAGGTCCTGCAAGACGGGCTGCACGGTGCGCACCACAAAGGGCAGCCCGATAAACGTCAGGGCGATGACCACTCCCAAACGTGTGTAGACCGCCTGCACACCAAGCGGGCGGACCAGCCGGCCCAAGACACCCGTCGGAGCCCAAGCCGTGGTCAAAGCCACGCCTCCGACAGCAGTGGGCAAAGCAAAGGGCAGATCGACCAGACTGTCCATGAGACTCTTGCCGAAAAAATCATAGCGGACGAGAACCCAAGCCACGAGCAGGCCGCATACGGCGTTAATACAGGCGCTGATGCCCGAGGCCACAATACTCAGCCGGTAGGCAGCCATCACACGCGGCGTCCTCACCGTCTCCCAAAAAGCGACCCATCCCAAACCCGCTGCCTTGGCAAAGACCGCGGCTATGGGGATCACCACCAACACGCTGATATACAGCACGGTCACTCCCAAAGCAGGACCAAAACCCGGCAACAACCGGCGATCACAAGCCATCGTTACCATCCCTCCGTCATCGACTCACGGTTGATAGATGCGATCGAACACGCCTCCGTCGGCAAAATGAGTGGCCTGAGCCTCTTGCCAACCGCCGAACATCTCATCGACGGTGAAAAGCTCCATGTCGGGGAACTGATCGGCATACTCGGTGCGCACATCCGTCAGCCGTGGGCGGTAGTAGTGTTTGGCCGCCAGCCGTTGACCTGTCGCAGAGTACAGAAACTGCAAATAAGCTTCGGCCGCGGCGCGTGTGCCGCGCTTGTCGACCACGGCATCTACCACGGCAACCGGTGGCTCAGCCAGGATACTCACCGAGGGCCTGACGATCTCATAGCCGCCGGGGGCGACGTCCCGCACGATGAGTAAGGCTTCATTCTCCCAGGCGATTAATGCATCACCCACCCCTCGCTGGATGAAGGTGGTCGTAGATGCCCGGGCTCCGGAATCCAATACGGGCACGTTCCTGAAGAGCTTGGTCACAAAATCCCGCGCCTTTTCGGCATCACCGTAGCGCCTCATGGCGTACCCCCAGGCGGCAAGATAATTCCAGCGGGCGCCTCCCGACGTTTTAGGGTTAGGAGTGACCACCTCTACGTCAGGACGCGCCAGATCATCCCAGTCATAGACCTGCCGCGGGTTTCCCTTGCGAACCACAAAGACGATGGTCGAGGTATAGGGGCAGCTGTTGTCGGGCAGGCGTGACTGCCAATCGGCGGAAATCAGCTTTGCCTCGTGAAACAGAGCGTCGATGTCATAGGCCAGGGCCAAAGTGACCACGTCGGCCTCCAAACCGTCGATGACCGAACGAGCCTGCTTGCCTGAACCGCCGTGTGACTGGCGGATCTGAAGCTCTTGTCCGGTCTCTTCGTGCCAGTGGCGGACAAAGGCGGCGTTGAACTCTTGGTAGAATTCCCGGGTCGGATCATAGGAGACGTTGAGCAAAGTCACGGACCGTCTTCTGTCCGTTTTGGACGAGATCACCGCCAGAAGCAAGACGAACATCAACACGATGAAAGACACCGCTAACCTGAACTTCCGATGCGACATAGCCGTCACTCTCCGAAACTAGGAGTCAACCCCTAGATATGCGAAGAGGCGACTATTGCTCATAGGAGCGGTTTCCCATACGGCACGGACGGCCCTGTCAAGGCCGTCGTACACCCGGAGTTAAGCCACTTGGCAGGATATCTCTCCCGGCGGCTAGAAAGCAGCGTACGACACTCATGGACTTCAGACTTCTCGCAAGGGGGGCTTACATGGCTCTGCAGGTCACATTTTTGGGAACGGCTTCCGGTTTGCCCACTCCCGGACGATTCGGACAAACCGTCGTCGTAGGTGTAAAAAAAGCTGATCACGATTCACCGATGTACTTCGTCTTTGACGCAGGTGACGGAGCTAGCTCTCTTTTGATGCGCCACGGCATCGACCATTTGGCCATCGAAGCGATCTTCATCTCTCATATGCACGCCGATCACCACGGCGGATTGGCGCAAGTTGTGAAGACTTCAATGCATTTGCAGCGTTCACGACCTTTGTGCATCTTGGCCCCGGGAGAAGGGATCGCCCCCCTAAAAGCCTACTTGGCAGCCAGTTATCTCATAGATCCTTTTTTGAAATATGAAATCAATTGGATTCCGATTGATGAGCATGTGGGCCGGCCCATCCCCCTGGCGGGCGACGCTCATTTGACTGCCGTCGCCAACACGCATCTGAACGGCTATCGTCGGCGGCTGGAGCAGCTTTCAAAACAAGGCTCTTACCGATTCGAAAGCTACAGCTGCGCCCTGGACATCGACTCCAAGCGTCTGGTCTACACCGGTAATCTTAGAGGCGCCAGCGGTCATGATGAGCTGGTCTCGTTTGTCGAGCCCTGCGATCTGCTCATCACTGAGTTAGCCCATACCGATCCCGCAGAGCTGGGGCGATTTTTGGCCGGACGGGATATCGCTCACACGGCGATAGCGCATTTCAACCGCAAGTGGGATCAGCTGAGCGACCAAGAGCTTCTGGATCTTATCCACCAAGGAGCGGGAAAGACGGGTATTTCAGGTCACATCACATTGACCCGGGACGGAACGGTGATCACTTTATAGACCTGTAGGTCGTGAGATGCCGAGAAGTCCGAGAATGGCCTTATTCACCCTTTGACCGACCTTCAACGGGTTGGGGACATGGACGCCCATCACTTGCAGCGCACTGAGCGTAAAGACTATCAC
>LFTP01000113.1 GCA_001513395.1 Clostridia bacterium DTU080
GTTGAGGCGGATGCCGACCGGCAGCCGCCTCACACAAAGCAAAAAGACCCAATGTCGAGCCGCACGCCGCGGCGAACTCCTGCCAATAAAGAGTCGACGCTCCCTGCCATTGCCCATCAAACCACTCTGTAAGGACGGACACACGCCGGCATGTCTCCAGGTGTTTATATACCTGAAGATCCGTGTACAGCTCAGCGAAGCGTTCCACCGCAGGCTGAACGCTGTCGTAGTAGGGCAATTCTGCGAGTGCGTACCGACACGTCCGCACCAACTCCCGCAGATACCCTCCGTCTTCAAAACAGGGATAGAACGCGTAATAATCCTCATCATCCAACTCCGTCTCTGGGCGAACGGCATCCAGCAGGGATCTGTGTAGGAGGCGAAAGGCACACTCGTCGATGACACCTGCTCTGTCACACAGATTATCCAGGTAATCGCACATCGTCTGATAGGCGACGATGAAACTCAGCAACTCGGAACGAAACCCTCCGGAAGCTGCGCAGAACACACTGCCTCCCTGGCAATGGAACTTCTTGTAGGTCAAGCTGGCCACAGCTTGTGTCCGCAGTATGGGATCAGGAATAGCCTCCGCCCGGGTCCGCCACTGTTTCAGGGCCCTTTCCACCCTGGGCAAGACGCTGACAAGATAGCGGATCAGCATTGCGCTCATCGTCGCCGACCGCGACACAGCATCCTACCTCCAACAATGCACAGTTTGCCAAGGAGGCACGGATCTTATGATGCGTTCTTCGTGTGGGGACAAAAAAAGCCCCGGACGGACACAAGCCCGGGGTCAAACTTGATCGACAGCACGGCCAGATACTACCCCGTTTTATTCGGCGCCAGGATCATGACCAGCTGACGGCCCTCCATGACGGGACTACGCTCTACAACGCCCAGATCCTTAAGATCCGAAGCCAATCCGGCCAGCTTTTCTTCGGCCAGAGCTCTGTGTACGATCTCACGACCTCGAAAACGCACAGAAACCTTTACCTTATTGCCTTCCTCTAAGAATCTACGCGCGCTTCTAGCCTTCACCTGGAAGTCATGGTCGTCGATTTTAGGACGCAGCCGCAGTTCTTTTACCTCTACGACGTGTTGCTTCTTGCGAGACTCACGTTCTCTTTTGCTCTGTTCATATTTGAACTTGCCATAGTCCATGACGCGACAGACTGGCGGCTGTGAGTTCGGCGAGACCTCCACGAGATCGAGTCCTCGTGCTCGGGCTTCGGCCAATGCCTCATCAGGCGTAAGAATACCTATCTGATTGCCCTCGGGGTCTATCACACGTACTCGACGTCCCTTAATCTCATCGTTTACACGCGGACCCCTTTCGCGGGGAGATCGTACATCACGGAAACCTCTCTGAATAGCCGACCACCTCCATAGAATCATCGGTATAGTCGCAGGGATAACCCCACCATATGCATTGCCGATTCATTATACCACACATTACAGCTTATGCTTACTTAGATTCGCTACGATAAGAACGGTCTATCATCGAACGTATTCCCGCCCCTGCCGTCTGGTACACCTGTTCCATGCGTTCAGCGACCCTCTCGGGAGAGAAGCGCCGTGCATACATGAGTCCTTCTTTACTCATCTGAGCGAGGGCCTGCGGATCGGACAATATGGCCAAGACGCCCTGCGCCATAGCCCTGGGCTCGGATTCGGTGATGCACCCCGCCCGACAGACGTTAAATATGGCTTCGCTGGCCTCTGAGCGCACAGCCACTACCGGTACCCCATGAGCCAAGGCCTCCAACATCACCATACCTTGCGTCTCCTTCTCCGAGGAAAAAACGAAGACGGTTGCCCGTTGATACCACTCCGATACCTCTTGGTAGGGCAAAAAACCGGTGAAGGTGATGTATCTTTCTACTCGCAGCGCCTCGGCAAGCTCTTCCAAATGCTCACGTTCGGGACCGTCTCCCACAAGCACCAGACTGGCTGGCATTTTTTTCCTGACCAGGCTGAAGGCCCGGATCAGGAGCGGCAAGCTCTTTTCCTTACCTAAACGTCCGACGTAGACCAGGATTGGCGCTGACAGATCGGGCCGGGGTGGTTTGGAGATCCCCTGGGGAGGGCCTACGATGGGATTTGAGACGACTGCGCAATCGACACCGTATGTCTCACGGACGAACTCACGGGTGGCCACCGAGGGGACTACCACTTGATCAGCCTGGTGAACATAGTGACTGACCCAGTGAAGTATGGCTCGTTCGGTAGGAGCTCGAAGGGGTTTGGGAAAGTAAACCGCGTATTCATGGTAGACGGAGTGATGGGTGAACACAACCGGAATACGCAACCTGCGACCTACCTGAAGGGCTGCCAAACCCATGATGAAGGGGCTGTGTGCGTGGATAACGTCGACGTCCATGTTCCGGATCTGACGAGTCAAACTAACGATACTGGGCAACGGAACGACAATATTTCCCGGCGGATAGATTGGAAGGGCTGGGCATCGGCTTATCCGCTCTATCTCGTCCGCGTCATGGGAGTGCCCCAAATAACGCGGTCCGAAAATCGTCACCGTATGCCCACGCTCGCGCAAACCCTCAGAAAGACGTTCTATAGAACGCACAACCCCACTTATATAGGGGAAGTAGGTATCAGAAAACATCGCAATGTGCAGCAAAGACCACTCCCGACAATAGGCGCGCGGCCCTAAGGCCAATAATCGAGTGACGGATGATCTCTTCGTGGAGAGCCACCTATCTTCCTGCCATGGGATGGCACCCCACCGCTAAGGATTATCTCACAACCCGCGCCGTTTATCCTCTCTGTTTCCGCTTTTCCTCCCTCGGTCATAGAAAAATCGGCTGACTCCAAGCTGATCTGCCGACCTTGTCGATACACTCTACTCGTACATATGACGATTTAGGCAATTTGACCCGACCGAAAGTAAGGTCTTCTCCCCCTGTCGCACGTACCGAGCGTCCGGTCCCCCGCGAGCCGATAAACCGTATCTCCTGTACCGGAGAGCAGTGGACCCAAATGCTTTCCCCGTCCATACCGATATCCAGGATTGCCGGTCCACGGGTTGCATAAAACATCCCCTTCTGCAGAGCGTCAAGAATAGCCGAAGGCGTCAGTTCGGCAGCTCGAACCATAACCCAGCCTTGTGCCCCGTCCAGGTCGTAATGGTGAGCATCATCACAGGCGATACCCCAAAGCCGATGACCTCGATGAAGCAAGTTGTCCCAGTGCATCTCCCCGCGTTCTTTGCCGTGACGCCGGCAGGTGGCATTGAAAACCTCTACACCAAAGGCGCCTTCAACGACCAGAAGATCGCCTGTCTCTTGTCCCGACCAGTACGGATGGGCCAACACGGCGATGCCACCGGCAGCCCGCACGGTGTCTATCAACCGCTGGGCGGGACCCCGGCGGGAGTCCTCATCTTGATTGAACGGTGAGACTCCCAGACCCACCACGTGATAACCCACTTGCCGCTCCGGATCGTAACAGTCCAATTCGATGGCCGGAATAACCAAAAGTCCGGAACTATCCTGATTAGCGATCTCAGTAGTCACGCGGTGGTCGCTGATAGCCAGAAAATCATAGCCCCGGTCCTTGTAAAAGCGCAAGACCTCTTCCGGCGACAATAGCCCGTCGCTGTTGGTGGAATGGGTATGAAGATTACCTCGGAACCAACGCCCCGGGGCGTTGAACACACTGAGATTTCCAGCCGATGACACACGCTCCATCTTGCTTCAGCTCCTTTGCTGTGCTGTGTAAAATGCGGTTTTGACTGCATCGCATCAAAGGTTCCCGGACGAATCCCGACCTCCTGCTTATCCGGAGCTGCAAACTGGACACAACAACCAATTCGGCTCTCCCGCCGGCTTAAGCACGTACGAAAGACGTCAGACGGGATAAATCTGATTCTCAACGCCGAGATAAACGGCGGCTGATTTCTCACTCCATCGCAACGCTACCGTCTCGACGCATACGGATCACTCTATCGGATCGGGCGACACATCGTTCGCACTCCGAAATGCTGTGTCTTGTCCTCTGCGGACGTTGAATCCGAAACGCCCTACTTTTTGAAAGGAAGGTTAACATGGAAACAGAATAATGCTGCGCGTTCTTTTTATATCATTGCTTGCTTAGTATCTAGGATAATTCCGCCGCAGGACGTCTGATAGACCGTCGCAGATTCAGACTTAGCTCTGTCGAGACGGGAATAAGATCACTCGAAATCCCAGGCCGAACCCCGCCGCTTTAGTCGATTCTAGAGGCCGCCAATCCGTTTATCTCTCCCGTTACCTACAGAAGCGAAGCGAGTCCGTAGGCTGATGTGATACCGGCATGTATGTATGTTCCAGTCCGCTCTCTGGCCATGTTGATCTCACTCATAAGGAGGCGCATCAAGTGAACAGATCGACGAGATCCTATGCCACGGTAGTCAGTGTATGTCTTCTGGTATCGATGTTGATGGTAGCCGCCCTTCCGGTCAAAGGTGCTGACGTCATCAAAATGGAGTTGGGCGTCAACTCATGGGGAAACGCGGTGATCCAAGCCATTCGGGACGGCGTGGCACGCTTTGAGGCCATCCGCCCGGGAGTTGAGGTCGGAGTGAACGTGGTCTCCGGTGACAGCCTGTTGGTCCGCGTCGCCGGAGGCGCTCCTCCCGATGTGGCAGCTGTCGGGATGACATTTCTGGGCGGCTATGTGGAAACGGGGGTCGTCATCCCGCTCGATAGCTTCATCGACAAAGATTTGCGAGAACAGATCATCCCTGCCATGTGGATCAACTTCACATGGCAAGGATCCATATGGGGCGTGCCAGGACTGGAGCATGGTCCTCGACTGGGCATGATCTGGAATACCGATCACCTAGCGGATGCCGGGCTTTCCCTCAAGGAGGACGAGGTCATGACGTGGCGTGAGTTCTTTGACTACGTGGACAAACTGACCCGTCTGGATGCCGCCGGCAGCGTATTGCGCATAGGCTACGACCCGAAAAACGGACAAAACACTAGACTCTTTACCATCGCTCCGTCGTGGGGAGCGGAAGATTACTTCCCCATGGGCGGAATCCCCCGGATCAATCATCCCAACGTGGTAGAAATGCTGCAATACACCGCCGAGCGAATCTATCGACGCTATCCGGGCTACACGGGGTCCACGGGCTGGTATGAGATTGCTGCTGGGCGCGTCACGGCCGCAGTCTTGGGAGCCTACGCTCAAGGTGAAATCCACAGCCGAAACCGCGATATACCCATTGCAGTCACCTGGTTGCCACACAACCACAGACGCCGAATCCAACAGGTCAACGGCTGGTCACTGGCCATCCCATCGGGTGCGCCCAATCCACAGCTGAGCTTCGAGCTGATCAAATTCCTCGTCACCGATACGGAAACAGGAATGGCCATCTACCGTGACTCCGGATTCATGGGCTCCACGAGAGAGTTCTACCAAAGATTAGGACGAACGGAGCATCAGCCCGTACCGCGCTGGTTTGTCACCAGCCTGGCCGAAGCCGATCACATCGATGCTCCCAAGCCCGATCCTTTCCGCGCCAGAAGTGACACTCTCTTTGCCTCAGCCAGAGACCAAGTCTTCGCCGGCAAAGGCGCTGCGCAAGCCCTCTTGGATGAAGCACAGCGCGTTTTGGAATCGGAGATGAAAGAGGCGGGACGCCAGTAGCTCGTCTTGCCCTTCACCCGGATACTAGGCGTCAGATCCATTCCGACAAGGGCCTTAGTGGATCAAGAAGCGTCGGATCGGATGATATACTGCTCACCGAGCGGTCGTGACACAATGGGCGTCTATCGGATACAACTTTCCCCTACGCCGCGGATTGGGAGCCGGATTTCCCCAAAAGGGAACCCGGCACCGACCGCGGTTTTTGCTGCATCAACGTCCCTCACGTCCGGCCGAGATAGGTCGCGATGTGGCACCTACACAACGGATTGATTATTGCGGGTTCGATATTGCATCCCCATCGACAATAAAGCAGCATTTGCCGACTCGATCTACCGATTACCGGTGTTCGAGCTACACCGGCGACCATGGTCGACGCCAAATCCATCCGCCATTCACGCGCCACCGCAATCCCCGTAG
This sequence comes from Clostridia bacterium DTU080, assembly GCA_001513395.1. GTDB lineage: Bacteria > Bacillota > Limnochordia > DTU080 > DTU080 > DTU080. The sequence continues at coordinate 6,070 of LFTP01000113.1, forward strand.
GGTTTCGTTTTTCCTCTCGGTCCGACAAAGTCGGATGGTTGCACTCCACGACGATCTTTCCGTTCAACTCGATCCCTACCCTGATATCTGGTGAGCATTGACAGTCGTCGTTTGTGCAGATCCATCTGCTACAAGGCCCTTTATCGCCGGGCAA
>LFTP01000260.1 GCA_001513395.1 Clostridia bacterium DTU080
AGATGTGTATAAGAGACAGGTCACGGCGGGGCCACGGCCGAAGGGCAGATAGCCGTCTTGGCGGAAGCAGGCATTACGGAACAAAGCATGGACGCGCCCATCATGGCAGACATGGATGTCGTCGAGTTGGGTACGATCCCCGACGGTCCGCCCGTGTATTTCGCTCGCCAAGCCATGGAAACGGACGGAATCGTGCTTGTCAATCGGATAAAGCCGCACACGGATTTCGCGGGGGATCTGGGCAGCGGTCTGATCAAGATGCTGGTGATCGGCCTCGGTAAAACCCGCGGAGCTCAAGCCATCCATGCCTACGGGGTCCGAGGACTCAAAGAGATGGTGCCGGAAGCGGCCAAGATAATCCTTGACCAAGTCAATGTACTGCCCGGAGTGGCCATCGTCGAAAACGCCTACGGTAAGCCGGCATTCATCCGGGCGCTGGATCCGGACCGTCTTCCCGAAGGTGAAAGAGAGCTCATGCAACTGGCTCGGGAGTACATGGCCCGTTTACCGGTCCAACAGCTGGATTTGTTAGTGATCGACAAGATGGGAAAAGACATCAGCGGTTCCGGAATGGACACTAACGTCATCGGTCGTCTGGGCATAGCCGGGGAAACCGACTTCGATTCACCACGCATCAGCCGTATCGTAGTGCTGGATCTGACTGATGCTTCTCATGGTAACGCGGCAGGTGTGGGCTTGGCGGACGTCATTACCGAGCGTCTGCGGTCAAAGATTGACCAGAAAGCCACCAATATCAACACTATTACCTCAACCTTCTTGGAGCGAGCTCGTCTGCCTATTACCATGCCGACAGATCGCCAGGCAATAGAGCTGGGTCTGCGATGTGCCTGGCAACCGGACACACAAGCGGCACGGATCGCACGAGTGGCGAGCACCCTGGAACTGAATGAGATGTTTGTATCCGTCGCTGTATGGGAGGAGCTGCGTCAACGCTCCGACATTGAGACGTTAAGTGCGCCCACACCTTGGCGGTTCAAAGCGACAGGAGAACTGTGTATGCCCTTTACTCCGTCTGATCAGTAAAACATGGCCTCCCGAGCCAGCAAGAGGGCTCCCTCTATTGGCTCCCGCTCAGGAGCGAGCAGTCTGCAGCCCGGCGCTTCTTTGAGCAGTGTGTCTTGCAAGACCCGGCGAATCATAGGTGTTTTTTGGATCACACTGCCCTGGTAACTGACATCCACTTGCGGTCCGAAAGCCAGGCGTCGCTTCACGGCACACACCGACTTAGCCAGGGCAACACCCGCTCTGTACAGTATCTGGCTACATACCCTATCACCTTCATCAGCAAGACGGACCACCACAGGAGCGAGGGTGGCAATCCTGGCTGGAGTCCAAGCGTCAAAATAGACACGAGGGACTATTTCTTCAAGGCTTGAGACACCGAAATGTGCCGGGATGGCTGAGACCAGGCGTGTCTCGGCTCCCCTGCCGTCGAGACTGGCAAAGGCTGCGCGCAATGCAGAGCGTCCGATTGCAAAACCGCTACCCGCATCTCCAAGGAGCCACCCCCAGCCGTCAGCGCGGAAAGAATCTCCCTTGGCATCGCGCCCGACAGCCGTGGCTCCGGTTCCCACGATCAGTACGATCCCGGGTTTGCCGCTCAGTGCTCCGACCAGGGCGATTTCACTGTCAGATACAACGCGGACGGATTGGGCCGGAAGCGATTGACCGCGGTCCAGCAAAAAACGGATGATAGCTTGTTGCACTCTAGGACCGGCATCAGTCGTGCTGATCCCACTGAGGCCCAGACAGGCCGCCCGCAGGACGACGGGGGCCGGACTCCTTTGGACAGCCTCGTTAAGGGCCTGTTCCACAACAGCGAACAGGGCAGTCAATGCTGAATCCAGGCCGCGCGCCACAGCGGTCGGTTCACCGCTGACGCTGACCAAAACATCTAACGTATCGTCGGCGATCACACAGCGCGTGGTCGTACCCCCGCCATCGACAGCTAGCAGCGCATCCATGGGATTCGGCGGCAGAAGCCTCATCTTTTGGGTGTAGAAGCTTGCCACCTTTACCTCCTAGATCTCTCTTGCACTGATCAAATCTCCCCACATCCGGATCGCTCAGACTGCCTCCTCGCCAAGAGAATCAGCTTGACGACGAGTCAGCAGGCGATAGGCCGAGGGGATAAGAAACAGGGTCAGTAGTGTTGAAAAGACCATTCCTCCCATATAGGCGATAGCCAGCGGCCTTTGCAGTTCAGTCCCTTCTCCGTAACCCAACGCTAAAGGTATCAAACCAAAAATGGTAGTCAAGGAGGTCATCAAGATCGGGCGCCATCTCTCTTCGGCCGCCGCGAGAATGGCTTCATCGAGTTCGGCTCCATTTCGTCGAGCCTGATTAGTCGCATCGACCATCACGATACCATTGTTTACCACAACACCCGTCAAAACGATCAATCCCATCAGGCTGGGGACTCCGATGCTTTGACCTGTAAGCCACAGGCAAACCAAGCCACCACCCAGGCCCAGCGGAACAGTCGTCATGATGATCAACGGGTACAAAAATGACTCAAACTGAGCGGCCATTACCATGTATACCAACAGAATCGACAGCATAAGCATCCATATCAGCTCATCCAGAGCCTCCTGAACGGTATCATGCACTCCGGCCAGACGGACGCTGAGCTGTGCGGGAGTCTCAAGACCGTCGATGACACCTAAAGCTTTTCGTTTCGCTTCACCCAAGTCGATCCCATCCAGACGGGCGTGCACGGTTACCGTTCTCACGCGGTCAACATGTTGGATCGTCACCGGAGCTGTAGTCTGTTCTGCAGTGACCACCCGTCCGAAGCGCACTGCGGGCACGGGACCTTGTCCGTTACTGGAAATGCCCTGGATAGACATCTGAAGAAGAGCCTCAATACCGTCGATATCTTCCGGCTTGGCCCGCAAAACAACCGGAATACTCTCTCCGTTGCGCTGAATGCGAGTGGCCTCCAGACCGCTCAAGGCTCCGCGAAGGGTTACACCGACAATATTGGTGGTCAAATTGCCCAGCAGAGCTTTCGTCCTATCAACGGTGAATAGCAATTCCGGTTGTCTTTGATCGACCGACGTGGCGATCTCCGTAAATCCGCCTGCCTGCTTTAAACCCTCAGCTATGCGATTGGCCTGCGTTTCAAGGGCACTGAGGTCTTTGCCGCGCACTTGAATGGTGACGCCCGGCGAAAAGGCCTCACCAAGGGCATCTGTCATGCGCTCCGTACTGATGCTCAAATGACCGCCCAACAGATCGATCCCCTCGACCGCCTCTCTGATTTCATCGGCAACGGCTCTTATGGATCGTCCTCGCTGCGTCCTGGGCAGCAGAATAAACTGCATCTTGGCCACATTCGGCCCGGTTCCGTAAAAAAGCTGGACCACATCATCACTGTCTTGTCCCAGTTGGGACCAAACAGAGATGACATCATCGATCTCAATTACGGTCTTTTCAATTTGCTCCGCCACGCTATTGGTTACTCGAATCGGCGTTCCTGCCGGCATAGTCAAGGTGGCGTTGATGGCGCCTCCGTCTACACTGGGCAGAAGCTCCAACGGCATATGTCGAGGAGCTATCAATCCGGCGACGACCAGAACCAACGCCAAAACCCAAAGCCAAAGCGGACGATGCAGCATCCGACTGAGGCTCAACAAATATCTTTCCTTCAATCGTTCAAGCCATGCGAGTGTGCTTTCGTCCGTACCATGACGCAGCGGTTTTCCCAGAAAACGTCCGGCAGCGGCGGGAACCACGGTTACCGCTATTAACAAGGATGCCAGAAGAGAAAAGGTGACAGCCAAGGCCGTATCGCGGAACCATCGGCCCGCGGTAGACTCCAGCAAAGCCAAGGGAAGAAAGACAACCACGGTGGTCAAGGTTCCGGCGGATATGGCCAAAGCAACCTTGGAGGTGCCTACTTCAGCAGCTTCTCGTGCGCTTAAACCCTGTTGCCGGTGCCGCACGATGCTCTCGAGCACGACGATCGAGTTGTCGACCAGCGTACCTATGCCCAGGGCGAGTCCTCCCATGCTCAATAGATTGAGCGTAAGATCGCCGGCGTACATCATGATCAAAGCTGCCACTATCGAAAGGGGAATAGAGATGGCTATCACGCAGATACAGCGCCAATTGCGCAGAAACAAAAGAAGCACCGCGACGGCCAAAATCGCGCCTATGACCGCAGCGTCCCTGACGTTGTTCAATGCGTCTATGATGAACTCGGACTGATCTCCCACTACCCAAAGCTGTATCCCGTCATCCAGGCTTTGATTGAACTCTGCCAATACATTACGCACGGCCCGAGACACAGCGACACTGCCAGCACCTGATTGCTTGTAAACCTGCAAAACAATAGCCGGCTCACCGTTGACCCGTGCATAGGACTCCTGAGGACTCGTTCCCTCTACCACGGTGGCCACGTCTTTCAAGAACAACATCTGAGGAATGAGGGCCGCGAGTCCGACCGCCTCAAGCCCTGCCGTTTTTTTCTCTCCTATGACCAGGTCGCGAATATCTTCCACGCTGGTTAGGGGATTGCCGACCCTCACATGATAGCGAACGCTGTTGTCCTCCAAGACACCTGCGGGGATAAGGGTATTCTGCTGTCTGATAAGCTCGTAGAGCATGACTGCGGAAGTATTGTTGGCTCGCAGGGCTTCGGTATCAAAAAAGACGGAGATCTCGGGACGCACGCCGGCAGCGATACTTGCCCTGGCTACTCCCGGAAGTTGTTCGATCCGAGTTACAAGATGATCTTCAGCCACTTTGGTGAGAGCAGCCACATCATCAAGACCCGTGACTCCGATCTTCATAACAGGAAGCATACGCGGATCGGCGTTGGTCACTACAGGTTCCATGGCGTCAGAAGGCAACAAAGGGACGACGGTGGCCAGCTGAGTCTTGATATCATTGATGGCTTGCATGGTGTTCACGCCCCAGCCAAAACTGGCCACTATCACGGAGACGTTTTCCATGCTGTAGCTCTCCAACGATTTGAGTCCAGAGACGGTAGCCACGGCGGCTTCTATCGGGATGGTGATATCCCCTTCAACTGCACCCGGGGCAGCTCCTGGATACACAGTGATAACTCCTACGATGGGCAGACGCAAATTGGGCAGGAGATCCAGTTCCAGGCGCGTAAGCGACAGCATCCCCATGAGAAGAATGACGGCGACGCCCATGGCTACAGCCACTGGGCGCCGAACAACAACTTGACTGATCCTCATCCTCGCAAGATTCCCTTCTTCATGTGTCTTCGGATACATACTCAGCGATAGACCGTTATTGCTCCGGCCGGCAGTCTTTTCAGTTGAGCTTCGACAAGGCTGCGGTTGATTTTGATATCGCGCAGCTGGATCTTGAAAAGAGGTTGTCCCTGGGCATCAAAAACGTGCATTCTGGAGACTATCCAGGTCTCTTGGTCGATCCAAAAATGGAAATAGGGAGATGCAGCATCGTTCTTGGCCTTGGCTAAAACGCCAACCAAATTCTGTTTTCCCGAAGTCTCCGTGGACAGCACCGTCAGATCGTAGTCGTCAGGCGAAGGAAGGCTGAACAACTGCTCTACGGTTGTCGGCACAAATCGCTCGGACAACGTTTGCTCTATGGAGGAGACGATCACCTGCTCAGTGATGGGGGAATACTGCATTATCTGATTTGTGTTGCGGTCGAGAACGTAAAACGTACCCGCAAAAGTCTCCGGCTTTACGAAGTCCAAGCGCAATAGACTGGGCAATACAGCCTGAACCGTCGTCTGAACCTGAACGATCGAGCCATCGGCACTGTACTGTTCAAGATCGACAACACCCGTGATATCCTTGATTTCGGAAAAACAGTTCTCAACGTTATGTAATATGGTAGCTATGCTCGGGGCGTTTCGTGGAGGCATGGCCCTGCTTGTGGCCGGTGCCCTCGTCGCGGCAAGCAAAGGCATACTGAGAAGGATGATAAGCATACAGACGAGAAGAGCAGTGGGATAAGCGAACCGTGTTCGCGTCCTATTCGACATGAGCACCATAGACGACTCAAGCCTCCTAAGCAAAAGGGCTTTATTCGAGACTCCTGTTCGCTGACACTGCAAGGTATTCCTGCCCATGAGTTAGCTGCTTCGCTTTGCTTGGTGTTAGGAACAAGGAGCCCGAATAAGGTTGACGAAAGAATAAAGATGAGTTCACCAGTGAGAATAGGGGGAGATACGTTGCAGCGCGTCTTTGAAGTATTCACCAACTCCTACGGACGGTTCGGCGCTCGGGAAACCTTGCTAGGTGCGGCTAAACTGGGCTTGAAACATATGGAACTCGGACTGTGGTCGGTACCTGCTCCGGACGTGGAGCCCTTGCCCGGAGCTCATCCTCTCAGCATGATCGGTGAACGCACCACACC
>LFTP01000217.1 GCA_001513395.1 Clostridia bacterium DTU080
ACTCCCGCCATGCCGCGGCATAGCCCATGTTCTCCAACAAAAGCCCGCATACGGCGATGGCTCCCGAGTTGATCATTGGATTGAGCGGCCCGGCCTCTTTGGCTCTTTCCAGTCTGGCCAACGAGTTAAAGGGTTCGCCCGTGGGCTCCATCCCCACACGATCAAAGACCGACTCCGGGCCAAAGCGCCACAGCGCCAACGTCAGGGAGATCACCTTGGCCACGCTTTGCAGAGTAAAGGGCGTTGCGGTATCTCCCGCAGCGACACGTGTGCCGCCGCGGGAGTAGATCACAACGCCCAAGCGCGAGGGATCCGCTTTGGCCAACTCAGGAATATAGGTAGCTACACGACCCTGACTCAAGACCGTCTGAGCTTGTTCCCACGCCTCCTCCAAAGCATGAATCATACTGAGACACATCCGCTACAACCTCCGCTTTACAGGTTGAGGTCTTGTCTTCCCGGATGTCTCAGAACCTCATCGCTACCTTCGGTCGGCCCGAAAGGCGGATCAACTCATTCTCGACTGTCTCTTTCCGCCCAATACTCATCCAGCAGGCGTTGGGCTTCTTTGAAGTAGTTCTCCAGGGCCACACGCGCCGGTTGCGCACCGCTCCAGGCATGTCGCAGAAGATCGTTTTCCATCGGTATCCACACCTGCGCTTCCACAGGTGTGATAGTGATGGGCTTGCTGCGCTGCATGGCTTCAATCATCATGGGCCAGTTGGGCGTCAAGTTGAAGTAGCGGCGATCCAAGGTGAACTTGCGCACCGGAGAGGGCCGCTTCTGTTCAAACATGAACCACCAACCGCCCACCTCGCTCGTCGTCAGCCACTTGATAAGCAGCCAGCTTTCATCGGGGTGGTCAACATTGGAGGCCATCCCGTAACCCCAACCGCTGACCTGTGCCAGCCAGGTCTCGGCACCGTCGTTGTGGGGGATGAGACCGACCCCGATGTCGATATTGGGATTCTGTTGCTCAATGATGAACAACTCCCACACTCCGCCGATCTGCATGGCCCGCTTCCCCTGAGCGAAAGCGCCGCCCGTGCGACTCACATACTCTGAGATAGCTGCCGGTCCGCCGTTTATCTCGTGAGTGAAGTTCATCACCCATTCCACCGCCTCGATACCCTCAGGCGAGAAGAAGGTGTAGCGTCTGGCATCGGGGCTGGCATACTCTCCGTTGTTGGAATGCAGCCAGGAGATAAACCAGCGGTCACCTCCGGCCCGAACGTCTACCCCGAGCATCTCCATCCTGCCGTCACCGCCGAAGCGCGTCAGGCGGCGACCCAGGGTGGCAAACTCTCTCCACGTCTCGGGCAACTTCTCCGTATCCACCCCGGCTTCCCCAAACAGGTTCTTGTTGTAATAGATGACACCGTTGGCTCCGGCACCCGTGGGCATGGGCAGGACGTACGTCTTATCCCTCCACATACAGGTCTGGAACTCACTGGGGAAGAACATGTCCGGACGCACATCCCGGTCCTGTCTCATGTAAGGATCCAAAGGCGAGATAAGCTGACTCTCCGCCAGAGCGGGCACTTCATGCCGGCCGATCATCATAACGTCCGGAGGCGCGCCGCTGGCTACGGCAGTGACAAACTTCTCATAGCGTTGACGACTGTCGAGAACTACGTGTTCCACTTGGATCCCCGGATGGGTGGCTTGGAATTCACTGATGATTCGATCCATCAGGGGAATTCTCGTCCCGCCCCAGATGGTCCACAACTGCAACGTGACACGCGACCGCGACTCCGCGGCCCAACCTAGGGATGTAACGACCAGACAAAGCAGCAGTATCAACACGAGTCGAACAAACCGTTTCTGACCTTCAATGATGCTGCACATTCTCGTTACCCCCGATCATCCTTGAATTCAGGCAAATCCCTACGAATAAACGCGGACTTCAAACAGACGGGCGTGATCTACTTCCCAGGCAGCCAAGGCCTCAAGCTCCAATCGATCGCCGCTTACCTGATCATCCAGGCGAATGCGAAGCTTGCGCTGATAGTTGCCCCGGATTTGACGTTCGGCCACCATCCGGTCGCCTTGGTACAGACGAAGATTGAAATCGCGCAGTGTCTCCGGCTGGGGACCGCGGATGCTTCTGTTAGCTATAAGCTCTGACATCGACAATCTCAGCTCGCGGTGCAAACCGGTATCTAGCGTGAGTTCCACCAGTGAGATGGTTTGCGGCTTGGACCAGGTCAACGACAGACTCTGGGGCCATCCCGCTTCGGAGATCCACATGTTTTCGCTGCCGGCCAGACGACGGGTTATGCCGTTGGTAACCTGCGCAGGTTCGCCGCCGGCTATCCAGCTGGAAGCGCAAATCACGGCTTGTCGGGCCAGATCCGACGGATCATCTGCTGCCATTTCGACGAGATAGCAATCGTCGCGCAGAAGCTGCTCTTGAATCTGACGCAGCCACGGCTCTTCCACACACACCCGGGCCGCGGGCAGATCATTCTTGCACGCTATGGCCGCTGCGGTGCCGGCGGCCTGTCCCAACAGAGCACAAGTGCCCATGACTCGCGTCGAGCCGAAGGCCACGTGACTGGTGCTGATGTTCCGACCGGCCATGAACATGTTCGTCACGTTGCGCGAATACAGACAGCGCAGCGGTATGGAATAGGGTTGATTGACCCCGATGGCGAAGTTGGGTCTTTCATCAGGTCGATCGATGCCCTCCGGCACGTGCACGTCGATCGGCCAGCCGCCGTAGGCTATCCGATCTGGGAACAACGGAGCCTCCTGCACATCGCGCTGAGTCAGGACGTGATCCCCGTAGAAGCGGCGCGACTCTCTTTTGCCGGGAAGAAAGCCGATCCAATCGAGAGCCCAGTTGTCCGCTCCGTGGTCGCCGCCGTTTTTGATGTGATCCCACACGCCCAGGGCGATCGCCATCAGCTCATCGCGAATGCGCTCATTATCCTTGATGGTGTCGAGTTGACCGCCCCACTCAATCCACCAGAAGCCGTAATCCAATCCTTGATGGTTGCGGTATTTGAGATCTTCTTCCGTGAACTTGCGCGCCCAGGAAGGCGGTGTAAACGGCATGGGACGATCATATCGGCGAGCTGTAAACATGATCGACGAACCGAGGACCTTACCGTCTCCTTTGTCCACAGGCGCCAACGATTCGCCGTAATCGTCTTTTCCTTCCCGACCGTAGCGGAAGTCCGCACCTGCCTCATAACCCAGTCTGCCGTCGCCCGTGCAATCGATGAAGAATTTACCTTCTATAATGAAGGCGTCTTCCGTCGAGGGGCGGCTGGCGTGAACATAGCGGATACGCCTTACCGAGCCCATCGGATCGATTCCCTGCGTACCCGAGACGACAAGATCCGACGCCGGCGGCAGCTTGTCATCCGTCACTGCGGCTCCGTCGCAGATGGTATTGAGAAGCAGAGTGATGTTCGGCTCCCGTATCACGGCGTCCCAAAGGACCACGTCCCAAATATGAGCCGAGCGTTGGGGGTTGGCGACAACTTCTTCCAGTTTCAGTTCCTCAATGATTCCCGTTTCACGATAATCGAGCCCGTCTCGCTTGCGATTGATCAAGGCCTCCGCCCCGGAGATGTGCATGCGAATCTCACTGGATGAGTTGCCTCCGAGAACCGGCCTGTCTTGGATGAGGATCACTTTGCAACCCATCCGTGCCGCGGCCAAAGCGGCGCAGATACCGCTGAGACCGCCTCCGGCCACTACTATGTCAGCTTCCAAGCGATGTTCCTGTTGTGCCACGCCTGCGATCACTCCTTGTCCTCTTGCATTCCAACGTTCACAGGAGGCTCTTGGCCCATTGAGTTCCCAAAACGGCAGCCCGTCTTGTCGATTAGGCCAAGACATGCAATTTTTGCTGCACGGTGAAATGTTTTCCTCCAAATCAATAGGTTTCCCTTCTCAAAAAGTGGATCCGGACTCCTTAGGACCTAACGGACAGGTATCGGTCGCAAAAATCATAGAACTCACAGAACCCTGACAGCAGGACAATTCTAACACGGCCTTGAAGTTGGTTTCATTGCGGTTGATCAACCGGTTGCGATCATGTACAGTTAGGGAGGATGATTGATTTGCGTATACTGCTCATGGGTAGTGCTGCCGCCGAAGGTTGGCCGGGTCTTTGGTGCAATTGCGACGTTTGTCAGCGTGCCCATGCGGTCGGTGGTAAGAGCATACGCAGTCGTTCCGGCGCGCTAATAGATGACACCCTGAAGGTAGATCTCTGTCCGGACACCTATATGCAGGCTCGCCGCGATGGTCTCGATCTCTCGCGTGTCACTGACATTTTAATCACACATGCTCACAACGATCACCTGGCGGTCAATGAGCTGGCCTACAACACGCCTCCATACGCCCATGACAATCCCCCGGTCCATGTCTGGGGAGGCGAGCGGGTTATCGAAAAGGTGAAGTCCGCGACATCCAGATGGCCTGACCAGGAGAATCGCTTGCATGTCCTCAAACCTTTCCAGCCCGTTTATTTGCGGGATGGCACGTACGTCATGCCGTTAGAGGCTTCACATGCCGCGGACTCAAGCCCACTCAATTTCATTATTCGCCGCGGCGACAAAACCCTGCTGTATGGTCTGGACTCCGGTTGGTATCCCGAAGCGAGTTGGCAAGCCCACGCGGGTCACTTCTTTAACGTGGTGATCATCGATTGCACTATGGGCAACCTGCTGCGCTCGTCGGGCCATGGTACTTTCTCGGAAGCCGTGCAAATCAAAGAACGTATGCTGGCAGAAGGCACTGCTGATTCCTCCACCATATTTGTGGCCAACCACTTCTCGCACAACATTAAGCTTCTCCATCACGAGATCGAGGAGTGGTTCGCAGGTACCGGGTTCATCGTCGGTTACGACGGCCTGGTCCTCGAAGTATAGAAACAGGTGAGAGCGCATGGCAATTGTTGTATTGCAAGATGTCCACAAGACTTACCCACTCGGCAAGACCGAAGTGCACGCCGTCAAAGGCGTAAGCTTCGAAATCGAGGAAGGGGATTTTCTTTCGATCGTCGGGCCTTCGGGATCGGGTAAGTCTACCATACTGAATCTCATTGGCTGTATTGACACCCCCACCTCAGGTACGGTCTTGATCAACGGTCAGGACACAAAAAAGCTGACCGATCGCCAACTGACGCGCCTGCGCCATGAGGTGCTGGGTTTCGTCTTTCAATCGTTCAATCTTATCCCCGTGCTCAATGTCTATGAGAATGTGGAGTTTCCGCTGCTGCTCGGCGATGCCGCAGCAGACAAGAGCGAAAGGCGCGAGTGGATAGAGTATCTCATCGAATCAGTGGGGCTGGCGGAATGGCGCAACCACCGTCCTAACGAGCTTTCAGGCGGTCAACGGCAACGCGTGGCTATAGCGCGGGCATTGGTCACCAAACCCCAAGTCGTACTCGCCGACGAGCCTACCGCCAACCTTGACTCCAAGACCGGCGAGGTCATTATTGAACTGATGAAGAAGATGAATAAGGAGCTACGGACTACTTTCGTCTTCTCAACACACGATCACGACATTATGGCCATCGCCGATCACATTATCCGTCTGCAAGACGGACGGGTGATAGAAAACATCCGCCGATCAGAGTCGGCGGTATCCACGGAGACGTCGTGATGAGTGTCATTTTGAAAATCGCTTTTCGCAACCTTCGTCAACACAAGACCAAAACCCTGATCATAGGGATCATCATCTCCATCGGCATCGCCGTTTTGGTGATCGGCAACTCTTTGCTCGATACCGCTACCTCGGGCATCAGGCAGACCTATATTGACAACTACACAGGCCATATTATCATCACGGGAAGACACCGCGGCGAGCTTTCCCTGTTCGGCAGCAATTCCATGGATGAGCCCATACCGGTTATTCCGGAGTTTGAGACTGTGCTCGAGTTCGTCTCGTCGCTCCCCGAGGTTGAGGCCTATAATCCCCGGGCGACGCACCTGGCGGTGATCAGCATCAATGATAAGGTGCGCGGTTTTGCTCAGCTTTTCGGCATCGAACCGACGCTTTATCGCCAGATGTTCCCGGACAACCTTGAAATCATTGCAGGCGAGTTTCTTGCCCCTGGGGAAGAAGGCATCATGCTCTCGGAGATCACCGCTGATCAGATCTCCAAGAAGCTCGACCGGCCCGTGGCACCCGGTGACTCTATCCTGCTCACGGGAATGAGTCTGGCTGGGGGAACGCGCGTTCGTGAAGTGGAAATCAAAGCGATCTTCCGTTTTCGCAATCCCGATCCGCAAATTGAGATGGTCTCTTTGCTTGACATCACCAATCTGCGAGCCTTGGCTGGTATGAATGTGCAGCGGGCGTCCGAAATCGTACTGGAGGAAACGGAAGAAGCGCTGTTGGGCGAAATCAGCGAGGAGATGCTCTTCGGCGGAACCGAGGATTCGCTTTTCGGCGACGTCCTTGTCGATCAAGTGACGGTTGTGCAACAGGCTCTTTCTGAAGAAGACCTGCTCGACATCTTTGGGGATGAACCGCAGACACCGCCTATCGACGCGGATGAGGATTTCTCGGGTGCGTGGCACTTTTTGTTGCTCAAGTTGAAGAATCCCCGTCATATCGGTACGGTGCAAAGAAAGCTCAATGAGTTCTTTCAAGAAGAGGGGATTGAAGTCTCACTCCAAGGGTGGACCGAAGGAGCCGGTGTGATGGCGAAAATGAGCACCGGGGTCAAGACGGTCTTCAACATCATCATCCTCATCGTGGCCGTCGTCGCCGTGATCATCATCATGAACACCCTGGTCATCTCGGTCACCGAGCGCATAGCCGAAATCGGAACGATGAGAGCCATCGGCGCTCAGAAATCTTTCGTACGAAAAATGATCACCATCGAGACGATCTTGATCTCCGGCATCTTCGGCACGATCGGAGTCCTCTTCGGTGCCGTGGTCTTGCTAATTTTAAACCTGGTGGGTATTCCCGCCACCAATATCTTTCTTCAGATTATTTTCGGAGGCGAAGTGCTCAGACCGACGCTTTCACTTAGCGCGGTCGTGATGTCCCTCGTCACCGTAACCGTGATCGGCGTCGTGGCCAGCCTCTATCCCGTTTCCGTCGCCCTGAAAATTCAACCCGTTAAAGCTATGCAGAGCTAGGGGCTCAGCTCCTTCAAGGTGGATTGCCACATGATGACAACCGTGCGTATCGCTTTTCGTAATACCCGACGCCAGAAGAAGCGCAGCTTCCTGTTGGGAGGCGCCATCGCCTTCGGCGTCATGATGATCACCCTGCTCAACGCCTTTACGGCCGGATTGATTGACAACGTCAAGCTCAATTTTTCATACATCATCGGGGGGCACATCTTTATCACGGGATCCGAGTTGACCGACACCGGCCGCGTCATCAACAGCATCGGCGACGATGACATCGCTCAGACCGCCTTAGACGAGATCCTCCCTTACGTACAGCAGGTCAACCGGCGCTCTTCGAGTATGGGGTTGCTCATCTTCGGAGCCAAAGACGCCGTACAACGCCTGGACGGTATCAACTGGGAAGCCGAACCGGATCTGATCAAGAATCTGAGCGTGACAGAAGGGTCCTTGGATGAAGTGACCGACCGGCAGGCCATGATTCTTCCTCAGGCCACGGCGAACAAACTCGGCGTGGCCGTCGGAGAGACCGTCTTGGTCAAGCTATCTACAGTTACCGGGCAGCAAAACCTCGGTGAGTTTCGAGTCATCGCCATCTCTCAGGATCAAAGCGGCTTCGGAATCGACAGCGCCTTTGTCAGCTTATCCTATCTGAACGAGCTGCTCGATCTTGAGGAGGATGCCTATCAGATGTTGCACGTCTTTCTCAAAGACATGGCTGATATGGACATGGCCGCGGATATAGTCTATGAATCCATCGCAGCCAGAGCCGAGGTGGAGCCTCGCTATTCGATGGGTCTCAATATGGACCGCGATGAAGATCTGGAAGAGGCTCAAATGGAGGCGCTTAACCAGCTGTTCGGCGGAGAACGACAGGTCGTTGAACCGTGGGAAGGCACGAAGTTCGCCGTCACCACTCTCAATGATGTCATGGCTCCGGTGATGTCACTGATCGGCGTGTTGAATACCATCGGCCTTGTGGTCTTTATCATCCTCCTGTTGATCACCATGGTGGGTATCATGAACACATTCCGTATGGTGCTTATCGAACGCACCCAGGAGATCGGGACTATGCGAGCCATCGGCATGCAACAAAGCGCCGTGCGCAATATATTCATGCTCGAAGCATTATTTATCGGTCTGGGCGGAGCTTGCGCCGGGTTCATCATGGCCAATATCGTCATGTTGGCATTGTCGTTGATTCACTTCAACACCGACTCGGCTCTGAAGTTCTTCCTCTACCAGAATCGCCTGACGTTTCGCCTGGTTCCCGGCTCTGTGGCCCTCAATCTGACGTTGCTTTTGGTCATGACCGTGCTGGCCGCCTATGCACCGGCCCGGGCCGCGGCCCGACTCAGGCCCGCTGATGCCTTACGAGCCACCTACTAGTCGCAGCCGAAAAAGAAGAGGTGAGGGGTTTGCGCATGAGAAGAGTCCTGCTAACCGGCGTCATCGTTGCTTTTTTGTTCAGCCTGACGGCTCAGGCTGCCATCACGCAGGCCGAGATAGAGCGTGTTCTGCGCAACGTTGATAACGCCAGTAGCTTTATGACCACTGATTTTTCCGCCGAGATGACCCTGATTTCCCAAGATCCCGAAAAAGGGGTCGAAAAGCACGTGGTGCGCATTTTCCGTCGCGATCGCGAAGATAAGTTCCTCCTGCTTTTCCAGGAACCCAGAGCACTCAGGGGACAAGGCTATCTGTTGGTTGATGACAGTCTGTGGTTTTACGATCCGGAAAGCCGGAAGTTCTCACACACCTCACTGAAGCAGAATTTCGCTTCCACTGATGCCAAGAACTCCGATTTCAGGCACAGCACGTTGTCCGACGACTACAGACCCGTGTCATGGTCCGAAGGGACCCTCGGAGCCTACAGCGTCTATATCATTGAGCTCGAAGCGATCCATGACGAAGTAACCTATCCTTACATGAAGCTGTGGATCAGCAAAAGCCCGAACCTGGTGCTTAAAGCCGAGGAGTACAGCCTCAGCAAGCGCCTTTTGCGCACCTCTCTGTTTCCCAGTTACGTCAAGGTAGGCGACAGCTACGTGCCCAACACAATGATCCTCACGGATGAACTGGTAAAAGGGCGCAGAACGCAAATCACCATGAAGGGCATTTCTATTGACAAGTTGCCTGATTCAGTGTTTACCAAATCATACGTGGAGCGAGTCAACCGATAGGCTTGTAAACCGGCATCTCAAAATGGAGGATTGACTATGATTCACGGGAATAAGTTGCGCCTCCGACTCAGCTGGGTTTGTATCACTGCCGTGGTGTGGCTTGGTCTGGCCCAAGTCGCGACGGCGTTCGATTTTGATTTCGACGAAGAGGAACTCTTCGGTTCATTCAGTTTCGTAGACGAGCTCGATGAATCGGCCCCCGCCGAGGATTTTCTCATCCAAGAAGGAGCGGACTTCGGAGGCAGCTTCAACTTCTCCATGAACTCTTCTTGGATGTGGAGCGACCCCGAACGGTTCGGACAGGCTCCGGACGAAGAGGTTTTGACCAACACCCTCGAAGCAACCTTTTTTGCCGACATAAGGCCCAAGGACGACTACCGAATATTTGGTAAAGCGACCGTCTCTTATCCGTTTACGGAATCTGAAGCTCAGGGCGAACAGCCGGCCCGCGGTTTCGATGACATTGTCCAGATTCGCGAGCTGTTTGCCGATTTCGATCATGATGACAAGTGGTTTTTCCGGGTAGGTAAGCAGACCATAGGATGGGGTGTCGGCTACTTCTTCAGCCCGGCGGATATCATTAATCTGACACCCATAGATCCCGAGGATCCCGAAGCCGAACGCGAAGGACCTCTTTCGATCAAGATCAACCGCCCTGTGGACAGACACAACCTTTATCTTTATCTTCTGGCCGATCAGGCAACGCGCCTCGATGAGTTGGCCGTAGCTCCAAAGGCGGAGATCGTCTTGGGAGGCACGGAAGTGGGCATGGGAGCTTATGTCAGAAAGGACCGGGCTCCGATGGCCATGTTTACCCTGAGCAGCGGCCTGGGCAAGACTGCCGTCTTTGCCGAGACTGTGGTGAAGCACGGTTCAGACAAGCGATTTGTCCGCCATGTTGCCGTAACCCCTGACAACCCCTTGGGCCTTGAGCTTCTCAAACGCGACGATGAGTATTTCTTCTCCGCCACGGGCGGGTTGCGTTACTCCTATGCCGATGATGAAGGCCGCTACAACCTGACGTTCGCGGCTCAGTACTTCTATAACGGCGAAGGATACGACGACCCCGGGTCGTTCGTCGAGGCAAGCATCCCCCTGTACGCACTCGGTCAGCTTTCCGCCAGCGATCTGGAGTGGCCAAGCAAACACTACGGTGCGGCCTCCTTGCTGTGGACGGATGTTTTGAGGAGTGGAATCTCGGCCAATCTGTTCTGTCTGTCCAGCCTGACCGATGCCAGCGGCTATGCCCGGGCCTCCCTTTCCTGGGAACCTTGGGACCGCATCTCAACGTCCGTCGGGGTCTCATATGTCTTCGGCCAAGAAGGCGGAGTGTACACGATCTTTGGCAATCCCTTGACACTCGATGTGAGGGTCTCTCTCGGCAGCGGACGCTTCTGAGAGCATGGCATAAGACTTCAAAGGGGCCTCCTGATATCCAAGAGGCCCCTTCGGCTTTTCAATCAACCGTTGTGAAGTCAATCCTGAAGTTCGGCGAGCAGACTGTCGATCACGGGCGCCACCTGATTCATGGCCTGAACGGCCCCGATATTCCCGGCAAAGACGTCTGCCATTGCCGAATGGATGGCGTTTTGCACACTCGTCCAGTTGGCCGTGTACGGCATGATCCTGGGCAGTCCGCTGTTTAGCATGTGCAAGAAGATTCCTTCGTTCTGCGGCGTTCTGGGATCATCAAAGGTCCTTCTGGCCACGGACTTACGAGCGGGGATGCCCAATCCGGTGGCCGACATGAACGCCTGAGCGTTTTCATCAAAAACGAGCCATTTCAACAGTTGCACTGACTCTGCGATATTCTTGCTCCCACTGGTCACCGCAGCCATGAAAGGATCATTGACGATAGTGAAGCTCTTGCGCGTCGGGAAAGTGGCTATATCCCAATCGAATTCACATCTGGTCCGTGAGCTGCCGATGCCCCAGGAGCCCACCGGGTACATGGCGGCCGATCCCTCATACCAATGAGTCCAGGCGGCTTTGTCAGAGTAACTGCGGGGAGACACATTATGCACCAAAGCCATGTCCGCCAAAAACTGCAATGCCTCCGTGGCATCCGGACTGTTCATAACAAAGCGGGTTCGGTCTTTGTTAAACAGATCTCCTCCGTTGGTCCAAACGAAGTTCATGTAATCGCGCAGATAGGTATAAAAGGTGAAGCCCCAGATATAGGGGGTCTCCTCACCGGCACGGGTACGCGTCGTTCTGCGAGCATATGTTAGGAAGTCATCCCAGGAATACTCCAAGGGAATCGGCCCCAAGCCGCTTTCGCTGAACTGAGTGACGTTATACAAAACGGCCATGGTTCCGTTGACTATGGGCAGGCCGTAGAGACGGTCCTGGTAGATGGCTAACTCGACCGAGCCCTCATACAGCTGCGAAAGCATATTGCGGTCGACTTGATCTGTTATATCTGCGAGAAGATTATTGTGAGCCAGCTCAACATACTGCGAGCCCAGCATCCACAATGCCAGATCAGGGGGCACACCGCCCGCACTGAGAACGATGATTCTTTGAGCCTCCTGACCGCCCGGAACTTGCAAATACTCGATCTCCGTCCCGGGATCCAGCTGGCTGTAGACATCAAACAACGGTTGCCATCGCTCGACGAGATCCCTGCTCATGACCGTGATCTGTCCCGCTTCCGCAACGGATAGGAAAAGCAGTAGCAGCATGCACAACAAAAGAGGCACACTCGGCTGCTTGGACATGGGTTTTCCTCCTCAGGCTGGTTTTCAACCCGTGAACAGACTGAGATACTCCCCGTACCCTTCCTTTTCCAGGTCTTCTTTCGGAATGAAACGAAGCGCTGCCGAATTGATGCAGTAGCGTAATCCGCCCGGTTCGGGCCCGTCATTGAACACATGGCCCAGATGACTGTCCGCTTTTTTGGGGCTGTCCCAAAAGCAAGGTTGGGACAGCCCCGGCTTTTGTCTATCAGACGTGTAATG
>LFTP01000347.1 GCA_001513395.1 Clostridia bacterium DTU080
TGCCGGGCCAGACCCAGCACCGAATGGGGATACCCTCCCGAGTCACGGCCAAGCCGATAACCACCTGGGGTAAATCCGGACGACGGTCTTTCGAATGACCCAGTCTTCGTATCGTGCTCGAACGCTTACCGTTGTCTGATGAGGACGTTCCCTCACCTTGATCGGGATCTTCGGCCTCGAAGTACGTCGAAGTCGTATCGAAATACAGAAGATCGACTTCCAGGTTCAACAGATGGGCGACGGAGTGGTACACCTCTCGCTGCATCTCTTCCTCGGCTTCCAACAGGAAGTCCATGGCACGATACAACTGATATACGGAAACCTCCTCGAGCCCGGGCACGGCAACATCCTCTTTGACCCATGACTCGACGCGCCGCTTACTGCCGGGGGCCAGAGCCCTATTGGCCACCATGGCGAAGATGGCACGTTCCACAGGTGTGCTCAGTTGCCGTCCGTTGGCCAATGTCTCAAGGACACGGTGGATACCGAGCTGTTTCCACAACTCATTGAGCGCCCAGACACCGCCCAGAGACTTGCTGGCAACAAAACGCATGCCACTGTCGTTCCCATCGAGCCTCGCTTGAACCTCGAGCGCGTCTTCCGGATTCAGAAAGTGAGTGATGCTCTTGGCCAAGCGCTTCAGCTCATCTACGTCCAGCTGATCGGCTCGCCCGAATGAATACAGGACCTTGGCTGTAGGCGTGCCGGTCTTGGGATGTCGGTAGTTGTGGGCCAGTTGGACATATGTGACGGTCGAGCCGTCTTTGTTTTTGCGGGTACGGTACGTATATACATGCCTACATCATAGAAACTTACAATCCTAAAAGGAAGTACTATTCCACACAACGTGTGCCTACCAGTTTTCGTGGTTTGTCTACGATCGGCGGCTGAAAAACCCCATCATAGTGGGACTTCCGATTTTCCGTATGCCTCGATCTGGTCTTCGCGTGTCGAACTCGGGATCTCTATCGCCTCCTTAAGATCAAAAAGCCGCCCGCACAGCGGCGAGCAGCGTGTGAACCAGTTCGTCGGCCGAAAGACCGCCGCGAAAGAGCGTGTCTCTCGTCACATCTCAAAGCTCAAGTAGTATACTGTCTGCCTACCTCCCGCTCCATAATCCGGCGAATGCGTTGCAAAGAGGCTCCGGCGCGCCGTTTGATCTCCACGGGATCCTTGATCCCCTTGGCCAACATCCCCCTGATCCTGCGATGCCACAACTTCTCGCGCATGGCCGATGCCGGTTTACTCCACCGGAAGCGTTCCTCCGGAGTAAACGCTCCTTGCCGGATCGCCTCGGCGATCTCCTTTTCATCTTTGACCGGATGCCAAAAGCGTGTCGCGTAGGCTCCCAGAGTCAAGGTATGATGTGCGTCACTGTTGGCCATCTCCGGAATACCCAGGCGTCGAGCAAGTTTCCGATATCTGTCCCTTTCCAGACGATCGATATTGATGCTCCGCGTCTCACAAGCATCAAATCCGGCTTGTAGGCCTTCCGGATGCGGAGCCAAAGAATACTGAAGGGGATGAGCCCACACGGCGACGGCCCCTCTCTCGTGGGCCAGGGCCACAACCTCCTGCACTGGCATCCCGGCTTCAAAGCCGGTGAAATCCGTGAGGCCGTAGACCAAGACGTGATGCTTTTTGGCGCTGACCTCCACTCCTCGAAAGAAGGCCAAACCAGGGAAAAGCCTGCGCAACTCGGCTATCTCTTCATCGGACCAAATCGCGTTGTGCTCCGTAATGACCACACCGTCCAGACCCACTTCCCTAGCGCGCTCGGCCATCTCGTAAGGTGACATCTGCGCGCAGTCAGAGTAAGCCGTCGTGTGAACGTGCATGTCAAGAAGCAATATATTCCCTCCCGGACTACATCGATCTCAGTTCCTTCAAATGTCGATGACCCACCAGTTTTATCCCCAACCGTTCAATGCGGGATCTGGTCTCAGGCGCCGTACAGATCAGGAGTTCATAGTAACGCTGCTGCCAGCTGCCGGCTATGTTACGTCCTTCCTCATCATCCTGCATCAAGTGCACGATCAGCTCAGTAACACCGGGCGTAATGGTCTCCAATAAGCGGTAGAAATCAGCGGTTCGCTCTTTTAGGGTCTTTCCTTCAGCGCTGAGAATCAACCGATCGAGATAGGGCCCCTCTTTCACGTAGGCCGCCATCCGCTTTGGCAGATCGACTCCCATCTGACGCGCCAGCTCGACTTGTTCCGGAGTCAGCTCCATTAGCATCGGAGGGATGCCGTAGTCCCTGCTGACCCGAACGTAGATTTCGAAAAAGCGCAGATCGTAGAATAGGGTACCCATATGAGAGTCGGTATGCGTGGGTTTCATGCCGAAAGCCAAAGCGCGCTCGATCTGGGCCCGAATCTCCAACTCGACCTCTTCAGGTTTGGCATGCTCGATCACCTCCCGTGTCGAGCGCCACATAAAACCCTCGTCGTCCACAAGGGTTGGGACTCTGTCCAAAGGAGCTATTGGACGCCAACGATAGTAGCGCCATTCGCTGGTCAAAGTGAGATGAATGCCCAGATCAGCATCCGGATTCTCCCGGGCCCAAGCCGCTGCCTCCGGAAACCATGGGCATGGGACCATGACGCTCCCACTGCTGACCACACCTTCGGTCATGGCCCGGAAGGTAGCCGCGTTGACCGAATGACACATGCCGATATCGTCAGCGTGAATGATGAGGTACTTCTCGTTGAGCATGATGCCGCAGACCTCCTCCGTCTCACCGACCCGCCGTCCTCGTCCGGCAGGAGTTCGGTGTTGTCAATAGAACGATATCTCTGTCAGAATCGTATTCGCCTTGTTTTTACAGAACGCCTTCAAAGCAGCCGGCTGCTATCATCACCAGGAGGTGTGACGATTTGGCTTTGACAAAAGAGTTTCTATACGATCGTCTGCCCGGATATCCCTCATGTCACGGATCGACCATCGCCCAGCGACTCAACGGTGAGTTTATCGCCGCTTGGTTCGGCGGCCCCCACGAGAATCACCCGGAGACCGTGGTCCTGTTCGGACGCAAGCGTCCCCAGGACGATGAATGGCGGGACATCAGAGCCATCGCCGGTATGACCGTCCCTCGTCCCTATGGCAATGCGGCGCTCTTTGTTGAGCCCGGAAAGGACGAGAACGAAGAGGTCATCTGGCTGTTTTTCATTCGCAGCGAAGGGCGTCATGGCAGCGGCTGGTGTCTGGATTGCATGACCTACTACTGCCGGTCAACCGACGGAGGATGGACTTGGTCACCCCCGCGGCTTTTGAAAGATCAGTGGAGCTTCCTTATAAAAAACAAACCTCTGCGCCTGCGCACAGGGGAATTGGCCATCCCGGCCTACAGCGACCGAGAGGACAACAGTGTCTTGTGCGTCTACAGCGACGAGATCGATGAGTGGACCTTCTACGGTCCCGTGCCCGCACCGCCCGAGCGTCCGGACATCATCCAAGCTACCTTGGTCGCCTGGCCCGACGGGGAACTGCAGATGTACTTCCGCACGAGCACCGGATTTATCTGGCGCAGCCAGTCTTTTGATGACGGACGTACGTGGTCAGTGGCCACACCCACGGAACTGCCCAATCCGGACAGCGGCATCGATGCCGTTACCCTGCCCGACGGACGCCTGGTCATGGTCTACAACCCTACAAAAAAGGGAAGAACTCCGCTATGGATCAGAGTCTCCGAAGATCGCGGCAATACCTGGGGCCGGCACCTGGTCTTGGAAGACGAGCCCGGCGAATACTCCTATCCGGCGATCATCCTCGCCCAAGACGGTTTGCTGCATATCACCTACACCCATCGTCGCGAACGTATATGCCACGCTTGGCTCGATCCCAATGACCTGTAGTCACGATTCTTTTAGCGGCTCCCGACGGAGCCGCTTCGTCATTGCACTCAACAAATAGGCATCGGTACCTATACCAACTCTCCTGCCGTTGCGTAACCTAGATTGCCAGGCCCAGCAATACGCACGAGAGGGGGGAACGCTATGCGCGTACGGCGAGTCATCAACCTGCGCCCGGGTGAGTGCGTGGTTGTCTGCTGCCGACGCCGTTCCTCAAAAACCGCCAACAAGAGGTGCCGATCCGGC
Organism: Clostridia bacterium DTU080; assembly: GCA_001513395.1. Taxonomy (GTDB): domain Bacteria; phylum Bacillota; class Limnochordia; order DTU080; family DTU080; genus DTU080. The sequence goes on from LFTP01000347.1 coordinate 4,098, forward strand.
TCACGCGATCATGCGCGCTGGTGCCAAGATTCCGCGATCTGTATACGTCGGCGCAGATGTCCGCGTCTGTACCTCGGCTACTAACAGATCAGCCGTGTCGTCTTTTCAGAGACCGGTGCGTCACCAATTGCATACAGTGTGGTGGCGTACTGGAGGTGGTTTTTTTGGCCCGGATCAAGGCCTATCGTCGCCGACGGAGACACAGCGCAACCCGCCTATCGGCATTCGTCGGACGGCGGGTGGAGATCACTACGCCCTATGGCAACGTCGTCGGCATGTTACAAAGCGTGTCGCCCGGCTATGTAACGGTGACCAACGAAGACGGAACACACTTTGTGCGCGTGGCAAGTGTGTGCTGGATACGACCTGAAGAGACGACACCTTTGGCCTGAGAGATTGATGGACACATACTGCCGGCATCAGGGTCCTCAGCGAGTATGAGCCGATGAGTCTGGGGCTATAGACGGATACCGTCATCCTAGGGGAGTGGGTTTGCGGATAGCTCCTGCGGAAGCTAACCGCAAACCCACCTCTTTTGAGATATCTCCCAAACGACTGAACGCCCACCCGGATTGCATACTCCGTAGGCGGGAACCTAGGCCGGCGCCGCGTATGCCTTTCTTGAACCGACGGCCAATGCCGGGGACATCCATCCCTATTGCTCACCCGCCGGGCCCCTTTGCCAATCTCCGATCGATGTTACCCGCTCCCGCTCTTCGGTGCACATCCTTTGACAAGGGGCTGCCCCCGATTCATATCCCAGCTGACATGTTGATTACCTACTGAAGATTTCCGCCAGTTCAGCGGTTACGACCTTGGCTATACGTTCAGTGGCGGTACTCAGACTCTCCAGCCCGTTCCATACCGAGTAGAGCTCGTTGTGGATATTGGTCTGAATAGGCGGAGACGGTCTCGACGGCACGCCGTACTCAAAGGACTTTAATATCACTTCGCCGTTAAACGGCAGCCGCTTGATGTATTCCGGAGCCGCCACGATGTTGCTGTTCAGTCGCACGGTCTTCTGGTTCTGCAGAATGGCGCCATCTTTGCCTAAGAAGAACAAGATGAATCGCCAAGCCTCCTCGGGATGCGGGGTGCTGGCGTTTATGCCGATGCCTTGGTGGAATACCTGCGAGAAGCGTCCTGCCGGACCAACCGGCATAGGCAGTACATCCCAAACAAACTGATCACCGATAGCCTTGGGATAGCCAAGAAACGTATCGTTATGACCTTGAACCATGGCCACATTCTTGGCTGCGAGGTTACGTAAGCCGATGCTGGGCATGGGGTGGAACCCGTCCTCGTGAATCCAGCGCCGCAGTACATCCAAACCCACCAGATTCTCCGGTCTGTTGATGGTGATGGTTATCGGGTCGTCGGTAAACGGAGGCCATGATCCGCCGTAAGCCGCCACTAACGGGCCTATGCCGGTAGAGGAACGGTAATACCATTCCAACCCGTATACCTCAGGGCGCCCGTCCCCGTTGTCGTCTTTTGTCAGTTTACGCCCGATGGCAGCTAAGTCATCGTAGGTCCAATCGGGATCCGGCAGCTTGATGCCGGCTTCGTCGAACATATTCTGATTGTACGCAATGGCTGTGGCGAAGCTATAAAGCGGCAGGCCGATCTGTTTACCGGTTCCAGTGCGGACGACACCGTATCGGTCAATATCAACTCGCCAAGAGCGAACGCCGTCGGGAACGAGCTGCCGGATCAGCTCAGGTGAGCGGGCCACATAGTCGTCGAGCTGTAGTAACGCCGGAGCGAACGAGTTCGAGGGGATCATGAAAACGTCCGGTGCGGTGCCCGCCGCCAGTGTTACCGTGAGCTTTTCCCTAGCATCGCTAGACCATCCCCAGTGGATCCCCTCCACTATGATGTCCGGATTCAGCTCGTGAAAACGTTGAAAAACGACTTCGTAGTCCTCGGCAATGGCAACGTTGCCCCACCAGCCAAACGTGATCTTCACAGGTTCTTTTGCAACCCCTGCCAATGACGTCAACAAGACCAACAGAATACCTGCCGCGATTACGATGACTGTCCGGTTGCATCGCTTGAGCATGCCATCTCCCCCGTGTTTTGGTTGTATTATTGCAGTATAGTTCGCCTAATCATAGCAGAATCCTTTCCCCGCAATATAATGCCGCTTATAGGTTTTGAGGCAAAACGCCTCGCGAGTTCATAGTTCGGCTATGGCGTGGGTATGTAGATCACAGGATCATAGCGGCAGGATCTTGATGAGACACTCCTGTGTGTCAAAGAGAACCGCTTGCATCTATTTCGCGACGAATGACACGAATGATCGCTAGTCTGTCATGTCTAATTGTCTAGGAGCCTGTCTGAGCGCGCTAACCCCATAATATTGGACATTAGACTCTCACTACGTTAGTTCTCGCAGTATTGCTCACGCATGCATGATGATACTCGGCCGGAGGAACATCACCCAGGGATCTGTGAAGCCTGCGGTTATTGTAATAATCCATGAATTCAACGACCGCCACATAGGCTTCTGCGAAGCTGTTGAACTCATACCGGCCCAAGCATTCGGTTTCCAGTATCGAATGGAAGGCCTCGATGTGGGCGTTCTTATTCGGCGTCCTCACAGGAATGCACTCGGGTTTGATGCCCAATTCATTGCAGACCGCCTGAAAGCGATTACTGACAAATTGCGAACCGTTATCCGAGCGAATAACCACTCCGGCATCGCCGATCTCACCGATCCGGCTCCAAAAGGCGCCCTTAAGGCACGCAGCGGCTTCTTCAGCGGTGCAGCTGAGCCCGATGTGATAGTCGATTACCGTTCGATCGTACACGTCAATAATCGTCTGCACGAAGAAGAAACGACGTTCCGCGGCGATATAGCCATATTTGATGTCGGTCTCCCACAGTTGGTTAACACCGGTGATCTCTCTGTTCATGGCTACTTTACGTTTGGCGAGGTGAGGCCGCAATCGGCGCTGTGTCCGCAGAATCCCGAGTTCCTTGCAAAGCCTGTACACCTTCTTCTTATCGATCTTAAGCCCGTGTTCTCTTCTTAGCCACCCGGTTAGCTTACGATAGCCATAGGGGTAAGCGTCGCCGTTTATGGCGGACAAGAGCAATTCTTTGATACACTCGTCGTTGACGATCCGGCCGTTTGCAGTGAGGGAGTATCCGGGAACCGGTCTTCCGCCGGAGCCGCCTTTCTCTTGTTCGCTACCGTCCCTGCAACGCAGACGCCGGTAATACGTCGATGGCGACACGCCTGATATGCGCAGTACCGGACGTAGCGGATACCCCTTAGCAATCCATTTTTTGGCGACCTCGATTCGCCTGTCTAAAGATGGCTCCCCTTTTTTAAGAGGTCGCGCAATATGGCGATCTCCAGGTCCTTTTCGCCCAAAAGGCGCTTGAGCCGGTCATTCTCGCGCTTAATGTCGTCCATAGAGGGATCGGACACGCTACGCGATCCCTTTTTCCCGATAAAGGCCTCGGGGCCGTGTTTTTCGTACGCTCTGGCCCATCGATTCACGACCGCGGGAGCGATATCATATCGCCGGGCAACAATACTCCCATTCCCGGTTTCTATGACTTCTTTGGCGACTCGAACCTTGAATTCGGGATCGTATCTTCTGCGACTCAACTTAAAACGGCCCCCTTCGTTGTGATAGGCGAGGGGGGTGGCACTCCATTGTGCTTTATTGGAGACCCTCAACACCCTGCTTTTTTAGCCTATCTTATTTCGTTCAAGTGTCCAAGTCTATTAGACGTGCTCAGTGAGTCAAGAGTTATGGGGCTGAAGTTCCCTGCCTATGCGGTGTCAGAAATTTGTAATC
>LFTP01000216.1 GCA_001513395.1 Clostridia bacterium DTU080
CCTCGGGACCGACCATGCTTTCCAGAATCAGCGGCACGATGCCGCAGACACGCTCGCCGCGCGACAGGCTCGGAGAGAGCAGGCTAACGTGAAGGATCTCAAACTCATGCCTGTATCGTTGCTCCAACAAACCCCGCCGGATCCGAACTTCCACCTGATGGCTTCCGGGTGCCAATTCCGAAACGGAAAGGCTCAGATCCTGAGGTAGATGATCTCCTTCATAGAGCAGACGCTCATCCAAAAGGATTTGGACATGATCGATTTCATCGTCTCCGTGCAGTCTAACGTCAAGGGAAAGTCTTTCTCGGGGCAAGCCACCCCGCGGCATGGCAAAGGGCCACTCCAACCAACAAATCCCCGGCATCTCAAATCGATCGGCATTCTCCAAGGCAAAAACCGGAGGCAGGTTATGGACCTTTATCTGATACCTCGGTATGGTGGACAGAGGTTCCAGACTACACAATCCTCTAGGCCCGTGGCTCAGATCGATCCAACCTATGAATGCGCGTCCGTCATCCACCGGTCTTCCCGTCGCGTCGAAAAGCCTGACGGGCGTATCCACATAGACGGAAGGATACAGGCCCTCTTCCGGTACCTCAAAGAAGACCCGTACAGCGGCATGCAGAGGCGGAGGAGCGAAGCCTTCGGGAGCATGGATCACCGTAGCGTCCTCGCCGAACGCGGTCCAAGCAGGGTCACTCAGAAGATATGAAAGGGGTGTGTCCAGATCCTCAAGCAGCTTGACGACCACCGGCAATTGATTGCCCAACGTGGCATGGTAGGCGTGTTCGAAGACCTCTCCCGTGGCTCCGATCAATCCGGGATCGCCACTTGTGGGTATCATATGCTTCTTTGAATCTTCTCCCGGTCCAAGAGCGACCTTTAACTGCCAGAAGAGAAAATCCAGGAAGCTTTCGTCCCCCGTGAACCAGTAGGCATGGGCCAGTCCCGCCATCGTTGTATGCCGGGGATCTTCGAAGACATGGAAATCCCGGCGTTTGCTCAGATCTCTCATATCGTTCAAGAACAGATCCAGCATCCGCTCGTCGCCGGTCAACTGGTAATACTTGATCTTACCTTCATTCATGTACACATCGTCATAACGGGTGAAACCAAGTACCTCACGGCCGCCGTACAAGACGCGGGCAAAATGCCTCATCGCTTCAAGATACTCCGGCCTCCACGTGGCTTCGTAGGCTTCGCAAAACAGCCGCAGCGATCCACCCGTGGCCCGGTGAGCGTAGCTCTGATTCTGCGGGGCAAACGCCAGACTCAGGTAGTTCTCCAGGTAGTAGTTAGCCACTTCCCACGCCCGCAGTGTCCCGTTCATGTAGTAGTCGTAGAGCATGAACCGCAGGTGGGTATCCGGACCCAGATCGTACATATTGGCAGCGTAATGCACGATCCCTCCGTTGCCCCCGTATCGGCCGCCTTTGCGTTTGGCAAACTGCTGATGATCCAAATGGGCGATATCGATGTCGATGATGTGACGAGTGTTGATCCGGTGCATATCCCAGACATCGCGGCGCCCTGATCGGAAGTACAAAAGCGGGGCTACGTTCGGCCACCCGTAAAACATGCTGGCCCATTTTCTCCACAGAACCGGAGAGACGTTTGCCGGATCGTTGGCATTTCTCAGATTGTAGTTGACATCTCCGTAGTCAATCCAACCGTAGTTTTCCAGTCTCTCCTGTAGCCACTGCTTGCGATGGATGATGGCGTCCAGCAATGCTTCTATTTCAGAGTGATTGTACCGGTCTTCATGATGGATCCGTCCCATCGCTTCCGTGGCTGCGTTCCACTCCGGATCGGTTTGAGCCAACACGGGTTGATTGATCAGCAAACGAGTCAAAGCCGCCGTGTGAGCGCGACGATCCGCCGTGTAGAATCCGATCCACACATTGTGCGTCTTGGCCAGACCGTAGGCTTGTGTCCAGCTGTCCAATCCGCCCTTATAGAAATCTTGGTAAAAAACCCTGTCGTGCGGATAATCGCGCCCCATCAGCGCAGAGGGAGTAAAATCCAAGACGTCTACATCGTGTAAGGGCCACAGATGCAGATGCAGTGTGTGATCTTTTACCTCCAACTCCGCGGGATACTGCTGCCAAAAATCCCGCCAGCCGGCAAAAACACCCCACCGGTCATCTCCAAGACCGCACCAGCCTCCGGCCCGATCGCCCTCGGCGATGATCGCTTCCGTTTGCGAGGTCAATGTCCAGTGATCATGCGTCTTCTGCACGAGCCTGGCGGACATACCCGGGGCGAGAAAGATCGGATTGCCCTCCGGAGATCCATCCTTAGCAAACATGGCCTGCGCATCATCTTCGATCAAAAGCGGTACGCTGAGCCGGATATCACGGATTTGATGCTCGGTGCTGTCGAAGGCCGTGATCAACGTGTGGTCATGGCGCGCAACCGTTTCACCGGCGAAAAAGTGTGTGGAGGTGACAAACTGCGAAAAACGCGTCCCGTCTTCTCCGATGTACCAGCCTTCGCGGCGAACGGCCACTTCCATGGGACCGCGGCGTACAATCTCAGCGTTGAACCCGTGATCGACGCCCCGCGCTCTGTATTCGGTACCTTCGGCGTCTACCACCATGGGCAGATACTTGACGGCCATCGCCGGAGTCAGGATGATCTCATCGGGCGAGAATACTCCATCGCCGTTGAGATCCAGAGCCACCTGATGAAATACGGTCGGGTCGATCTTGCTGATCACGGCCTGCATCGGGCCGGTATTTATAACAAAGGCCCGTTCCGTCTCCTCAACATGCAATCCGTTGAAAGACACATCGACGGATTTTTTGAACTCCAGGAAGTACTGCTCATCCTTTTCCAAGTTGGCATGCAAAAGAGCCCAGCGTACGGGACCGTCTTTTCCGTTCCACGTTGCAGTAACTTCGGCTTGCACAGGCACCACGTCGCCTGTAGCGGTGACCAGACTGAGTTGATCTATATCGTGCAAGGCACCGTTGGGAAAGGGAACACCGAAAGTGACCGGCGAATTGCGCAAAAGATCATTGTCCGCCCAGTCCACCTTGACAGGCAGACGCGGGGGAAGAACAAGATGTGTCTGAAACTGCGGAGCCCAGCCCATCGTCGGGCGAAGCTCTTGATCAATATCGTCTTCATCAAAACGGGCCAGTCTCACCTCATCCCAATACAAGACACCTACATTGGCGCTTGTGGAAACGAGCCGTATGGTCAAAGAAGTCGCCTCTTGCGGGGCATAGCCTTGCACCATAATCGGATGCCACTGTTCGGTTTGATCGGTTCTGGTCGTATACGATGCAAGGCGGCGATCCCGGGCATCCCAAAAATCCAGATACAATCGAGCGCTTAGACCCGATTCTATGTAGACATAAGCCGACGCCATATAGAAAGACCCGGGAATCGCCTCAATGCGCTCACTTCTGATCTCCACCGCCGCGTTCGGATCTTCATCCGCCATACGCAGGCACGAAGTGCCGTTCTGGGCGTTTTGCCGAGTGACGCTGATACTGCCGCGCCCCTCGGAGACACCTAGAAAATCAGGCCAGCCGGGGATATGGCCGTCTTTTTCAGCCAACTCAAAACCGCCATTGACCGGCCAAATGTCTTTCCAGAGAGCCTGGGTGGCCGCGCTGAGACTTGACACGAAAAGGCATATCACCATCAAGCTGAAAACGATGCCGCGCATCAGTGGCACCCCCCGATTCTTTTCGGATTGAAAGGCTCTCCCGTTTGTCTGCCGGGCAGACACTGACTTCTGCCGCACATTGCAGCTTATTACGCGCCAAACCGGACATGCCGACAGGTACAAGACATTCATTGTCCGATCTTGAAAATATTCCTTCCGGAAAACGCGTATTTTCTGACATAGCAGTTGATACCGCCATAGCCCAAGTTGCTCCTCCAAAGCGGACAGAAGTAAGTCTGTTGAACTCTCGACATCGTAGACAAGAGCCGGCTTGCTGCAAGTGTTTCACTCTGCGATCGCGACCGTCGCCGCGCAGGGTCGGCTGTTTGAATGAAGACATAGGCGCCGTCTAACACACGAGGACTATCACCATGACGGGTCGGGATCGTGCGAGTACTCCCGGCGATGAGAGATCACCTATCGACCTCCATTCTTGGACAGACAGCACTTCTTATACTTCAGTCCGCTGCCGCATGGACATGGATCATTGCGCTTTACCGAGGCAAAACGCCTGGTCTCCACACTGTGCAGCTCGCCCATGATCAGCGCCGGAGGCATTCGGCGTCTGAGCAACTCCACCATGCGTTTCATGAAAGGGGCGACATGGGCAAAGAAGCGCTTGTATCCGGCACAAAGATAATTGAGCCCCTCTTCGCCGTCCGGAGTCTTGATCAGGCGGTTCTTGGGACAGCCGCCATTGCAAACGAAAAGATAATCGCAGTTCCGGCAGTAAGCGGGCAGCTTCTCGCGCTTGTACAGCCCGAACTGACGCGCTTTGGGCAATGCGGTCAATTCCGCCAGAGGCGTCTGATGCAGATTGCCCAGTCTCCATTCCGGCAAGACGAAGTGGTCGCAACAGTAGAGATCGCCGTTGTGCTCGAGAGCAAAAGCCTTGCCGCATGTCGGCTGAAAGACACACAAAGACTGATGTCCCCCGCTCCAGGCAGCCAGCGTCTCTTCAACTATCTGCAAAAAGATGCGACCTACATCCCGACGGATCCAATGATCAAAGGTCCGAACCAAAAACTCGCCGTAAGCCTCGGCTGTTACGCTGCGGGGCGAGACTCCGTCTCCCTGCGGTTCCACCAAAGGGATGAACTGTATAAAATCCACATTGTGCCCGACGAAGAAGTCATACACCGCCTCCGGATGCCGGCTGTTGAGTTCGTTGACGACGCACAGAACATTGTAGTCCACCTCATGGTCTTGCAGGCGGCGCAATCCTTCCAAGACCCGCTCGTGAGTGGGGTTGCCTCCCTTGTCGAGGCGGTAACGATCGTGCAACTCTCGCGGTCCGTCCATGCTCAGGCCCACGAGGAAGCTGTTCTCTTTAAGGAAGCGACACCAATCATCGTCCAGGAGAGTACCGTTTGTTTGGATCGCGTTTCGGATCTCCTTCGTAGGCGGCGCATACCGTTTCTGCAACTCGACAACCCGCCGGAAAAAATCAATGCCCAACAATGTGGGCTCGCCGCCTTGCCAGGCGAAATCGATGATCGGATGCGGACTCGCTTCAATATATTGACGGATGAACTCCTCCAAGGTTTCGTCTGACATCCGAAATGAGCGCGTCTGGGGATAGAGTTCGGTTTTCTCCAGGTAGTAGCAGTAGGCGCACCCCAGATTGCATATGGGACCATTCGGTTTGACAAGCATGTGAAACGGACGCGTCATATCGGCGGACATTGAACGAAATCCTCCTCACAGCGCTGCCCTGACGGAGCAGAACCGCTCCTTACCAGCGGTTCTTCACCTTATACATGTCCCCTGCTCCCAACAGCAGCAACACATCCCCTGCGGCCAAGATTTCTCTTCCCGTCTCTTCCAATTCGTCCATGGTCACGAAACGAGCCTTGTCATCGATCATCTCAACGATGGCGGCGGCACTGAACTCTTCCTTGCTTTCACGGGCGGATCCGAAGATCTCCGTCACCAACACTTCATCGGCCAAAGCCAAAGCCCGGGCAAACTCGCGCGCAAAGGCTTTGGTGCGTGTGTAGGTATGCGGCTGGAAGGCGACAACCAAACGCCGCTGCGGAAAGCGTTGGCGCGCCCCGCCGATCACCGCGGCGATCTCCGTGGGATGATGAGCGTAATCGTCGACCACATAGCCCCCTCCCACTTCGCTCACCTCAAATCGGCGCCGTGCTCCTTTGTAGCCCGCCAATCCTTCAGCCACTGCCTCGAAGGGCAGACCTCTTTCCAGGGCCAACGCTGCGGCGGCCAATGAATTGAGGATATTGTATGTGCCGGGGACAGAGATCCTGATGCGACCGATCTTCGTACCGCGGCGGTGAAGTACATACTCCTGGCAGGTATGGTCGCTCTCCAACATGCCGGCTACGTAGTCGTTGTGCGGTGCTTCACCGAAATAGACGACCCTTTTGCCCAGTGGTCTCAGCGCCGCCCTGACGACGGTATCATCTCCCCAGCCGATGACCAGACCCCGTGAGCGGAAGGCAAAATCGGCAAAGGCCTCTTTGGTGTCCAAAAGGTCGCGGAAATAATCCGGATGATCGAAGTCGATGTTCAGAATCACCGTGTCGCGAGGCATGTAGTTTAAGAAATGACGCCGATACTCGCAGGCCTCAAGCACCAATTCCTGACCCGATCCGCCGTGGCCCGTACCGTCACCGATCAGATAACTCGGGTCTTTCCCCGCTGTCTGCCAGATGCAAGCTACCATGCCGGCGGTGGTCGTCTTGCCGTGAGTGCCCGTGATGCACATCGTCTCTTTAGCTGCCGTCAACCGCCCCACATACTCCGGATAAGTATAAACAGGCAACTTCAGCTTCATGGCCTCTGCTACCTCCGGATGCTGCGGACCGAAAGCGACGGAGCGAACTACGACCGCCGCGCCGTGTACATTGGTCGGAGAAAAAGGCTTTACTTCAATGCCTCGCCTCTCAAGAGCCACTTGGGTAAAGACAAAATCCTGGATGTCCGAACCGGAAACGGGCACTCCCCAATCGTGCAAAAGACAGGCGAGTGCGCTGACGCCCGTTCCTTTGATCCCTATCAGATGATGTCGGCCCTGCATAGATCGCCACCGCTTTCCGTTGCCGGCTTCCTGACACGGATAGCCTACTTATCAGAAGTGGGAAATGTGCACTCGGGCATCGCTTTGGAGCTGCCGAAGTCGATCCCAACCAACCGCTTAATTTTATCATAGAAAGGATCCGGCTCATATCTCCATCTGACTCCCCGCGCACAAGCCCTTGAGCGTCTTTCCGGCGACAAAGGAATCGACCCCTCGTTCGATGAATGAAAGAGCCAAAAAGACCGGGAGGTGTCGACTGTGACTAAGTGGTTGGCCGGTGCCGCTTGCAAAGACATCACACCGTCCGAAGTCGTTTTACAACGCGGTGTCTGGATCGCCGGCTTTGGCCCCAACCGACGAGCCGTCGGCATTCACGATCCCATCACTGTGCGGGCACTGGTCCTTGAAAAGGACGAACGTTGCATCGCCTTGCTTGTCGGTGACTTGGTCGGGTTTCTGTACAACGACGTTCTCGAAGTGCGCAGACGCTGCCGACAACTCCTGCCCCAGATCGAATTGCTCTGGGTGATCTCCACTCATAATCATGAAGGGCCGGACACGATCGGCATCTGGGGACCCAATCTGACAACCAGCGGTGTTGACGCCGAGTGGCTCGAAGAAGTGCGAACCAATATGGTGGCCTGCGTGGAGGAGGCCTATCGAAGCCGCCGACCAGCGTCACTGCATCTGGGACGAACGATGGCTCCCGGAGTCTGTCGGGATCTGCGCGAGCCGTGGTATCTGGATGAAGAGATGATCGTCTTGGAAGCGATCGATGAAGACGGCAACAGTATAGCCAGCCTGGTCAACTACTCCAACCACCCGGAATCGCTGGGAGATGAAAACCCTTACGTCTCGGCGGACTATCCGCACTGGCTCAGAAAACGCGTCGAGCAGGAGCGAGGCGGTATCTGCATCTATACGACCGGTGCACTCGGCGGAATGACCGCGCCGCGCCCGCCCAGCTTTGTTTTGGATCCGGATGGCAGGATTCCCGTCCGCAACGGTCCGGCCCAAGTGGAAGAGGGCTTCGAGGCCACGGCTAAGATGGGCGAGTATCTGGGTGAGCGAGCGTTGGTCGCCCTGCGAAAAGCCCGTCAGGAATCCGATTCAGGATCCCTTTGGTGGGAGAGCCAGCTTCTCCAGCTGCCCGTGGATAACGCCAATTTTTCGCTCTTTCTGCGCAACGGCATCCTACCCAGCGGCGGTCGCTTCTGCATGATCGAAGGACAACAGACTGCCAAAACGGAGGTCGGAGTGCTGCAGATCGGCCGACTCAGTCTGGCTAGCGTTCCCGGTGAGCTCTTTCCGGAGATGGGGACGATGATCAAAGACGCCCTGCCCGGAGAATACTCCGCTATCCTGGGTCTGGCCAACGATGAACTAGGCTATTTTGTCCCCGAAGTGAACCCGTTCACCGGATTGAGGGATTACTGCCCGCCTACACCCACCGGAGAACGCGGCAAACGGGGTCACTATGAAGAAACGATGTGTGTACATCGAACGGCGGCCCGCCGGATTGTCGACACGATCTGTCAGTTAGCGGTGCGCATCGGAAACGCTCAATAAAGGGGTCCGGACGGATTTAGGCTCCTTTGCTATCGATGATTCGTCACCCGCTTTTGTGCGGCAAGAGCGCTCTGTTTTGCCAAGCGCTCTTGTCTTCGTCATCTTCGCCTTACGATGGCGGCGCCCAAGCCCCGGGCCCGGGGCGGCAATGCTGGTCAATCGGCCGCCGTCTATCGCAGTCTGTGGCCCCACTCGCCGCTTGCGATATCTACCCACTTGATGTGGAATTCCCCCGCATGGCCTTGCAGATCCAGCCCCACACAACCACCGTCGGCGAAAAGGAGAGTGTACCGCTCACCGGGCTTGGCCGCCAAATACGCTTCATCGGGTTCACGGTCTTTGAGAAGTTCCATGCGAGGAGTCCCCTCCCAGAACTTGACCACGCCTTCTATCTTGCGCGCGGCCCCGATACAGGCCTGAGCAATCTCATCGAGGCCGATTCCGGACGTGGGGCGATGAACTCGGCAAGAGGCCGCTCCTGCCATCAGATTGCGCCAAAACCGGTTCACTCCTTCTTTGGGAGGAGGTCTCGCCGGCGAAGTAAATCTTGGCGTGATTGAGCGGCACGGGACTGCGCTCCATTTGTCGGACTATCCCCCGGGAAGCACTCCCAGTGGTCCTGGTCGAGATCTCTAAACCGCGGTCAGTCTTCAGGGCTGAGCCCCATGGTCGATCTCCTCGGCACGTCTTTTCCATTTCTCGTAATACGGTGAGAGTCTGAGAGCTCCCTGCGGTTGCGGCACCAGCTTCCCGTCTTGCCCGCGAGGATCACCGCGGCGCTCGTTGATCTCTGCCAGGCGACGTCGCAAGAGATCGATCCGTTCGGCATAGGCGGGATCGTTGATCAGGTTGCGGCACTCACCCGGATCTTGCTCCAGATCGAAGAAAAACTCACGTCCGGTATGGTGGAACCACACGTATTTGTGCCGCCCGTCCGTAACCCACTGATTGCCCCATTCAAGACCGTACGAGACGGTATGCTCGCCTTGCAGATGATCCCGCCAGTCTGTCGTCTCGCCCCGAAGCAACGGCAAAAGGCTTTGTCCGTCCACTGAATCCGGGATGTCGACACCAGCGGCGTCTAAGAGAGTCGGCATTATGTCGCGCAACTCAACGAGTTCATTTCGCACTTGATGGCGCGGCAGATCCCAGTGCTGCGGGAAGCGGACAATGAACGGCACATGCGTCGAGCCCTCATAGGCGTAGGTCTTGCGCCAATGGTAATGGTCGCCAAGCATATCACCGTGGTCTGAAGTGAAGATAATGAGCGTGTTGGCCAACTCCCGGGGAGCAAAATGCCGCAGCTCGTACAAGAAACGGCCGATCTGATGATCGATAAACGTGATGCTTCCGTAGTAGCCCACTCGGGCCCGTCGCACCTCTTTGGGCGTTCGGCGCCCCCACGGTGCATTGACATCCGCATTGAACACGGCGAATTCTTCAGCCCAGTCTCCAATCACAGGCTCAGGGATGTCGAGACTGTCAGCGTACATGTCCCAATAGACCTGCAGAGGATCATAGGGTGAATGCGGCCGGGCAAAAGACAACCACAGGAAGAAGGGCTTACTGGGATCGCGGTTTTTGATGAACTTGATCCCTTCACTCGCCGTCCAGTACGTGGGATGCAAATGTTCAGGTAAATGCGTGGGACGTGCCATCCAGCTGTTCCAGTCCACCGAATGGTCACGATAGCCGTACAAGCCCTCCTTTCGCTCCTCAAACCACGTACGATAGTCGCTGACAAACCGGCCTATCTGCCTGCTGCTTTCATCAAGAACCAAGTGATGAAAACCATACAGGCGCCGTTGAGGGAAAAAGTGCATCTTGCCCACACCTTGAGTGTGGTAGCCTGCCTTGGCTAGCTCCCCCGGTAACGTGGCCGGAAACTCCAGGGCATCGCTGCCGGCCATGGTCAGTCTTCCGTGATGCCACTGATCCATACCGGTAAGGATACATGAACGGGCCGGAGTGCAGGAGGGTACCGCAGTGTAAGCCTTGGTAAACAGGGCACCCTCAGAGGCCAACTGATCCAGATAGGGCGTTTCGACAGCCGGATGGCCCGCACAGCCCAGACAGTCGCCGCGATGTTGATCCGTTGTGATCAATAAGAGATTCGGCCTTTTTTGCTTACTCAAGATACAACCTCCTAAACCGCCTCAAGTAGTACAAAGCTAAGGGTCACTGCAGCCATCTGTCCATCCAGGCGAAAGCGTCCTTTTGCATCTGCCGATTGAACTCATGCGGAGCATCATACATCCGGGCGTCAAACCGCTCTTTGGCGCCCATGTCCTCGTAGACGCCCCGGATTATATCAGCCGCCCCAAGCATTACCTCATGGGTGAACAATGCATCCTGAGCGCAGTTGAGCACGAAAAGAGCGCACTCGGGGGCAGCCAATGTGGCGATATCGGGGTGGTCAAGATGCGCATGGAGCCCGTCAGCCACCGGCAAACCTGCATGAACGGGGTGTCCTATCGATACACAGGTGCGCAGTTTTGTCATCCAACCTATGATGCAGGCTGCTTTCACGCGATCATCGAGGCCAGCCAGATAGGTCGTGCGATACCCGCCGACCGAAAGGCCCATGACACCGATACGCCGCGGATCGACCTCAGGAAGGCTCGACAACAGATCAAGACTTCGGCGATCGTCGTGCACAAGGATGCCCAGCCAGTTTGTTCCGCAAAAAGACAGCATCGTGTTCAGCGAGTAGACCCTTTCTCTGAGAAATCCGTTGACACGGGCCACATACTCCACTTCACGGACGTCCAAGCCTTCCAGCCTACGGATCAACTCAGGAGGCAGAGGATCAAACTGCATTCTGCGTTCTCCCCAATAAAAAGCGTCAATGACCAAGACGACGTAGCCTCTTTGTGCCAAAAGGTCGGCATACGACACCCCGTCATAGTACCTCTTTTTGAAATCCGTCAACGCCGGATGCTCGTTTTCCACCGCCACCAGCTTCTCTTTACCGTAAAAAAAGAAACCTCCGTGATCGTGAAGGGCTAAAACGGCGGGAAAAGGACCGCACCCGTCGGGGACCAGCAAGTATGCGGGTACACGACTGTAGGGGGTCGCCGAAAAGCGGATCAGTCGCCGTTCATAGCCTTCTTTGCGAACAACTTCCACGAGTTCAAGATCAAGTTCGCACTTCGGCGGATGGTAATTGAGCGACAAATCCACTTGCTGCCTGGCTAACCTCTTCCAATCATCGATCGTCATGGAGCCGCGCCGCTCATAAGAAAGCCGCGGCGCCTGATGCTCGCTCGCCCGCTCTATAAAGGCTTCCAGACTTCCCAGATGAGATTGTGCGCCACCCGATGCAGACATAGGGCGATGACCTCCCTGTGGAAACATCGTTGTGCTGTCGTACCCACGCTCAATTCGATTGGTCTCAACATGACCTATGGATTATATTCAGGGTGTACGCTGCAACCTAGAAAAGGAGTTGCGCCACATGGCAGACCCGCAAAAGGACTCGGGACTCTATGTCATTTGGATGATGCTTTCAATGTCCGCGCGATTGCAAATCGGGGCCCTGGGCGAATTGGATTTCACGCCGGGGACCTACGCCTATGTCGGCACTGCCCAACGCGGCCGTTCCGCTCGCATCCGCCGGCACCTGGCCGTCGACAAACCACGCCGCTGGCACATGGATTATCTGCGCCCCTATGTCACTGTGGAGGGCATCACCCTCTATGACGGTCATCGAGAGGATGAGTGCCGTTTGGTAAAACAAATCATGGCCGCCACAGGAGCAAAAAGGGACCATCCCGGATTCGGTGCCAGTGACTGTCGTTGCGGCGGCCATCTTCTTTTTTTACCTCGGACGCTACACGAGCCGGAGAACCTTGAGTTGTGACATGCGCATCGCGCTGAAGGGCTCACTGATCGCGGAAGTTCGGTACTTCCACGAGCTTGCCTCCTTGCTCGGCGGATAGATGCGCGCACAGACCCGGCACGGAGTAATCCAGAGCCCGATAGACATCGATGGGCGGCTCCTTATCCTCCACGATGGCGTCCACGAATGCTTGAATCATCGCATACTCCGCCGTGCCGTGTCCCCCTGATCCGGCCCAGCTGGGTGCATGAGGATGAACCGTGTTGATCGGGATGTCGATCATGCCATGCAGATTGGGGATGTCCTCAAAATAGGCTATGGTACGATCCGCATCACGTCTTTTCTCCAAACAGCCCTTGGTTCCGTAGACGGTGTAATAGTGAAAGCCCGGGCGTTTGACGGAAAAGCCGCACAGAATCTTGATCACGGCGCCTTGTTCCGTCTTAAAAAGCCCCACCTCCATGTCCACGGTGCCAAACTCCGTGTCGATATTCGATCCGGTGTGCATGCCGACGGCACTCACGCACCGATCTCCTGACAGGCTGAGAAGGGGCCCCAGGCTGTGAGTGCAGTAATGGATAGGTGCCAGATAGGCGCGCCACGTCGGCTGGCCGTCAGACGTTCTTCTAAGTTGCGGAATATCGTGCAGATACTCGGCTTCCGCATAGATGATCTTGCCGATTCGGCCTTGGCGCACCATGGTCCGCCACGATTCGATGAAAGCCCAAAAATCAGGGTTGGCGCCCATCATGTATTTGCCGGAGCTTTTCTTGACCGCTTCCACCAGCACCGGGCACTCTTCAAGGCTGGCTACCGCCGGGACTTCACTTAGCACGTGACGTCCTCGCTCGAGAGCCGCAATGCTTTGTTTCACGTGGTGCGCCGGCGGAGTGGCCACGACGACGATATCCAGATCGTGGTCGATAAACCGGTCAAAATCCTCATAGGCCGCCGGAATGTTTCGCTCGCGCGCCACCCGATCCGCCAATCCAAGCTTGGCGTCGCACACCGCGGCGATCTGACACATCGGATGCCTGCTGAACACATTGATGAAACTCGTTCCGCGTCCGAGGCCGACAATGCCTACCTTCAGCATGGTATCAGTTCCTTCTTTCCGTAATGTCTTGTCGTTGGCGTTGACTATTGAGCTGATTCCATGAGCCGGATCAGCTCTACCATGGCCTCAATCACCTCTTGGGCCATCCGCTCGCCTTGTTCGGCGCTCGCCTGTGATGGATCTCCCAAGACACCGATTTTGATGCGCTCATCCTGGCGAATGCGCGGCATGACCATCGGGTGATCGACGGGACGCTCCACGGCTTGGTAGGCGTCCTGATCGGCGCGCAACATGGCCATGACTTCTTCGGAATCGGTCACCCACGGTTTACGCACCAATTCAGGATGCCAATACAACATCAATGATGTCTCAAAGGCTGCGGCATGGAAATCCTTCTTCTTGAACCACTCGGCTATCGTTGGAGACATATCGGTAAAGGGGACCAAAGCCACCTTCGCTTGAGACAGCGACGGATCATGCCGCAGACAAATGTCCAACCCGTCCCGTATGCCCCGCAGGTTTTCGGAACCGCCGTGTCCGAGAAGAACGATGATATTCCTGAACCCCTGAGCAGCCAAAGATCGACAGATATCGTTGATCACGGCTGAGATCGTGGCCGGAGCGATATTGATCGTTCCGGGCAGCGCACCTCCCGAATAGCTGTAGGGCATCAGCGGAGCTACAAAACATCCCGTGATTTCCGAAACGGCTTTGGCCAACTCAATGGCATTGTACATATCGGTGCTCAAGGGCAAATGCCATCCATGCTGCTCCACGCAACCGACGGGGAGGATCACGGTCTGCGTCTTTTTGAGCCCTTCCTCCACGTCTTTGATGGTCATGAACTCCATCAGCCGCGCTTTGGATTTGTCTGCCATAAACCAGCACCCTTCCTCATAAGGCATGGTCAAGGGACTTCACACCGGCAGGGCACCCACTCGCGCAGGTGCCCGTCCGTTTTGATATCGCCGGTTAATTGAGTTCTTTGACCGCCGCCTTCACGGATTCGGCCACGTACTCTACCTGAGCATCCGTCAACTGCGGATAGATCGGCAGATCCAGCTTCTCGGCGTAGATCCTTTCCGCTACCGGACAGGATCCTTTTTCGTAGCCCATTTCACGGAAAAGGGTGAGCCAGTAGACCGGGATATAGTGAATCATGGTCTGGATGCCGTACTTATCGAGAAGCAGGATCATCAGATCATTTTTCTTCTCCGGCTTACGATAATAGAGGTTGTAAAGATGGTAGACGTGTGTACGGCCTTCCGGCGTCGGCGGAGTGCCCAATTCCTCAAGCTCAGCAAACTCCTGATTCCAATACTCGGCGATTTCACGCCGTCTGGCATTCATCTTGTCCAGTTTGGCCAACTGCACCAGTCCGACCGCGGCCTGAGCCTCGGTCATTGATGAGTTGGAAGCCGCCATGGTCCGGCTGGGAGCCACTATGTCATAGTGATATGGGATCCAATAGCGCTCCTGATCTTTGTACTCTTTCATGCCGACGAAGCGATGCAGTCTGACCGCTTCGGCCCACTCACTGTTGTTGGTGGTAAACATACCGCCCTCACCCAGGGTGGTCATGTTCTTGATGGTGTGGAAGCTGAAAGCACCTACATCACCAAGGCTTCCCGTCTGGCGGCCTTTGTAGGTGGCACCCGTAGAGTGAGCGCAGTCTTCGACGACATAGATTCCCTTCGGCTTAGCCAAGGCGTTGATGGCATCCATATCTACGGGCAGCCCGCAGTGATGAACCGGGAAAATGGCTTTTGTGCGTGAGGTGATCTTTTCCGCCACCGAATTGGGATCTATGTTCATGGTGTCGTATTCCAGGTCAGCGAAGACAACCTTGGCCTTTCTTTGCAGGGCCGGCAAAGCCGTAGCCACAAAGGTGATGGCAGGGACAATGACCTCATCGCCTTCTTCGATGCCGATGCAGTCGGCCGCCACTTCCATGGCTCGCGTACAGTTGGTCACAAAGACGGCGTGCTTGACACCGATATACTCCGCAAAAGCCTCCTGGAACTTCGTCACAAACTTGCCCATGGTCAGAGTCTCGCCCTGCATCGCCTCGATGACGGCTTGGGCTTCCTCAAGACCGAAGGGGCTGCCGACGGAGATATAGGGCACCTTCAGCTGCTGCTCACCCAATCCGGCCGAATAACTGCCTCCGTAGCTGCCTTCGACGCCCTTTTTTTCCTCAACCCTATCGCCCAAGGCCCCTCCTCCTTTGTCTTTTTTGCCAAGCATTCGCAACACAGATAGTTTTCAACGTCTATTCGGCATTTCCTTGGTCTGCAAGAGATGATCAGCCTCAACTGCGCCATTGGTGCAGACAATACAGGGCCGCCTGTCGGCAGCGCTATACTGCCCGCAGACGGCCCTGACAAGAATGAGAACGGGATTGCCACTACCAACGCACGCTACGCAAGAATTCCGCCGCGGCTTTGATGTCCCCCGCGGGATCCTGACCGGTCTCGCGCTCAATGGCGAGATAGCCGTCAAAACCGGCTTCCTCCAAGTATCTGAGAAACCGCGGCCAGTCGACCCATCCCTCGCCCAGGGGCACCTCTTGACGGGTACCGTCCTCGTGGACAATGGCATCTTTGGCGTGGACATGGACGATATAGGGTCCCAAAAGAGCCGCTCCTTCGGTCGGCATGAACTCGCGCATCGCCGCCTCGCGATCATACGGATAGCCGCCGCGCTGAGCCAGA
The DNA here is from genome assembly GCA_001513395.1 of Clostridia bacterium DTU080. Classification (GTDB taxonomy): domain Bacteria; phylum Bacillota; class Limnochordia; order DTU080; family DTU080; genus DTU080. Next base: position 15,901 of record LFTP01000216.1, read on the forward strand.
ATAGCGGGCCAAAGTATGAAATTACCCGGATCGTAATTCACGCGTATGGCATCGCTGCCGACGGTATCAATGACTTTCTTGAGAACGACCGGGGGTTCAGGTCCCGTCTCGATGGCCAGACAGGCTCCCAGCTCTTCAGCCCGCACGGCGATCCGACCCAAAGCGTCTATAAACGCCGACCAGCGCGGATCGGAAGTGTCGCTGGGCATGATCCCGATGTGTGACTGCCAGATGCCGACTCCAAGATCCGTCACTAGCTGCAGGATCTTGAAAGCCTCAGCGATGTTCACCTCGTGCTTTTCTCTCTCCCCCAGATCTACGCTGCCGCCCCACGCGGCGACGGCCGAGATCTCAATGCCCAGACCCTTAACGTAATCCAACAGTTTCCTACATGCCGCCGAATCCATTCTGTCGGGAGCAAACTCTCCCGAGGCCCGGATCTGCACACCGTCCAGACCGATTTCCGCCGCATGACGCATGGCTTCCCAAGGATCTTTGATCCGTAGGTTGCTGAGCATGACAGATATCTTATACTGTTTCAATGGTCCTCACACCCCATCGTTGCCTCATTCTGATCCTCTGGTGCAAGACTACTCGTCCGGGATGGAATATCCTGCCGACTGATCACGCTTGCGCAGGATATCGGGAATTCGTAACGTAGGTTTATCTGAGACAGCCTGTCTGAGATCAGAGTTGTCAAGACTCTCGGAGGTGAAGTACTTGGAGGTCAAACTCGGGTGCATGCTTCGCCCCTACGCGAAGTACCCGGTCGCACGAGCCCTCGAAGGAATTGCCAGAGCGGGTTATTGGTACACGGCCTTTTTGGGCAGATGTCCGGACGGCGGTGCTTACAACCTCGACACACCCCTCGAGGAATCATTGGCGCTTAAGAAGCAAATGGAAAGCTTCGGACTCAAACCGGTTACCGCATGGGCCAGCGATCCGCTCAGCTACGGTCCTGAAGGTATGCGGCGTCATGTAGCCATCGCTCAGGAATTGGAATTGGAGTATCTGCTATTATCCAGTCCGTACGCTGGGCAGAAGGGTCCAAATCCGCTCACCCAGGAAGAGATAAAGAACAAGTTCATATCCATCATCGAGTCCGTCCTGCCGGAATGTGAAAAGACGAATCTGCGTCTTGATGTCAAGCCGCACATGGGCCCCTACGGTACGGGACCCGGGCTTTTTGAACTGGCCGAGACCATCGATCATCCCTGCTTCGGGATCTCCTATGATCCGGGGAACATCCGCTACTACGAAGGTCTCATTCCGGAGGAAGACCTGTTAGCGGCCGCCCCCAAGGTAACCAGCATCTGTGTCAAAGATCATCAGGGACCACAGCGTCACAGCTCATTCCCCAATCCGGGAGAAGGAGACGTGGATTGGTCACGCATCTTCTCCATACTTAAAGAGAGCGGTTTCCGCGGTTACGCATTGATTGAAGTCATGCAAGCAGACGGTGCAGAAGAACTGGATGCCACCGGCGCACTGGTGCGTCAACGCCTAACCGGATGGATAACAGCCGCGGACGGACAAGTTGCTCCCTGAGCCCGCCGCGAATAGGCGTCATTGCAAAGGGTTCTGCGTCCGGCGACACAGAGCCCTTTTTTCGCGTCTCAAGCCGCCCAACCGAGCCATTCCCAATCCGTGAGGAGCTGAACTTGTCCGGGCCTTTCGACCTGCAACTCCAGCACATTTCCGTCACTGCTGAAGACGATGGTCCCGTGTTTGTCCGTCCGCAGTATGGTGACACCGGCGTTTGTCAAACGCTTCAACACGTCCGGATGCGGTAAGTTGTAGCGATTGTTCCGCCCTACCATGATCACGCCATAGGTCGGACTTACGGCCCGCAAAAAGGATTCCGTGGTTGAAGTGTTGCTGCCGTGATGCCCCACTTTGAGGACGTCAGCGGACAAATCGAAGCCGGAAGCGAGCATCTCGGACTCAGAGATGCGCTCGGCATCGCCGGAGAAAAGAAAGCGCGTCCTACCGTATCCTAACCACAGCACGGCACTGTAGTCATTGAGACTCCTGTAGCCGTCACTTGCGGGTGCCACAAGCCTAGCTTCTATACCCTCTCCCAAATCGAGGACCACGCCAGCTTTTGCTTCATGTATGCGCAGTCCCTTATCCCTGATGGTAAGCAACAGATCTTCATAGGTCTTGGTCGTGTGCGCCACCCGCGGCATGTATATGTTAGCGATGTCAAAGCTTTTTATGACCTCGGCCATACCTCCGATGTGATCGGCATGCGGATGGGTGGCGATCAAATAGTCCAGTCTCTTGACACCCTGTTCCTTTAGGTAATCCATCAGATCGGTGGCGGTTCTTTTCTCTCCGGCGTCGATTAAGATGTTCAAACCTGCTGGTGTTTGGATCAAGATGGCGTCGGCCTGTCCGACGTCAATGAAATGAACCCGAAGCGTCGAAGCCAACGAAAGAGGGGTTATACACAGTACAACTAGGGCCCACACGAGAGCCGC
>LFTP01000255.1 GCA_001513395.1 Clostridia bacterium DTU080
GCTTTCTCCGCAAAGGCAACACTACTCTGCTCCTGGGTGTCAGAGACAATGACGTGGAGAAAGTGCTGCAAATACTGCGCCGCACGTGCCGACGACGCACCGAGCCCTATCCGGTAAGCGTCAGCGAGCATCCTACTATCATCCCCCCGGAGACCGTGGAAGTGGAAGTCGGGGGAGCCACCGTGTTCATTCTGCCCATTGAGCGTTTCGTGCATATGTGATGTGGCAGATGGATTAAGACCGCCAACGGTGAACGCGGTGGCATCGTGACCAAGCAGTGCTCAGATTGAACACGACATGCTTAATCCCCATACCGGAGTTGTTATCGACGGTATGGGGATTGCTGATCTGCGGCCAAACCGTGAGGCGACTGAGAACGTTTTGGGCGACGCAAGAACTCCGACGGGATCGGCTTGTCCGCAGTGTAGCTGCTAGCTAGAGCAAGTCCTCTCACCGCGATGCGTATTGGTTGTCGGCAACCGCCGGAGAAGGCCTGATGAGACACTGTTTGCATGATATAAGCCACACCTTGCTGGTCAGTACGCCAGCAACTCAGCCGACCGGTTCTTTTGGGCGTCACAATCCGATCCGATCACCGGATCCGAGATCTCCCTATCCCGCCTGTTGCAAGTCCTCCGTCAACCGGGAGATATCGCGCTCCAATCTGTTAAGCAAGGTACTTACTTGAACTGTGCCGCCGCGCACTTTCATGGACGCAACCAGCGCTTTGGCTCTGTCAAGGCTGGCCCGAGCCAATAGGGGCGGTACGGAGACACTGGCGCGATCAGATAAGGTCATCATCCTTACTTTGAAAAGCAGATCTTCGTCGCGGTCGCGGAAAGGATCTGCAGGTATGCTGGCTTGAAGAGTCTCTCGGTCCTCGTATAGAGCCTCTATCTCCTTGAAGACACTGTTCAGACCGGCTCCTTCACCGAGTATGCTCCCGCGCACTTCGATCAGTTCTTTGATGATTGAAAGCTCAAGTAGCTGCTCAAGCCTGGCGCGTTGCACGTTCTTATCTTCAATACGTTGCACGCTTAGATGCGGCCGGTACTCTTCGAGAGCCCTTCTATGCAGCTGCTCCTCCAGACGTTGGATGGCCTGATCGTCAATAACGGCGCTTTCATTTATAGTCAAGTCCTTCAGGTCGTCCCACGACCAAATGGACCTGATCACGGTTTCTCCCGATGGCGTACGGCAAGCCACGGCATACGCCACCATCTCCAATCTGCTATCAAAACGGAAGGATACCTGCATTCTGCGAATGCATGGCGGAAGCTCGTACTGAGTCATGTGATCCAGAAGCACATCAAAATACGGATCGCCATAGGAAGCGAAGTGAAGTCGTCCTTCCCAGTCAGATAGTCCGCTCTCATATAGATCGGGCGAGACAGTAAATCGAACGCCGCCAGGGATGCCCTTGATACCCTTGACTGAGAATACAGGCTTTCTATCGCCCACCACTTCGCATCCGAGCTCCCGTAGATACTCCGACTCCGTCAGGGCTTCCCATATGGAGTCGCGGTCTATCGGCGGTTGGAGCTGATCATCTTTTTTCATGCGTCTGTAGATGTCGTAGAGATCCTGGGGAGGCAACTCCATGCACCGGGCGTTCTCTTGCTGTTTGCGGATCCGCTCCTCCGCCATGATGGCCAACTCATCTTCGTCAGGGGTTCCTTCAGCCAAGGCCAGGAAATCCTCCGGAGTGACCGGCAACAGTGAAATCGGCTGCGTTCCCACGACCAGATTGGCTGACTTGAGCCGTTCCAGTAAACGACCGTACACCTTTTCTTCGATGCTTCCAGCGTAGCACAGGTTGACCACATATATGACATCGTGCCACTGGCCGATGCGGTCAATGCGCCCTATGCGCTGCTCAATTTTCATCGGATTCCAGCCAAGATCGAAATTGATTATCATGTCCGCCGTCTGAAGGTTCAAACCTTCAGCTGCTGCATCCGTACATATCAAAACGTCGATCTCACCGCGTAAGAAGAGGGCCTTCACTTGCTCGCGATCGATCAAGCGCATCTGTCCTGTCTGCGGATCGGAGATCTGGGCTCCTTGGCCCGAATAGGTACCAATACGCATCGCCGAATCCACTACGCGCAGGTGTTTCACAATATCAACCAGTGTATCGTAAAAGCGCGTAAAGATAACTGTCTGTTTTATGCGGCCGTCTTGTTTTCGTTGATCGAGGATCCTAAGAAGCTCCCTCATCTTGGTAGGTCTGGAGCGACTTGCCCTCAGCTGTTCCAAATCCTGAAGCATACTATTAAGCTTTTTGCTCTCCCATTCCAGATCTTCGATACTGCGATCCTTCAAGAGAGTGTTGACATCCCCCGCGTCTGTTTCATCGGCTCCTTCCAACCATGCCTCGAGTGTCAGCTCCCGATCCTCAATGCCGCTTTCCTCGCTGATTTGATGCGCTAGAGTAGCCTCAACCCGAACCAGGCGCCGGCGCAAGGTCTGCTCGATGGCGTACAGACTCGACGCAAAGCGCAGCCGCAAAAAGCTCAAGAAGAACTGCATCATATTCCGGGATCGGCTGTTGGAACTTCCGGAAACCTGAGCGTTTAGACCTTTACAGTAATCCTCAAGCTGATCGTATATGCGCTTCTCCGCCTCAGAAAAGGTGATACTCCGAAGAGGTTCGATGGATCGACGTGCGAGGTTTTGCTTGAGCTGCCCCTCTTTCCGATAGATGTCGAGCAGTCCCCTCGTATGACGCATCATCACACGCGACAAAGGCGCTACACTGAACAGTATCCGACGCAGAATCTCCAAATCTCGCCCGTACGGAAGGCGACCCTCTTCCAACCACTGATTGAACACCCATTTAAAGCTGGCAGGGATAGCGCATTTCTCTAGGTATTCCCAAAGGAACTGATCCTCACGCCGGATGCTCTTAACACTGTGGCGAAGGAAGCTCCATTCAGAGGGTGAGAGCGTTTGATCATCAACGAGCTTACCCAGGATGGCGTAATATTCCAAAGTCAGCCTGGGTGAGTACTGAAAAGCCCCAACACTGTTGGTCAAGGAAATGAGATCACAGACCTCCACCGGATGCAATTGCATGGGGGTAGCCGTCGCCAGCCACAAGCTTCGCGCCGCCGGACGGACGATATCGCGCAGATTCCTGTAAAGCTCCACATACTCGGGATAGGCCTCTGTACCTTGCGTGGGGTTGCTCCTTCTGGCTGCATGTGCCTCATCGAGGAGGACTATGTCGAACGGCTCTGACCACCGGAGCCCCTCAGCTCTTTCTGAGCGCGCCAGCAGTCCTGTCGATATGATCACCAGATCCGGTTCAAAGAGCGAATCGGCATCCACACGCGCTTTCTTTGGGAAGATGTACTCGTGTTGCATCTTGGGGGAGGCGACCGCTTTCCCAAAATGCATTAGCACCTTGGATGCCATTTGACGGAGCCACTGCTCTGTAAGGCTGGCCGGTGCAGCGATGAGAATGCGCCTGGCTATTCCTGAAAGATAGAGGCAACGGAAGGCCAAACCAGCTTCGATGGTCTTGCCCAGACCTACTTCATCACAGAGCAAGTACGAGTAAGGCCACGTCTGGACGAGCCTTCGGACGACCACCTCTTGATGAGGCCACGCTTCCACCGGAGCTGTACTGAGCCCTACAAACCGTCCTCCAGGCATCTTAGGAGCATCGCGCAAGACAAAGAACCTAAGTCTCTCCAGGGGTGACGGAGTGCTCGCTGCGCTCGTAGCGGGGCGAGTCCCGTCGATCTCAATCGGCACCGTTACTCCGTCAGCGATGCGAATGAGTCGCTCACGAACCGCATCCGGAAGGCGCTTAACCGCCAGATGAGGAGCCTCATCATTCCATAGCACTTCGAAGTCGCGTTGCAGTCTTTCGGTCTCCAGAAGGTCACGTCCGCCCCTCCAGCTGCAGAACACGGTAACATTTTCAAAATTGTGCACCAGAGCGGTCTTGGACTCGTTCAGCGATCCTGAGCCACAGATGCTGTCGCCAAATGCGTCCGTCATGACAAACCATTTCTCGTGAAAATAGCCATCGTCACCGGCATCAAACGGAATTGGTTCCCTCGTCTCCGCATGCACACGAAAGGCCACACGCAACTCCAGGTAGCCATTGGCTACCATCCAAGCCAGAAGTGTTACCCCACGACGGACATCCTCAGGCCAAGCCTCCTTGGCTTCCAAACGCTCGCCGAGTCTGCGCGAAAGACGCTCTTGATCACCGGCCAATACAGCCCGGACGTCATCGGGATCAAGATCGGCCCCGACAATCAGGCGCATCTTACCATCACGCCCGACAAAACCGGAGAATCCTTGAGAAGCTGCCGCAAGTGACGAGGATCTGAAGTACCCAGCTACCCGGTCATAGGTCTTGGCCAAACTCAACGCCGGGATGTAGAAATCATGGAGCAGATCATCAGGTTTGTCGTCTTTGGAGATCGATGAACTCCGATACGAATACTCCCAACATCGAGAGCGAAATCCCTGCTCTGCAGCCGTACTCTCGTCAGATATGCTTCGCCTTTGTTGCATGAGCCCATCACCTGAGTCCGAAGAGAAGTGCTTCCGCTTCCCTCTTCAGGTCTTTATCGGCGATCTCCGCGGCCCAAACAGCCAACAAATCCATTATGACCCGTATAGTCCCACCGGCATGGCGCTCTAAATAGGCACGGGCAACGGGGACATCGCCCTCACGGTAGGCCAAAAGTACACCGTGTAAAATGTCCCATTCCGTTTGCGGATCCTCAATGCGCTTCGGGTGACGCTCTTCAGGCTTCACCAACCGCAACTTAGAACCGCTTCGCACCAAGGGTGCATGATACCCAATCTCTTCGTCATCTCGAGAGCGTGAGCTTCCCTTGCGTTCGTCATTAATGCCGATCATGCCGTCTTGTACGGTATATCCCGCATCGCGCCCCTCAAGGCTGATATTCAAGGATCTGGAAAGGTTGAGTGCTTCATCATAGGCGAACTCGCCCATCCCGAAAATTCCGAACAGCGTCAAAGCCATCGCAGTCTCAGCCTTGAGATCGTCCACTCTTAGCCTGCCGTCGGTCAATCTCTCCATCTGATACTGTGCTACAACCGCACTGGCTTCGTTCATAGCCCGGATGGGGCTAACCATCTCGTCCCCGTCATAGACAGGCCAGTTCTCGGAAAGCACCCGTAGAGCACGCCCGTAGCTGGCAACCATTTCATCGACCGAATTCAGCCTCAGTGTTTGAAACTCTTCCAACCCTTGTCGCACCGCTTCACGGACGCGCCGAGCAACACCTGTGCCGCCAAAACCCGACCAGGTGGCGGGAGCCTGATGCTCTGTATCGCGCTTACGACAGGTGAGGAAGATGGAACTGACAGCAGATGCCATATCCATCTGGTGAGTTGACACTGCGGATTCGGATTCTACCGGCATTGAAGAGGTGATAGTCCACCCACTCTCAATAAGGGAGCGGGTCAAAGCCTCCCACGCGTCCTGAGTCTTATGTGTGAACATGACAGTCATGACCCCGTCGCCTTTTAGAACCCGCGAGCATTCAGTAAAGATCTCTTTCATCATGCGCTCGTACGTCTCCGTGGCCGCCTTAGTAGAACCGTCCCGCGCGGGGTTAGCTACGGCTTCGTTCTGTTTATCAGTTAGCCGCCGGCGGAAGTACGGGTAAAGATCACCGAGTGTCCTGCGTTGCCAGACGTAGAAATAGTCCGAAAGCTCAGCGTACTGGACGTTATTGTAATACGGCGGGTCTATGCATATGAGGTCAACGGATCGATCCGGGAGGTCTATACTCGCCGCCGTACCACAGTGAATCTCCACCGGTAAATCGCAATCTCTATATGTATAATGTACCAGTTTGACCAATTCGGCTATTCCGCGATAGGCATCAAGAACTTGAGAGAGACCCCACGCAACACCCGATTGGGGACCGGTGAATATCATCTCACCAAACGTCCATTTCAGTGAATAGTCATGACGACCAAATGTTCCCTTTATTATACCGCGGGTATACTCCCATCGCGTCTGTTTGCTGTTGTAATCCAGGCCTTTGTCAATCACAAACTGCAAGTATGTAACAATCGCTCTGCCACGTTCTTTACCGTGTTCAGCAAGTATCTGCGGTTTCAAGCGGTTCAGTTCCTCTACCAGAATGAGATGACCCAGAAGCTGGCGTGGTGTAAACATGTCACACCAGCGTGTCATGCCAACGCGAAGAGGTTCGGCCGTCTTGTGACCTTCAGGAGTCACCCTCCAACGGCGACGCGACGAAGAGGTCGCCAATCTCTGACACCAACTTGCTTCGCAGTGCCGAACCCCATTTTTCAACATCCGGTACAAGATCTAACCCATAGCGAGTAGGGTAGTCCAATGTAGCATGCAATATTACAGCTGCCACAGGATTCAAATCGTTAGCTATCACCCTATGACCAAGCCGTAAAGCCTCGAAAGGGATGGAGCCACCGCCAGCAGTTGGGTCCAGAATAGTAACTTGTTTATCTGGTGGTAGAACGTGACAAGGTGCCTTGCTAAACGCCCGAGCATAGCCGTATTTGTCATCTGCCGTACGTATTCCTTTTTCATTTTCCCAGGCAATACGACGGTTAGCCCAGTCTGGATCTGCGGCTACTCGGAAAACGGGTAGTGTGTCCGGTATATCATCATGATCCGGAATCAGCACATTCTCACTAGACCAACGCTTGATCACCGGATCATGGCGCAAAGCAGGATCATCATGCACGAGACGATCAATCAGCGTTCTGTTA
>LFTP01000250.1 GCA_001513395.1 Clostridia bacterium DTU080
TATAAGAGACAGCTGGTGCATGGCCATCATGTAAGGCATCGGCGCGTCAAACAGTGCGTCATAGCGCCTGACCACTTCTTGGAGGGCGCGGGCCAGTGAGCGTCGCTCCTCGCTGTCGAGGTCTGGGAGTGCGTTGAGATGACGCTTAGGCATGACATGCACTTCATACGGGAAGCGGGCGAAAAAGGGCACAAAGGCGACGGTGTGCTCATCCTCCAGTAGGATCCGCCTGCCGTCCCGTTTTTCCTCGGCCAGGATATCACAGAACATGCAGCGCCCTGTAGTTGCATGGTGTTCCAAGGCCTGATGCAGCTCCCGCTCAGGGATCGGAGGTATGTAGGGATAGGCATAGATCTGTCCGTGCGGATGGTGCAAGGTGACTCCCACGGCCTCTCCCCGGTTCTCAAAAATGAAGACATATTCAACTCCCTCGCGATCCCCCAGCTCACGGAACCGATCAACCCAAACGTCGACGAGGCAGTACATCTTTTCTTCATCTAGAGTGGTCAGGCTGCCTACGTGGTCGGCGGTATAGACCACGACTTCGCACTCACCCATCGCCTCGCGCACGGCGTACAGTTTCGTCCCTTCGACTTCCGGCGGTTCAGGCTGAGGACGAAGTGACGGGAACTTGTTTTGAAAGACGGCGATATAGAAATCCGGAACAGGGATCTCCGTAGGGAAGTCGGCTGATTTCGTCGGACAAATGGGACAAAACTCAGCAGGCGGCTTATACGTTCTGTCCTGTCGATGCGTAGCGGTGATCACCCACTGTCCCAACATCGGATTCCAACGCAGTTCAGACACTCTTTTCGTCCTCCCCGGAAGATGAAATCGTCTCTTCAGACTTCTTCGGCGCTGTTTGTTTGGCTTTTGACTCCCTGACATCGTCAGGGAAGTACAAAAGAACATAACGCCCGTCGTCTCGTATCAGACGCTTTTTCTTCATATCACGGCCTCCCGTTGTGTCGCTGCTTTCATGAGCAGTGAGTACTTGCTCGGTTATTTACATGATCACCCTTTCAAGGCCGATCCCGTTACATTACATCAAAAACGTCCGTCGATCGTGAATCGCCCTAGTAACGTATCCTTCAGGGGATTGACCGGCGGATGCTGAAAGACTGAGCGTCCCCGCTTGGACCGTCCGAGGAGTACCACTGATGGTACGACCCCGCCGGATCGCCTTAGCGATGATCATGGTGCTTTCGCACCGGATGGTCGGCGGCCAGGCCGGCAGTGCGGCTGCCCGGACAGTCTTCAGACACAGATCTGGGTCAGCAGGATCGTCAACGGCATACTCAACAACGATCGTGAATGGGTACCTGCGATACACCGCGGTTTTGTCTCGTTCGAGCAGTATCCGCGCCCTTGACGTATGTGTCGGCTGCAAGGGCTTCTTGTCGATGTCCAGCAAGAAAACCTTGTTCAGGGCGTACTCGCCTCATCAATGGCAATGGTCTCCTCGCCAATGCTATCGAACGGTTTTTCAGGTGACACTGCCCTTTGCCTTGATCCGTGCTGTTTAACCACTCGCCGGAGCCCGGAGCCGGAGAAGCCTATGTCATTGGCGACTAACGCAGCTCGTCATCGGATGAACTGAGCACGGTTGAGCTGGCAACTGTCGCCGCACATGATCGATCCTTGCAGACCGGTGAGGCCTGAGAAGGTCGATCAAGTTAAGTGCTCAACCAATGATAGCTCTTCAATCTGGGGCCGTCTCTTTCGTCACTTCGTTTTCTATAGGATCGGTCACTCAGCAAAGAAGACGCAAGATAAGCCTGCTCGATCGACAGAGCCCCTTGGTGTATCCTCTCCGAAGCTTATTCGAGCCTGGTCGGGTGAGATGGGTAACCCTATCTGTGCAACACGCCCGCTGCATTTCATACATTCCATGAGTTTTTGCCGTTTTCCTTGGAGCCTATGCTCCGTTTATGGGATTGTGTCAGGGTTGGGATCGGCAGGGATTGGCAACCTATGGGAGAAATGGAAGCTGAGTATCTGTCTGTAAGAGGGTGAATGAATGCGGCTCGACTACCATGTTCATCTGGAATTCGACGACTATCAGTCTCCCATCCGCCTGGAAAAAGAGCGGTTGCTTCGCTATATCGAACAAGCCGAGGCAAGCGGTGTTGACGAGATCGGCATCAGCGAGCATTGCTATCGCTTTCGGGAGTTTAAGCCTGTCTTTGACCCGATGCTCTGTCATCCTGATCTTCCGCAGGCTGTGGCGGAGTTCTTCCGGCATGGATTCATCGATTCTCTTGACTCCTATGTAGATTTCCTTTTAGCTGCACAAGGCGAGGGCCTACGGATCAAAATAGGTTTGGAGGTGGACTTCATCCCTGAGTCCGCCGAATTGATAGGACAGATCCTGGCAGCCTATCCGTGGGATTATGTGATTGGATCGGTCCACTTTCTCGGTACCTTCCCAGTGGATACGTCACCGCACGTCGGTTGGCCTGAGCGCGACGTGACGACTACCTATGAGGAGTACTTCAGCGTCTGGAAACGCGCCTGCGCTTCGAAGCTGTTTGATACCATGGCCCATCCGGACTTATTGAAGATATTCGGAGCCCGTCCCCCGGTCACCCCCCATAGGCTGTATGCGGACGCGGCTGAGGCTGCCAAACGGGCAGGCGTGGCCGTTGAAGTCAGCAGCGCCGGTTTACGCAAACCGGTAGGCGAGATCTATCCCGGGAAAGCCTTGCTGAGCGCCTTCCGCCAAGCGGGAGTGCCGATTACGATAGGCTCGGATGCCCACTGCGCCGAAGATGTCGGTCGTCAGCTTGATGAAGTGCGTCGGTGGGCGAACGAGGTGGGCTACACGTCAATTACTCGATTTGAGGGTCGCCGAGCCATCCAGGTGCCTCTCACCTAAACGCCGGATTTCACTATTTTCGTCTCCCGCCATGTTTTTGGAGTTACGGGAAGGGACTGGAGGTTAACACTGTTGCAGTATCTCGATCCGCTCGTCGGGCTCTTTTTGGCCAATCCCCTGCTCTTGCTGTTTGTGGTGATAGGTGTCGGTCACAAGATCGGTGACATACGTCTTGGCAGCTTTCGCTTGGGTGTGGCCGCCATTTTGTTTGTCGGCCTTGCTCTCGGTGCATTGCACCCGGAGCTTGGATTGCCTGAGATCGTTCATCAGTTGGGACTCGTTTTGTTCGTCTACGGCGTGGGCCTATCCTCAGGCCGGGCGTTTTTTACGGCCTTACGGGACCATGGAATTCGGGACATTTCCTTGGGAGTCTTCGTCTTGACCTTTGCTTGTCTGTTGTCGGCATGGATGAGCCGTCTGTTGCGTCTGCCGGCCACACTGGCCGCCGGGCTGTTTACGGGAAGCACCACTAATACCCCGGCATTGGCGGCGGTTATCGAGATACTGAAGTCCGGCGAGCAGCCCTTGACGGAGCGACTTCTGGCAGAACCCGTCGTTGGTTATTCGCTCACCTACCCCTTCGGGGTCATAGGCGTCATTCTTGCCATCCATATGTTCTCGATCATCTGGCGTGTCGACTTTGCGCAGGAGACTCAAGAGTATGCGGCCTCACTGTCCGACCAAGGGCATCACTCGTCTTCAGATCATGAAGACGACGGGCTGAACTTACTGAGCATGCCCTTGGGCATCTGCTTAGGGGTGTTGCTGGGTTTGGTGCCCATTCCGCTCCCGGGCGGTCTTTCTTTCCGTCTGGGCTTCGTGGGCGGTCCTCTTATCGTCGCCTTAATCCTTGGCCGATTGCATCGTACGGGCCGTATTGCATGGGGCATGCCTGAGCATGTGACCCACACCCTAAGACGTCTGGGCATTGCTTTGTTTTTGGCCGGTATCGGCACCAGCTCAGGATATGCCTTCGCTTCCACTTTCAAGGAATTGGGACCCTTGGTTTTGTTGGGCGGTGCGGTCGTCACCTTTCTCTACAGCAGCCTGACTCTGTTCATCTATCACAAGTTGCTGAAAGTGCCCATGGCTCTAGCGATAGGTTTTCTGTCAGGCTTGCAGACTCAACCGGCCGCTTTGGTCTATTCCAACGAGCGATCTCAATCCGATCTACCCAATTTGAGCTACGCTATTGCCTATCCTGTAGGTATGATAGTTAAGATAATACTGGCTCAGATTCTTTTCAGGCTTTACACCTGATGCATCGGGTCACACCGCCGGGCATACGATTTTCATACCGCGGCGCTTGATGTAGCATCTCCGGAAGCGTCGATGTTGATCAAGCGGCGACACGAGTCCAAGTGTACAGAAGAAGGACTTCTTGAAGGCATATGTGAGGCTCCCTGCATCCCACCGGGGGCCTCGTCCGTTTGTGGCGGACTTCCATGCCCGGGCTTCCGTCAGTCCGCGTTTCATCAGGTTACAAGCCCGAGTGTAGGTACGGTTCCAACGTCACCGGATGAGACATCACAGTCTCCGGCGGATCCGGCCGTCAAGCTCCTCAAAGACGTTCTTCACCTGCGCAAACCGGAAGCAGTCGCCCCAACCGCGTACAGGCGGAGCAAGCTCGCCCGCGGTTCGTTTGAGGCTCCATCCCCTACCACGGCGAAGGAGTTCCTTCACTCTCCCCTTGAGCCGTTTCACTGATTCTGGCGCTACTTTGAGCCGCGGCCTCACGTGAAAGGTCATGGAGTAGCTGAGGGATCTCCGCCGCCAAGGGCGATTGACCGCGCTTTTCTCACGGTTGACCTTGAGCTTGAGTTGACGCTCCAAGAACCGGGTGATCGATTCCATGACTCGCCCTCCGGCCCGACGAGACTGCACATAAGTCTTGTTATCGTCGGCATATCGGCAGCAGGCATGTCCTCGTCTTTCCGGTTCTTTGTCCGGCTCATCCTGAAAAGTGTTGGACACCAAGGGAGAGAGCAGGCCGCCTTGCGACGTTCCTTCTCGCCGGACCGATACGAGACCGCCCTGCATCATTCCCGCTTGCAGGTATCGGCGTATCAGTCTCAGGACTCGTTGGTCACTGACCAGTAGAGCTATACGCGAGATCAAAACACCGTGGTTGACGCTCGAGGAACCTATGCCCACAACCCAGCGCTTGCCCGCACTCACGTGCGCCTGCGCCTGCAGTACGGCATTGTGAGTGCTTCGCCCGAGTCGAAAACCGTAGCTGTACTCATATAAGCGCGGTTCGACGATCGATGACAATACTTGATACAACGCCTGCTGGATAAGTCAGTCCGGGACCGTCGCAATGCCCAACATACGGGTTTCCGTTACCGCACGGAAGCCGGCCTGTACGTTCCTTCCAGCGGTTCTTCCTTGATACGGGGCCATCCCTTATGTAGGTACGGAAGCAGCTCATCGACGTTCATGCCGTCGACTCCGGCTGCTCCCTTATTGGTCCTGACGCGAGGTAACGCCCGCTATCTTCCGAGCGGGCTTTTGGCATCTCAGCCGTATCGGTCTGTACCTCTTCCGCCATCGAAACTCAAGGCTCCTATCCCGGCACTGCATCTTTCGGCCTTCGGCCAACTCGAGCGGCCTACTATGCCGTCCGCTGCCGTCCGTCGATCCAACCCGACCTCCCCGGGCAATGGGCATCTACCTTCGCGCCTATGCCCGCCGAATATACGACTACGTATGGGTACGGGGCTTTGACGATACGTGCCTTCTCACCCAGTGCGGGCGCCTCCTATGCGATTCCTGTTCGTCAGACCGGCAATCTGCCTGCGGCTTCCTTCATATTCCACCTCACGATGGACACCCTTGTCGTCCGGCTGACAGTTCCCTCCATCGGGTGCGCAGGAGAATCTCACTCCCAAGTAAACGCGCTATGCCGAGCGCACACATCGAGTAGGGTGACGCTCGCTGATCAGGCGAGCGTCAGCCCTCTCACAGAACCGTACG